>JBCCWB010000017.1:0-28754 GCA_039194345.1 Planctomycetota bacterium
CTCCTGCCGAGCCGCGAAGTTTCGGCGACACGCGGCTCGGCAGGAGCCTCGCCCTCCCTTTCAAATCCAAGGCCACGACAAAAGAATCGTTTGCGAGCTAGCCTGCAGTTTTACGCACCAGTTTGGTGGGCGGCGAGCCAGCTCTGCATGGTGTCTACCACACTTGCGCATAGCTTGGGATTGGTGGCGTCGCGGTGGGGTGGGGCGAATCGCCCCGAGTCGTTGTCGAAGTATTTGCCGTTGGCGTGGGCGAATTCTTCGGACACTGCGGCGCGGGTGAGGATATCGGCACCGATCTTCAGATCGCCGCCCGCCATGCCGTAGGCTTCGCGGACCATCTTGCTGCCGAGCAGTGACCCGGGGTTGACCGACACGAAGAGCGGGCCGTCGTCCTGGTAGAGCGCCGCGAGGTGGTTGGTCCACATGGTGATCGCGAGTTTACTTTGGGCGTAGGCGGTATTGTCGGGGAGCGGCCGCGAGTTTTGGCCGGCTAAGGCTTGGAGATCGACCTTCGCTTGCGCGGCGGATGACAGGTTCACCACGCGGCCGCCTGGGCCCATGAGCGGCGTCAGGCGGGTCGCGAGCAAATACGGCGCGACCGTGTTCACCGCGAAGCGGATGTCCAACCCGTCGGGGGTGACGGTGTTCGGTGTCATGAAAACACCCGCGTTGTTGATGAGCACGTCCAGCTTGTCGTGCTTACTGGACACCTCGGCCGCGAGCGCTTCGACCTGCTTCATGTCCGACAGGTCGGCGGCGTAGGTTTCGACCGGGCCTGCACCGGGCAGCGCGGCGACTTGAGCCTTGGCTTGCTCGAGTTTGGCGGTGTTGCGGCCGTGCAGCAGCAGGTGGTGGCCCAGGGGCGCGAGCATCTTCGCGGTTTCCAGGCCGATGCCGTCGGTCGCGCCGGTGAGGAGGATGGTTTTGGGCATAGCGGTGCCTTGTCGTCTATGGAGGGTTAATCGTGGAAGTTGGGCAGCAAATCGTCGGCCAAGCGATGGAGCGTTTCGTCGATGTCGGCCTGGTTGAATCGCAGGTTGATCGCGAGGTGGTTCACGCCGATGGCTTCAAGTGATTGCACGTAGTCGACCAGGTGTTTCATCCCGAGCTGCATGCCGAGATGGATCGGCCGAGGCGGGGTGCCGGGGTTTGCTGCCAGGTCGATGTACACCGGCTGCAGCACGGGCTGGGGCGCTCGGCCGGCGGCTTCGACACGTTGCTGCCAGTCTTGGATGACGTGGGCTTGGGCGTCGAGATTGCGGGGGTAGGTCATCCAGCCGTTGCCGTGCTTGGCGACCCAGTCGGGGTCTTGTTGGCTGCCGCCGGTGACGAGCATCGGGATCGTGCCGGCCGTGGGCTTGGGCAGCATGTCGATGCCGCCGAGCGAGCTGCCGAAGTCGTTCTCGAACGGCGGGGCGGTCTCGCTCATCTTGCGGATGTATTCAAAGCTCTCGCGGAAGCGTTCGCCACGCGAGTCGTAGGGGATGTTCAGGGCGGGGTATTCGTCCGGCCGATCGCCCGACGCCACGCCGAGGATCAGCCGTCCGCCCGACAGCGCATCCACACTCGCCGCCGCCTTGGCGACGTGGGCGGGGTGGCGCAGCGGCAGGATGATGCTCGCCACGCCCAGCGCGATCTTCTCGGTTTGTCCCGCGAGCAGGCCGAGGTAGACGAACGGGTCGTACAACTGCCCAGCGTCGCCGAACGAAGGCACATCAAACGGCACATCGCGCAGCCACACCGCCGAGAAACCCAAGGTCTCGGCGAGCTTGATCCGACGGGCCTGGCCGTGCATATCGGGAGCCCGCGATTGGGTGTACTCCTCGATAGGCACGACCAGGCCGACGGACAGCTTCCCCGCACGGAACACGCTGTTGTATCCGCGGTTGAGGCTGGGGAATGGGGTGGTTGACGCGGTGGCCGTGGTCATGGCTTAGTTCTCAATAACAACTTTGCCCATGCCTTGCTTGCTCTCGAGGCGGGCGTGGGCTTCGCCGGCCTGATCCAGCGTGAACTTGTTTTCATCGAGCACGGGCTTGAGCCCGCCGGCCTCGGCGATGCTCGCCACGTCACTCAGGATCGCGGCGTGCTCTTCACGTTTGTGGTTGTGCAGCATCGGGATCAGCATGAACACGACGTGCAGCGACAGGCCCTTGAAGTGGGCGGTGGTCAGGTCGAGCTCGCACATCGACACGGTCGAGGCGACGTGGCCGTTGAGGGCCGCGGCCTCGAAGGAGTTAGCCATGTTGGCCCCGCCCACCGAGTCGTAGACGATGTCGAAGCCCGCGCCCCCAGTGTGCTTGGCGACGTAGTCTTCCACCGTTTCGGTCTTGTAGTTGATGGGGGTCGCGCCGAGTTCTTTGATGAGTTCGAGCTGTTTGTCGCCGCCACCGGTGGCGTAGACGTCCGCGCCCCAGTGCTTGGCGAGTTGCAGGGCCACGTGGCCCACGCCGCCCGAGCCGCCGTGCACCAGGACTTTTTGTCCCGCGGTGATACCCGCACGTTTGAGACCTTCGTAGGCGGTGATCACCACCAGCGGCAGCGCCGCGGCCTCGGCCATCGACAGGTTTTTGGGCTTGTGCGCGACCAGCTTGCTGTCGGCGGCGATGTACTCGGCCAACGTGCCGGGCAGGTCGGCGAGGCCGCCGGCGCATCCGTAGACCTCATCACCGACGGCGTAGCCTTCGACGCCTTCACCGACGGCCTCGACCGTGCCGGCAAAGTCCATCCCCAGGATCGCGGGGGCGGCAGGCGACAACGGCAGCGCTTCACCCATCGTGCGGATCATCGTATCGACGGTGTTGACGCTCGACGCGGCGATCTTGACCAGTACCTCGCCGGCCTTGGCTTGGGGGGTATCAACCTCGGCAGACTCGAACACCGAGTCGGGGCCGTAGGATTTAACGAGCATGGCTTTCATCAATAAGATTCCTTCAAAAGTGAATCGAGCAAAAATTCTTTAAGCGGGTTTACTGGATTTCCTGGACACCCATGACCAGGTCGTTCCAGTTGCGCTGGTTCTCGAGGTCGTGTTCGAGGCCCTTGTCGTCGGCGATCTGGAAGCGCTTGACCGCGGGGGTCTTGCTGGTCGCTTGGTAGAGCCAGTAGGCCTCGGCCTTGAGGGCTTCATCGATCGGCTTGTCGATCGATTCATAGACCATGCTCTTGCAGGCGTTGATCGACTCGGCGGGGAACTTCGAAATCCGCTTGGCGAGGTTGTCGACGTATTCGCCGATCTCGTCGGGCTCGAGGACTTTGTTGACCGTGCCGTAGGCTTCGGCTTCTTCGGCGGTAAAGTCACGGGCGCTGAGGATGATTTCCAGCGCCCGGCCGAGGCCGCACTGGCGGGCCATCCGTGAGGCACCGCCGCCGCAGGGCAGGATGCCCATGCCGACTTCCATCTGCATGAACTTGAACTTGCCGCGAGCGGCGAAGCGCATGTCCAGGGCGAGGGCGAGCTCGTGGCCGCCGCCGCGGGCGAAGCCTTCGAGCTTGGCGATGGTGGCCTGGGGCAGCTTGCTGATGCGCTCGCAGACCGATTGCAGGTCGAGCAGCTTCGCTTCGTCACGCGACGCCGCTTCGGTGGACATGTCTTTGAGCAGGTTGGTGTCGTAGTGGCAGACCCAGATCTCGGGGTTGGCCGACTGGAACACAACGACCTTGACGCTGCGGTCGGTCTCGAGCCGGAGGGCGAGGCTGTTGAGGTCGGCCAACATTTCTTGACCTTGGACGTTAACGGGCGGGAAGTCGAAGGTGACCCACATCACGGCGTCTTCGATGTCGGTCTTGAATGTGGTGAATTTGTCGTAGCTCATGGCGGGTTTCCTTGTCCTTGGGGTCTGTGGCGGCGGGGTGAATCGAGCGGTGGTGGTCGGCCTCAACCGATTTTTGGTTGAAGCGAATTAATGTAGATGCAATATTTAAATTGACAAGTACCTACATTTTTGTAAGTATTAAAAAAAAACTTTTTCCCTCGGACCATGCATATGACACGAAAGTATTGTTGGAAAACAGGTTGTGATGTTGAGGCTTCGCTCACCGTCATCGGGGGAAAATGGAAGCCGGTGCTGTTGTGCCACCTGATGCAGGGCCCCAAGCGCTTCGGCGAGCTCTGTCGGCTGGTCCCGAATGCAACTGAACGCATGATCACGCTCCAGCTGCGTGAGCTGGAAGCGGACGGGGTGGTGCATCGTGAGGTGTTCCCCGAGGTTCCGCCCCGGGTGGAGTACACCATCACCGACTTCGGCCGAACACTGGAGCCGATCTTGGTGCAAATGCAGCAGTGGGGCTGCGACTTCAAGGCCAAGCGGTTGGCCGAAGAAGCACGCGAAACCGTGGAACTCCAGGAACAGAGCGAATCGGCCTGATGCTTGATGACAGTGGTGGGGCGGTTATTGGGCTGGGGCGGTGGCCCACGCGGTGTGGTGCAGGCGTCGCAGGGCGTGGGGGTTGGAGAGGATCGCGACTTGCTCGGGGCGTTCGAGTTCGGATAGGCCTTCGGCGGTGGCTTGTTCCAAAGCGGCAGCGACATTGACCGTGGACTCGAACGGCTCGCGGTTGCTGGCGAGGGTGGCGAGGTGGAAGCGGTTGAACGCGGGGTCGCGGACGACGCGGTCCATGGGGTGCTGACCCGATACGGCATCGGCGACGGCTTGTGTTCGCTTGAGCGCGGTCCCGTGAAGGCGCAAGACTTTGGGCGTTTCGTGTTCTTCGGGGATCATCAGCAGGTTGTGTTTGCGAAGCCACGTGCCGACGCCGACACTCGACAGCATCACCGAAACGGGGATCGACACCACGAGGCCGACGAGCACAGGCAGGGCCCAGAAGAAAAGCGACGGAGCGAGCCAGGCGATGATGGCGATGGACACAATCCCGCCGACGGTGTGTCGCCAGTGATTACGCGCCGCGTCGCCCCAGCCCACGGCCGACTCGTCGCGTTGCTGGGCGTTCCATTTCACCGTTCGGCCGATGAGCGTGTTGATCACGAACATCGTGTGGTAGACCATCATCAACGGGGCGATCAGGATGGAGATGCCCACCTCAATCATCGCGCCGAGCACGGCCTGGAGCTCGCCGCCATGGGCCCGCATCACGTCCGGGCGCTGCAACACCAAACACACCGCGTAGAACTTGGGGATCAGCAGCATCGCCATCACCACGGCGAAGAGCGTGACGCCGATGAGGAACGGGCTATACGGCGTGAACGGGTCGTGCGTGATCCCGCCGCCGATGACCACCGCCAGCAAGCCCAGCAACATAAACGCCAGCCACAAAGGCGAGGCGAGGTAAGACATCACGCCCATGCCCAGGTGGATGCGCGACATCCACTTGTACCCGCGGGTGAACACGAGGCGGATGTGCTGCATGTTGCCCTGGCACCAGCGCTGGTCGCGGATGGCGTAGTCGACCAGGGTGGTCGGGCACTCTTCGTAGCTGCCGTCGAGGTCGAAGGCGATCTGGACCTTGTAGCCCGCCTTGCGGATCAGCGCCGCTTCGACGAAGTCGTGCGAGAGGATCTCGCCGCCGAGCGGTGCCTTGCCCGGGAGTAGGGGCAGGCCGCAGTGGTCGATGAACGGCTGGACGCAGATGAGCGCGTTGTGGCCGTAGTAGTTGCCGTCGAGGTGGGTCCAGTGGCCGAAGCCGACGTTGAAGACTTCGCCGTAGACCGACGCGGCGTACTGCTGGCAGCGGGCGAAGAGGGAGTTGCGGTTGACCGGCTGCGGGGGGACCTGGAGGATGCCGATGTCGTCCTGCGCGGTGGCGCGGTGGACCATCTCGACGATCGTGCCGCCGTCCATGACGCTGTCGGCGTCGAGGGTGAGCATGAAGGTATAGGCGCTGCCGAAACGCTCGCAAAAATCTTCAATATTGCCGGACTTACGAGCCTTGTTCTTGTGGCGGCGGCGGTAGTAGATGTTAACGTCGATGCCTTCGTCGGCGAACTGGTCGAGGATGGCCGCGAGCTGGGTTTCTTCTTCGAGCCAGACCGTCGGGTCGGTGGTGTCGGAGAGGATGAAGT
This sequence comes from Planctomycetota bacterium, assembly GCA_039194345.1. GTDB lineage: Bacteria > Planctomycetota > Phycisphaerae > Phycisphaerales > Phycisphaeraceae > Algisphaera. The sequence goes on from JBCCWB010000017.1 coordinate 6,020, forward strand.
GGTCGAACGCGGCGGTGTAGCTCTGGGCGTGGATGGAGCGGATGATCGCCTCGACGCCGGCGAAGACACGGACGCTGTCTTCGTTGTAGATCGGCATGAGGATCGCCGTGCGGGGTAACTCCTCAACGGGCTTCCAAGGCTCGGCCTCGACCTTGACCTTGAACACCGCGTTGGGCGATCGGCGAAGCATCTGCAGCAGGCCGATGGTGGCGGTCCAGAAGCCTTGGGCCACCCAGAGAAACAGCACGCAGAACAGTAGCCACAGCGCGATGGTGACAGGGTTCACGCCGTTGCCGTCGTCGCCGAAGACCACGTGGGCGAAGGCATACGACGCGAGGTACGTGCTCGCCACGGTCGCCAGGAGCAGGCTGAAGCGTGAGAACAGCGCACCGCTGGTCGTGCGGAGCATGCGGGGCACGGGGCTGTTGGGAACGTGGTCACTCACCGGAAGCGTTTCCCTCGGAAGTGTCGGAATTGGCCGTGCCAGCTGGTGATTTCTTGTTACCCCGTAGCATACGTTTGGTGCTCGCGCCAACAGGGGCGACCCAGCGATAGGTGCCGCTCCAGAACTCGCCCTGCAACACCGAGGGCAGATCGCCCAGCGGCTGGCGGTGCATTTCCTGTCGCGGCATATTGGGGAGGATGCCGTGGGGGTGATCTTCCAATAGAGGTTTCATGGCCGTGATGAAATCGTCGGGCAGGTCCAACGCATCGGGGTGTTGATTGAGTAGACGCCCGAGGTGGTTGGCTAGCGTGAAGGAGACCCGGTCGGCCTCGTCGTTCATACCCATGAGGGCGGGGAGTTCATCGGTCCAGCGGTCGAAGGCTTCGAGGATGAGCTCGGTCCGCCGGGCCGAATCATCTTCGGAAGGATCGATCCGTTGATCCAACGTATTGGTCAGGGTCAGGGCTGTCTCGCCGCCCACACCCAATGCCACAAAGTACGCAACCGCGCGCTCCACCGCACTGCGTGTGTCGCCAGCGGGCGTGTTGTCTGCTTGAGCATTGGCCGGCGGGGGGGGGTGCGGTTCGCTGGGGTGTGCAGGTTCGTTGGCGTCCATCATGGGCGTGGCGATGTCCTGCGCGGTGGCGAGTTCGGGGAGATTGGAGGCGCTCATGGCTTGGGGTCCCACCGGTAGAGCCAGGTTTCGCTGAGCGGCGGGCCGGTGTCGGGGTCGACCACGTCGTCGTAGGTGCCTTCGGGGGCTTGTTCTTTCTTGCGGTCCAGCTCGGTCGCGCCGCGGAGGGTGGCGCGGAGCTCGACCGGGTCGGTGCCATCGGCGATGACATCGAAGAACAGCCGGTAGGCGTGGTTGAACTTGTTGTATTGGATCACCGGGTCGCCGGCGAGGGTGCCGTTGATCACGCCCACGTCGCTGCGGACGATCGTGCCGCTGGGCAACGCGGTCTGCGGGGCGGTGTCGATGATGAAGCGGGCTACAGGTCGGCCGGCGGCGTTGCTGACCGCAGTCCGGACAAGGCTTTTTGCGTTAGCGGATTCCGCATCGCCTTCGCTGAACATGGTGCGAGTGGAAAACCAAGGCATCGCTTCACGCTGAGCGGGGCGGACTTTCTGGGTGAAGTCGAGTCGGTAGGACAGAGTGAGTTCATCGCCCGCGGTCAGCTTGGTCTCGTTGGCGGGTACCCAGTAGGCCCCGATGTTGTCGATGCCTTCGTCGTCAGAGGCGATCTCGAGCAGCTCGACCCAGCCCTCGCCCCACTCGCCCTTGGGCTCGACCCAGATCGAGGGGCGGATCTGCATCTCGGTTTCGAGGTCTTCGTAGTGGTTGAAGTTGCGGTCACGTTGGATGAGGCCGAACCCTTTGGGGTTGGTCATGGCAAATCGGCTGACGCGGGTGTGGTGCGGGTTGCGTAGCGGACGCCAGTCGAGCCGGCCGTCGGGATGCTGCATGAGCAGGCCGTCGGCATCGTGCACCTCGGGGCGGTAGTCGCCGAAGCGTGCCGGGGCTTCTTCGCCGAAGAGGAACATGCCGGTGATAGGCGCGAGGCCGAGCTTGCGGACCGATTGGCGGAAGAACACGTGCGAGGTGATGTCCATCAACGTGGTGGTGTCGGGGGTGATCACGAAGCGGTAGGCCCCGGTGACGCTGGGCCCGTTGAGCAGGCCATAGAGGGTGAGCGACGTGTCGCCGGGCGCGGGCTGCTTGACCCAGAGCTCGGCCCAGCGGGGGAACTCTTCGGGCTCGGGCAGGCCGGTGTTGATCGCGATGCCGCGGGCGGAAGAGCCCCAGTGCTGGCCGAAACCGATGGCGCGGAAGTAGCTGCCGCCCTGGATCGACATGAATTCGTTGAAGGTTTCTTGGAGCTTGCCTTCGACTTCCTCGAAGCCGACTTTGTGCAGGGCTAGACCGGCGTAACCCATGTTGCCGGGGAGCGTTTCGGGATCGACGGATTCCGAGGCGATTTTGCCGTAGGTGAAACGCTCGGCCGAGAAGGGGAGTGGCTGGACCTGATCGCCGTCCGCATTGACGGTGGACAAGGCCACATCTTCTTTGAACAGCCAGCCGCGGTGGCGGAACTGAACCCGGAACGGCTCGGACCCGCCGTACCACAAGAAGTTCTCCGGCAGGCAGCGGATGTCGCGGTGGCCGTCGTAGTCGAGTGCGGCGATGGCTTCGGGCAGCGGGGCGGCTTCATTCGAGTAAGGCTCGGCGGAAAGGGCCCGGGCACGATCCACCAAAGCGTCGAACGCGGGATCGGAAGCGCCCGCGTGAACCGCGGTCATCGCCTGGAGCAGGCATGCACCGACGACAAACGCCGACGCCATACCGACTCTGTCGTAGCCAGAGAACCATTCTTTCATACGATAATTCAAGGGTTTATCTTGCCGAGGCCTTTGCCGGAGGGACGGCTGGCCGTGTTCTGTGTGTCCCACCTCAACTTCGCTCAGTATATCCATTCGGACTCCCCCAGCCAAGATCGAACGAAGTTCAGGGCTTGCCCTAGGGGTGGCTCTGAGCGGGATGAGTACCCTGTAGGGGCGCAAATTCGATGCGGGGCGTCGACACTGGTCGATAGGTCATCAAAGTTCTTGTTCACCGGCCCGGCGGTCGTGAGATGTGAAACCCCCACCCGCTGTCCCGCCCGTTTCGTTTTAGTCCCGATGCCCCGACCCGCCCACATCCTCTTGACCTGCGTGCTGGCCCTGTTGGGTATCGGCGTGGTCATGGTTCACTCGGCGGGTGTCAGCGTGGCCTCGGCCGACATCGACGCAAATACCTACGACCCGAGCATCACCGCCAGCGGGATCCTCGCGCCGCTGCTCAGCAAGAACCTGATCTACGCTGTGATGGCGGTGGGTGCCATGCTGCTTGGGTCACGGGTCGACCTCCGAGGCATCTTTAGTTCTCGCGGGTGGTGGAACCCGGTGTGGTTCGCGGTGATCATCTCGTTGGTTCTCTGCGGCATGACGCTGATGCCGGGCGTGGGCAAGAGCGTCAACGGCGCTTCACGCTGGCTGGTCATCGGTCCGGCGGGTAGCGGCATCAGCTTCCAGCCCAGCGAACTCATGAAGTGGACGCTCGTGGTGGGCTTAGCGTGGTACTGCGCTCGGCGACGCGGTGTGATGCATCGGTTCTGGTGGGGCCTTGTGCCGGGGCTGCTCTTGGTCGGCCTGGCGTGCAGCCTGATCGTGATCGAAGACCTGGGCACCGCGGCGCTGATCGGCGCGGTGGCGATGTGTGTGCTGATCGCGGGCGGGGCTCGGCTGTGGCAGTTGGCGCTGATGCTGCCGGTCGCGGTGGGCGTGATCGTCGCGGCGATCATCCACAGCCCGTACCGGATCAAACGCCTCACCGCCTTCATGGACCCGTGGGCCGACTCGCAAGGCACCGGATACCACCCGATCCAGTCGATGCTCGCCTTCGCCCAGGGTGGGGTCGAGGGCAGCGGCCTGGGGCAATCGGTCCAGAAGTACTACATCCCCGAAGACACGACCGACTTCGTCTTCCCCATCATTGCTGAGGAGCTCGGCCTCGGCGGTGCGATTCTGGTCGTCGGACTTTTCCTCACCATCCTCTGGGTCGGTCTGGGCATCGCCAAGGACACGCCCCACACATTTGGCCGACTGGTTGCGCTGGGCGTCCTGCTAACCGTCGGCCTGCAAGCGGTGATCAACATCGCCGTAGTCACCGTGGTGGTTCCGACCAAGGGCATCGCCTTGCCGCTGATCTCGGCCGGCGGCACCGGCTGGATCTTCACCGCTTTCGCGATCGGCTTGGTCGCTTCGCTGGACAATGCGAACGCGATGCGTGAGGCGGAAAAGCAGGACCTTCAACACGGAGGCTCGGAGACGCGAAGACGCGGAGAAGACTCATCAAGCCAAGCAGGCGGCAACCCTGCCGCACCCGCTCCCGGTTTCGTTGCCTGATTCTTTTCACTTTTTCTTCTTTGAGCCTTTGGGCCACCGAGCCTCCGCGATGAAGGCCCCCTCCATTGGCACAACACTTGTCATAAAGCGTTGGCGTTTCGTTTTGGCGTTTGATGTGAAGAAATTTCAAAACAAGGTTGAAAACTACCCCGCGCTGCCGTCATCTTGACGGAGCCGGCTGTTCTGTTGCCTAGGTCGGCCCATATCGTTTCTTGTGAGCCTGCCATGACCGACACCGACGCCCTGCACGCCTACATCCAACGCCGCGACCCGGATGCCTTTGCGTATTTGGTACAGACGTATCAGGGGCTGGTGTACAGCGCCTGCCGTCGGCAGCTCAACGACCCGGCCGACATCGAGGACGCGGTACAGGCCACGTTCATCAAGCTCGCCGAGAAAGCCCAGACCATCCGCACGAGTGTGGGGTCCTGGCTGTACCGTTGTGCGCTCAACGCCTCGACGGACATCGGCCGAAGCACCACCCGGCGGCGCAAACGGGAGTCGGTTTACGCCGAGCAACGTGAAGTGTCCGACGACCCGCAGGCCCGCCACGAATTGCAGCTGCACATCGACGAAGCGTTGATGGCGGTCTCCGAGGAGCACCGACAACTCGTTGTCGAGCACTTCTTTCAGGGGCGAACCCAGACGGAACTTGCCCGTGAGGCAGGCGTCAGCGTGACGGTGATGAACCGCCGGGTCGCGGCTGCGGTAGATGCGGTACGTGGCCGGCTCAAGACCCCTGCGGTGGCGATGCCCGCCGCGATTGTCACCGGGTTCCTCGCCGAGCAAGGCGCTGCAGCGGCGGTACCCAGCGTACTCACCACCTCTCTGGTCAAGCTCGGCGTCGCGGGCGTCGGGCCGGCCGCGACCACAGCGACCACTTCACTGTCTCTCAGCCAAATCGGAGCCTTCCTCGTGACCACTGCGAAAACCAAGCCGTTGCTTTCTTCTCTCATCGTTCTGGGCATGATGCTCGCGGGCAGCGGCGTCGTGCTCACGCTCAACCAGCCCACCGGCGCGGCTCCGCCTTCGACCTCGCCGCCGCCCGTCGGCACCCCGCCGACCACGTCGCCGCCAAAACTCAGCATCGGCGTGGTGATCAGCCGCACCGCGGTGGACGCAGAGATTGGCATATTTGCCGGCGAGTACGCCAAGGACTCCGAAACCGCCGAAGACGTCGAGAAACGCTTCGCGTTTGCCTGGCATAGCCGGGTGGCGGATCACGTCCGTGATGAGGTGGAAGTGCCTTATGAATTGATCGCCGTGATCGACCCCGGGACAGCCGAGGACAAGCTGATCCAGCGACGCATGAACACCCTGGGCATTACAAGCAGCATCCTCGGAACCGACGCGGACGCTATCGCCGAGCTTGATGTGGTGTTGATGACCTCGACCGCCGAGCTGGGCGAGGGGCAAGTCCAGGCGTTATTGGAGGCGGTGCGCGGGGGAACCGGTTTGTTGGCGATCGGCTGGATGCCGGACGGCGGCACTGAACTTCTGACCGAGGGCGAGACAGGCTACGTCGTCACCTTCGGGGCTCACCCGGCAGAGCTTGTGATTGATCACGACATCTTCCCCGGGTTCGACGTTGGCGATTCGTTTGTGGTCAACCCCAACGGCACCGTCGTGAACCCCTCGGATGTGACGCCGTTGCTCCAACTCTCGGCCGAGGAAACACAGCGTTTGGAAGAAGGGCAGCGTTTTGATCTGCACGACTTCCCTGACGGTTTCCGTTTTACGCCGCTGTTTGTTAATGAGATCGGGCAGGGGCGCGTGATGTACAGCGCGACCGCGGGGCACATGATGGGTGGCCGGATGCCGACCCCGATCATGGAAGCGACCGACGGCGGCATCATTGCCGACGGCATCGCTTGGCTCGCCGAAGGCAAGAAACTTGCCGAGGCCGCGGCGGCAAGCGAGTGATGTTTTCGACGCATCGCTTCGCTCGGCACCACCGAAAAGCCATCTGCGTTAATCTGCGTCCATCAGCGGTTCCAACCCTACATCCCGAACCATTCTTCTCGTCGGCGGCGGCAGCGGGGGCCACATCTACCCCAACCTCGCCGTGGTCGAACGGCTGACTCGGGATGTGAAGCCGCACCTAGTTGTTTCGCAGCGTCCGCTCGACGCCCAGATCGCCCGGGACTCGGGCTTAGGTTTCACCACCATCCCCGCCGCCCCGCTGAGTGTTCGACCCAAAGCGGGATTGAAGTTTCTCAGTGCGTACCGCAGGGGAAAGTCGGCCACGCTGAAGCTGATCCAAGAGACGGGGGCGAAAGCGATGATCGCCACCGGCGGGTTCGTTAGTGGCCCGGCGGTCGCGGCGGCCCGCCAGGCGAGGATTCCGGTGGCGTTGGTGAGTCTGGATGCGGTGCCGGGCAGGGCGAACCGGTTCACGGCCAAGAAGGCCAGCGATGTGTTCAGCGCGTTTTCGACGCACGCCGGGGCGAAGCCGTTGCCGGACGCCGAGGTGATTGGTTTTCCTTTGCGCAGGTCGGCCGTGGCGGGTTGCACGCCGCAGGAAGCACGCAGCTACTTTCGGCTGGATCCACATCGCAAGACGCTGCTGATTTTTGCCGGGTCCCAGGGGGCGCGGACGATCAACCAGGCGATTAGTCGGCTGTACCAACGCGGTGTGCTCGGGGATTGGCAGGTCTTGCATGTCACTGGGCCCAGTGCTGAGGGATTGGGGCCCGAAGGTATCCCGCCAAGCGCGGGGATCGCGCTGCCGTTCTGTGATCGGATGGATTTGGCGTGGCGGGCGGCGGACGTGGCGTTGACACGGGCCGGGGCGGGGACGGTGGGCGAGGCCTGGGCCAACGCCGTGCCGAGCGTGATGCTGCCGTATCCGTTCCACAAGGACGAGCACCAGAAGCACAACGCTGCGCCCTTAGTCGAGCTCGGCGGCGCGGTCGTCGTGAAAGACCAGATCGACCCGGCAGAGAACGCCCAGCAACTCGCCCAAGTCTTTGCATCCATCCTGGGCGATGCTGCGAAACGGCAACAGATGGCCCGGGCCATGCGCGATCAGCCTCCCCAAGACGGGGCGCAGCGGCTCGCGGATTGGGTCGCGGCGCAAGTGGGTGCCTAACATCGGTATCCTGTTGTCTGGGTCAAGCTTTATGAACACCGACACCCCGTCTCACATCGGCATCCCGCTGGACCAACTCATCGCTGAGGTCGATGCCAAGCTCCGCGATTATCTCTCGCAGCGCGGCCTGCCCCGTAACCTGACGGACGCGATCCTGTATTCCGGCCTGGGCCCGGGTAAGCGGGTACGGCCGACACTGGTGGTCCGTAGCTACGAAGCGGTCCAAGGCCCGCTCGTCGACGGCCCGATGCCCGATCCGCTGCTCGCCGCGGCCGTGGGGATCGAGATGGTGCACGCGTTCAGCTTGGTGCACGACGATTTGCCGGCGATTGACGATGACGACCTGCGTCGCGGCCGGCCGACGCTGCACAAGCACACCAACGAGGCGATGGCGATCCTGGCGGGCGACGGCTTGCTGGCGTTGAGCTTCGAGTTGGTCACGCGCAACGTCGGGGACGCGACGCTTGGGCTGGCGTTGGTGGGTGAATTGGCCACGGCGACCAACGACATGATCGCGGGCCAGATCTACGACACCCTGCCCGAGGACGACGGCGTCCACGGGATCGACCGCCTGATCCGGATCCACCGCAACAAGACCGGGGCGCTGCTCCGTGGGGCGGCCCGGATGGGGGGGCTTTGCGCGGGGGGCAGCGAATCGCAAATTGAGGCTTTGACACGGTACGCCGACGTGGTGGGATTGATGTTCCAGGTGGTGGACGACTTGTTGGATGTGACCTCGGACGCCGAATCGATGGGTAAGGCGACCCAGAAAGACGCCGAGGCGGGGAAATTGACCTATCCGGGCCTGATGGGCGTGGAGGGGGCTCAAGCGGAGGTCAAGCGGCTTCAAACCGAGGCCCATGATTTGCTAGAGCCCTTGGGGGCGTCTGCGGAGCCGCTGCGTAGATTGGCGGATGACCTGGCGGTGCGTCGAAAGTAAAATGGTGGCGCTACCCGGGGGATGGGTGGCTCCGGGAAGTTCCAGGATTGCCCAAACCCGTCGGCCTTGGCTGCGTAAGATTTATTGAGGATGATACGCCGGCGTGCCCGTGGGCCTGCCCGGCCAGAGAGACCCCTAAGCCCATGCCCGAAGCACTCTTACCCACGATCCACGGCCCGCGCGACCTCAAGAAGCTCGCGCCCGACCAGCTTCCGCAGTTGGCTAGCGAGATCCGCCACGAGATCTGCGAGCAGGTCTCCAAGACCGGCGGCCACCTCGCGCCCAACCTCGGCGTAGTCGAGCTGACCATCGCCCTGCACTACGTCTTCGATTTCGGTCACGATCGGCTCCTTTTCGACGTCGGCCACCAGTGCTACCCGCACAAACTGCTCACCGGCCGTCTGGGCCTGCTGGACAAACTCCGCCAAAAAGACGGCATGTCCGGCTTCCCCGAGCCCAAAGAATCCGAGTTCGACCTGTTCAGCGTCGGCCACGCCGGCACCGCGATCAGCACCGCCGTGGGCATGGCCCGCGGCGACGATGTCCTCGCCGGCGGCCAAGGCCAATCCGACCGCTCGGTTGTCTCGCTCATCGGCGACGCGTCGATTGTCAACGGCTTGGCTCTGGAAGGCCTCAACAACGCCGGCACCTTGAATCGGCAGTTCCTGACGATCCTCAACGACAACGGTATGTCCATCAGCCAGCCTCAAGGCGCGATGGCGGGCTATTTCGATCGCGTCCGGGTCAGCCCGACCTACCACGACATCAAACGCCGGGGCAAGGAAGTCCTCGATCGCATCCCTGGCGGATCAATCCTCGAAGAGGTCTATCACCGCGGCGGCGAGATGCTCAAGGCCATGATTTCGGATGGCCACATGTTCGAGCACTTCGGGCACATCTGTATCGGCCCGGTGGACGGCCACGACTTCCCGACGCTGATCCCCACGCTCGCTGAGGTCAAAGACATCAACCGCCCGGTGCTGCTGCACGTCAAGACGATCAAAGGCAAGGGCTACGAGTTTGCCGAGGGCGATGCGACCAAGTTCCACTCGCCCAAGCCGTTTAAGCGTGAGGGCTGCCGGGTCGAGATCGACAGCGGCGGCCGATCGTTCACCGCGGCGTACGCCGATGCGATGCTGGACGTGATGTCGGAAGATGAAAAGGTCTTTGCTGTCACCGCGGCGATGGGCCCGGGCACCGGCGTCGACAAGCTGATCGACCAATACCCCGAGCGCACCCTCGACACCGGCATTTGCGAATCCCATGCGATGGACATGTGCGCGGGCCTGGCCAAGAGCGGGCTTAAGCCGTTCTTTGCGGTGTATTCGACCTTCTCGCAAAGAGCACTCGATCAGGTTTTTCAGGAAGTCGCGCTGCAGGGCTTGCCGGTACGTGTCTGCATGGACCGGGCGGGGTACGTCGGCGGCGACGGCGCGGTGCACCACGGCTTCATGGACATTGCAATGTTCCGCACCTTCCCCGATGTCGTCCTGATGGCGGCCTCGGATGAGCCTTCGCTCCGCGGAGCACTTGCGTTCATGCGGGATTACGACGCAGGAGCCACCTTCCTGCGCTATCCGCGGGCCAATGTCGCCGAGCAACCGGTGCAAGAAAACGCCACGCCGTTCGAGCTGGGCAAAGCGGTTTGCATCCAGCCTGCGAAGAGCGACAAACCCGACCTGGCGATCCTCGCCTACGGCACGACCGTGATCGATGCCCGCTCAGCCCTCCCGATGCTGCGTGAGCACGAACTCGATGTCGCGATCTACGACGCCCGCTTCGCCAAGCCGGTGGATATCGCGCTGATCACGGAACTGCTTGAAGCAGGCACGCCGATCCTGACCGTTGAAGACCACTTGGTCGACGGCGGCTTCGGCAGCGCGGTCCTCGACACGGCCAACGCCGCAGCACTCGACTCCCGACTGATCCATCGCCACGGCATGCCCGCGACTTGGGTTGGACCGGATAGTCGAACCAACCAACTCGCCGGGGCCGACCTCGACGCCGCGGGCATTGCCCGGCGTGCACGGACAGTGATCGATGCAGCCAGGTCGCTGCGTTCTTCCTCACCGGTGGTCTCGGTTGAACGCGGCTGATTCGGAGACGGTTGGCAGTCGCCAGCCAGCCGAGAATCAACCCAGTGAGAGTTTGAAGCGGGGCTGGATCCATTGGGTTTGGCCCGCGGTACTGATCATCTCGCTATGGGGGATCTGGCACGAGTTCCACGAGCAGTGGTTCCCGCGCAACCTCGGCCCGATCGCCGAGGGCGTGGTCTATCGCAGCGGTCAGATCGATCGCCGTCTGATCCACGGCTTCCTCAAAGAGCACGGGATCGAGCGCATCGTCGTGATGAGCAATTACGAATTCGACGATCCCGACCACGTGGCGGAGAAAGACGCCGCCGAGGCGCTGGGGATTGAAGTGATCAGGCACTCGATGCGAGGTAACGGCGTGGGCACGCCCGAGAGCTACGCGGCGGTGGTGACGCTCATCGACGACTCGGTGCGTAACAACATCCCGACGCTGGTCCACTGCAGTGCGGGGGCGCAGCGGACCGGCGGTACGGTCGCGGCGTACCGCTTATTGGTCGAGCAGGCCGACGCTGCGGAGGTGTACGACGAAGCACGGTCCTACGGGTGGGACACTGACGATGATCACACCTGGCCGGCCTTTCTCAATGAGAACATGCGCGCGATTGCGGTTTTACTAGCTGAACAAGGTGTTTTGGAAAGTGTGCCGGAATCGCTGCCGACGTTTGGTCCGGGTTGAAGCGAGCGGTCAACAAGGCCAATGCGGGGTAATGGCGCGCAAACCAAAACCACACCATTAACTCACCGAGTTCACATCGATCGCTAACCGGAATCGCCTGCTGAGACGTGACACTGTCTCATATGACTGATGCAATTCGACGTCGTCCGCTTCACGCGGTGGTCATTGGAGTGTTGATCTGCTTGGTCTTGGCGGGCGGCGCTGTTGCGGCGTTTGAAGATCAGCTCATCCCGCGTCGGCTCGGCACCGTGGTTGAGGGCACGGTCTACCGGAGCGGCCAGATCGACCGCCGTTTGATCCGCGGCGTGTTGCAAAGCCACAACATCGAACGGGTCGTGCTCCTGCACGGCTACGCCACCCACAATCCCGACCACGTCGCCGAGATGCAGGCGATCAAAGACCTCAGCATCGACTACGAACGTTTCCCCATGAGCGGCAACGGCCTGGGCACTCCCGAGCAATACGCGAGTGTTGTCGAACTGTTGCACGACGCGGTACAGAACGATGTCATCACCTTGGTCCACCGCGGGGCCGGCACCCAACGCACGGGCGGCACCGTTGCGGCCTACCGGCTGCTGGTCGAAAAGGCCGACCCGATTGAAGTCACACTTGAATCGATGCGGTACGACTGGAGCCCCAATGATCCGGATTCCCTCTGGCCAGAGTTTCTTAACGAGAATATGGGGGTGATCGCTCAGTACCTCGTGGACGCGGGCGTGATCGACGAAGTCCCCGATCCACTGCCGATCTTCGGGCTGCGTTGAGCGGGGAATAGATCGGCCGGTCGGATGGTTTGTGAGATATGGATCAATCCACATCTCAACGGTTCAGTTTTGGCTGGATAGCTCTCACCCTCATTGTTGCCGTTGCCGCGTTTTACGGCGGATGGTGGGCGAAGGGGTATGTCGTTGAACCCCCTCAGATCGACGCTACCCCTCTGTTTGATGAAGACGAGATCCCTGATTCAGAGGAGGTGGCGGTCCTGGTGGCTGACGCACCCGCTCTCGAAGACGGAGAGCTGCCACTCGAAGCGTTTTTCGCCTTGCAAACCAATGAATCTAAGGCATTTGAGCGGGCGGTGAAAGAGGTACGCGAAGGCTGGCGGCCGGGTTACCTACCCATGCTGCTCGAGATTGCTCGGTTCAGTCAGCATTATCACCGGCAGTGGATGAACCGGGTGATCGATGAGCTCAGTGGGCAGCATTTTGAGGGTGATTGGGACAGAGCTTGGCGGTGGACGTGGGCTCAAGACTACGAACCCCACCCACATTACGGTCTATTCAAAGCCCGTCTGTACCAGGAGCTCGATCCGCGGTTTGCCACGTACTTCGATGACCACACCGAGTCGGCCTCGATCCGTCTGGACGAAGTGCGCTGGGGCGGCGTTCAGCGTGACGGCATCCCCCCGTTGAAGAACCCCGAGATGGTTGCCGCGGACGCCAAGGAGGCCGCGTATCTCGACGACGATAATGTTGTCTTCGGCATCGAACTCAACGGCGAAGCCCGGGCCTATCCCAAACGCATCCTCGCCTGGCACGAGATGTTCAAAGACACGTTTGGCCCCGAAGGCGATCAGGTCTCAGTCAACGGCGTGTACTGCACACTCTGCGGCTCGATGATCGTCTACGACACCGTCGTCGATGGTACCCACCACGAGCTCGGCACCAGCGGCTTTCTCTACCGTTCAAACAAACTCATGTACGACCACGCCACCGAATCAATGTGGTCGACCCTCACCGGCGAACCGGTCATCGGCCCACTCGTCGGCCAAGGCATCAAGCTCAACCCTCTTCATGTCGTCACCACCACCTGGGGCGAGTGGAAGAAGAAACACCCCGACACCACCGTCCTCAGCCTCAACACCGGCCACCGCCGTGACTATGGCGAGGGCGTCGCCTACCGAAGCTACTTCGCCACTGACCGCCTGATGTTCACGGTCCCGCAAACCGATGACCGCTTGCTCAACAAAGACGAAATCCTCGCCCTCCGCTTCGGCGGTGACGATGCCAAGCCCACCGCGATCGATACCCGCATGCTTGCCGAAACCCCGGTCTTCCAGGGCACCCTCGGCGACGCCGACTATGTCGTACTCACAGATCCGTCGGGTGCTAACCGCGTTTACGAAAGTATGGGGCTGCGCTTTGAGACGTACGAAGCAGATAACACAGTTAGTAGTGACGATGATCGTGTCTGGCAGGTGACGGAAAACGCGTTGGCCACCGCCGACGGCCAAACTCTTAGCCGCCTCCCCGCCCACCGCGCGTTCTGGTTTGGATGGTTTTCTGCTCACCCGGATACAGAACTCATTGAGTAATCATTTTGTCCCGGTCGGGCCACCATCCTTGAAGTATTTGTCCCGGATGGCTTGCTCGAGATCAACGTTGTTGATGTTGGCCAGGGTGCACAGCCAAGCGAGGACGTCCGCGAATTCGCCTGCGGGGTCGTCATCACCGGAGGTGTCACCGCCTTCGCCGACCGATTTATGCAGCGCTGTGGCGAGCTCGCCGACTTCTTCGACGAGCCACATAAATGTCCCGGCGGTGCCTCGGGCGCTGTCGGTGGCGTGATATTTGTCGTAGATGTGCTGCTGGAAATCGCGGAAGGTCAGCGGCGGATGAGGTGTGTCGGAGGTGGCGTTCATGCCGGGGATTGTAAAGCCGAGGGAGCGGGTTCGAAGCGGGGCTTAATAAATTTTGTGTAGATGGCCGGGATCAACAGGGCGAACAGAGCGATCGCGGCGAAGTGGTCAAACATGCTGAGGCCGTGCTCGTGGGCGGCTAGGGCGTGGGCTGGGATGAGCAGTTGATCCAGCGAAAACACTGCATCGAGCAGCAGCCCTGCACACACGGCGGTTGTGATGACGCTTAGCAGATACAGCATTCCGGTACGCCGTCCCAGCAAGTTCCAGGTCACGGAGATGGTCGCTGCATTGGTCGCGGGGCCGGCGATGAGAAATGCGAGCACCGCGCCCGGGGAGGCCCCTGCGACGAGCAGCCCCATCCCAATCGGAATCGACGCGGTGGCGCAGACGTAGAGCGGGGCCCCAACGATCACCGCGGCAAACATGGCGAGCACCCCACCGCCGAGGTACGGGGCCAAGGCATCCTCGGGGACTAGTGCTGTGAGCAACGCGGCAACGGCCAACCCTACGACCAAGGCTCCCGCGATGTCGGCCGGCAGGGTGAATAGGCCGTAGCGCAACGCCTGCTTCAGTTTGGCTCCGGGCGACGGAGTGGTGGGCTTGGCGGATGACGAGCAGCAAGACGACTCGGCTTTGGGTTTCGAGCTACAGCAAGACGTTTCGGCCCGCTCGGGCTGTGTTCCGCAGCAAGAAGACACAGCAGGCTGGGGTTCAGCGCAACACGAAGGCTTCGATGAACAACAAGACGAAGAGGTCTTATTGATTTCAGCGGACGATCCTGCGACATCTGCCTTAGCGGCCACATCGATTAACAGCCCACCCAAGATGCCGTTGATCAAAGCCACCACCGGCCGCACCACCGCAAACACCGGGCCCATCAACGCATAAGTCGCCGCGATCGAGTCCACCCCCGTCTGCGGCGTGGACAGCAGAAAAGAGGAAGTCGCACCTCGGCTTGCGCCTTGACGGTACAGCGAAGCTCCGAGTGGGATCACCCCGCAGGAACACAGCGGCAGCGGCGCTCCCAGCACCGCAGCTTTCACCACGGAGCCCAGCCCTTTGCCGCCAAGGTGGCGCTCGATGAAGGCCGAGGAGAAAAAGACTGAGAGCACACCCGCTGCGACGAAGCCGAGGATCAGCCACGGCGCCATCTCGGCGAGGGTGCCCCAGAAAGCGATCGCGATGCGGGTGATGAGGTCCATGCCAACCCCATCATAGGTCAGTCGTTCGTGGATCGGTCACCCACCAGTTCCAGCAACGCTTCGGGCAGGACTTCGAGCCAGAATCGGCCGTGGCGTTTTTGCACGTAAACCTTGCAGCCGAAGGTCGCGGTGAGCGACTCGGGGGTGATGATCTGATCGGCATGGCCTTCGGCGACGATGCGTCCTTTTTGCATCAGGCAGACCTTGGCGGTCAGTGGCGAGAGTTCCTCGACGTGGTGCGTAATCATCAGCACCGCGGGCGGGTTCGGCGAACGCAGGATGTGATCGATCGTGGCCAAGACCTGCTCGCACCCCGCAAGATCGAGTCCGGCCGTGGGTTCGTCGAGGATGATCAACTCGGGCCGATGCACCAACGCCCGGGCGATCAGCCCACGGCGTTGTTCGCCGGTCGACAACACGCCAAAGCGGTGATTGAGCCGGTGGCCGAGGCCAACGTGTTGGAGGATGGCGCGGGCGTGTTCGCGTTGCTCGAGGGTGGGGCGGTCGTAGAGTCCGACGGTGGCGAAGTAGCCGGTGCAGACCGCTTCGGTGACCGAGAGCGAGGCGTCGACGACGGCGCCGTTGATGTGGAAGCTGCCGGGGCCGGGCGTCGAATCGGTGGTGGGGTTGACGACGCCGATGTGCTGGCGGAGCTCACGGACATCGGTTTGGCCGAGCGTTCGGCCGAGCACGGTGACACGTCCGCTCGTCGGGTAAAGCTGTCCTAGCAGAAGGCGCGACAGCGAAGTCTTGCCGCAGCCGTTGGCGCCGAGCAGTGCGACGTACTCGCCTCGGCCGATGGTTAGCGAGACGCCGTTGAGGATAGTGGTGGCTCCCCTTTTGAGTACCGCGTCGCGCACGTCCACCGCCAGGGTGTTGTCCGAGGCTGGCATATTCGAGTCGGTCGTCATCCGGGCAGGGTACCATCGTCGGCATGAACGCCACGACCCGAGCCCGCCACGAAGCTGATCTTGTGCAACTCACCGGCCTGCCCACCGCCACCGCCCGGGAAGACCGCGTCATCGCTTGGGTTGAACGCTGGGCCAAGCGACGCAAGCACGTCGAGCTCACCCGAGACCGCTACGGCAATCTGATGCTCAAGCGTGCTGGGGTCGATTCCAAATCCCCGATCATCTTCACCGCCCACCTCGACCACCCTGCCTTTGTGGTGACGGGGATGGAAGGCAAAACAGTCACGGCCGAGTTCCGCGGCGGTGTGCAGGACCCTTACTTTGTCGGTACCAAGGTCCGGCTGTACCGTGGCGATTCGTCTATGAAACCAAGCGCGCCGGGCACGATCCGAGCGCTCCGGCCTGCCGAAAAGGGCGGTTTCAAAACGGTCGATGTCGAATTCCGCCAACGTGTCGAGGCCCAGGCGGGCGACATTCTGACTTGGGACGTTGGCCCCGCGCAGATCAAAGCGTGCCGTCTATACGCCCCAGCCTGCGACGACCTCGCGGGGGCCGCGGCGATGTTCGCTGCGTTCGGCGAGTTGCTGAAGATCCGCAAAGACCCGCCCGATATCCGTCTGCTGTGCACCCGGGCGGAAGAGATCGGCTTCGTTGGGGCGATTGCCGCGTGCAAATCGGGCATCATCCCCAAGAAGGCCCGGCTGATCGCGCTGGAGAACAGCAAGAGCTTCGCGGACTCCCCGCTCGGCGGTGGGCCGATCGTGCGGGTGGGCGACCGCACCAGCACCTTCGATCCCGGGCTGACCTTCGCGGTGGGGCAGGTGGCTCAGGCGATCGCGGCGGAGGACGACGGCTTCAAGTGGCAACGCAAACTAATGACGGGTGGCACCTGTGAAGCGTCGGCCTACCAGGCGCTAGGCTACATCGCGACCTGTGTCTGCTTGCCGCTGGGCAACTACCACAACATGAACGAGGACAAAACCAAGACCGATCGCGAGGTGATCCATCTCGACGATTACCACGGCCTGGTCCGCCTTTTGATCGGCATCGGTCGGTCGCTCGACGATCCCAAGATCGCCAAGCCGCTCACTTCTCGGCTCAACCAACTCTTTGCTGATCATCGATCACTTCTGAGGTGAACCACAGTCAGTTTCACGCCGCGCAGATACGGCTGGCCGCGCAGGGCTTGCGCCATGTTGCAGGTGTTGCGCGAGCGTGACCGCAGTTCACGTCGTAGGCGGATTAGCTTCGCGTTACTTCAAAATAAATCAAAGGTGTAAATACCCTTGAAAATAAAGGGTTTTATATGTTTTAGGGCGGCCAGATGACCGTGGTTCGTGCGGTTTGGCACGGGTGGCACCGGGCTTGCGATTTACACGGGGACACCGTTTCCTTTTTTGTGAGACCGCCTTGAGCCAAGCCCTGCCCAATACGATGACCGGCGACACCCAGATCAACTGGCTCGAGCTTGCCCGCTTTGCTGCGGACGGCCAGGGCCACAGCGATCTGGGGCGAGGCATCCAACGGCTGGCGACGCTGGCCGCGGCGGTCCATCGCCAAACGGTGGCGCAGCATCCATCAACGGTAAGGATGGAGAAAGACACCCAGTGGGTTCAGGGACGAACCCCGCAGGCTGATCGCTCGGTCACGGAGGACCGATCATGAATTACGGCCTGTACCTCTCCGCATCAGGCGTCCTGACGAACTCGTATCGTCAGGACGTCTTCGCAAACAACCTGGCGAACGTGAACACCGTCGGCTTCAAGCCCGACCTGCCCACGATTACGCCACGCCAAGCCGAGGCCCAGGAAGACGCCACGCCCTTCGGCACCTCGCAAGAGCTGCTCGACCGCCTCGGCGGCGGTGTCCTGGCCGGCACGCAACGCACCAGCTTCTCGGCCGGCCCCATCGAGCAGACCGGGCGGGACCTCGACGTCGCATTGACCGACGACCGCAGCTTCTTCGCGGTGCAGCAGGTGAATCCTCAGACCGGCGAAACCTCGGTCCGCCTGACCCGCGACGGCCGATTGGCGATCGATAGCCAGGGCTACGTCGTCACCGCGACGGGTCACCGTGTGCTCAACGGCAGCGATCAGCCCATTGCGGTTGAGCCCGGCGTAAAAGTAACCATCAGCCCCGACGGCCGCTTGCAGCAAAATGGAGCCGACGTCGGCCAGCTGCAGGTCGCCACCGTCAGCAACACCGACCAACTCCAGAAAGCCGGCGGCAACTTGTTTGCCTTCACAGGCAACGATCCCCGCGTCATCGCGGATACCCCCGACATCCGAGTGGGGGCGTTGGAGTCGTCCGGCACCAACGCCATCAGCGCCATGATGGCTGTGATGGCCAGCGGCAAAGCGGCCCAAAGCAACGGCCGTTTGATCCAGTACCACGACCAATTGATGGACAAAGCGGTCAACACCCTAGGAAGAGTCGCCTAAAGGCGTTCGCCAACACGGAATCACTGAGAACTAAAACATGGCAGTACTCGCCCTCCACTCTGCATCCACCGGCCTCAACGCGCTCTCCACCGAGCTGGACGTGATCGCCAACAACCTCGCCAACGTCAACACCACGGGCTTCAAGTCCCAGCGGGTGAACTTCGAGGACCTGATCTATCAGCAGAAGAAGCAGCCCGGCGTCGAAAACGCCAACGGCGACCACAGCCCCGCGGGCCTGCAAGTCGGCCTGGGCACGCAGATCAGCAACACCCAGTACGACTTTGAGCTCGGCTCGGCGGTCACCACCGGGCGTGAACTCGATGTGTACATCGAGGGCGACGGCTTCTTCGAGGTGCAAATCCTCAGCGAGCAGGGCGGCGGCGTGGGCTACACCCGTGCAGGCAACTTCTTCACCAACCGCGATGGCGAACTGGTGTTGGGCAACTCACAAGGTCCCCGCGTGCAACCCGGCATCACCATCCCGGATGACGCGGTGAACGTCAGCATCTCGGCCGACGGCACCGTCGCGGTGACCAATCCGGACGGAACCAACTCGGATGTTGGCCAACTGCAGCTGTCGACCTTTGTAAATAAAGAAGGGCTTAAGTCCATCGGCGGAAACATCTATGTGGAATCCGATGCTTCGGGTCCGCCGATCCAAGGCAACCCCGGCGAAGGCAGCTTCGGCACCATCCTGCAGGGCCATCTCGAGAACTCAAACGTCGACCCGGTGACCGAACTGGTCTCGCTGATCAAGACGCAGCGGGCGTTTGAGATGAACAGCCAGACCATCCAAGCCGCGGACGAAGTGCTTCAGGTCGTGGGCAACCTCCGCCGGTAAGAGCGTCGCTAGGTGATTCGCGAATGAATCGAGTGAACTGAAATGAAGCCATTCACCGCCATTCTGAGCCTTGCCCTCGCGTCGTCCGCCGCCGCCGACTCGGTGCGTCTGCACGAGCAGGCGGGTACTGCAGGCCCGGCCGTTCGGCTGATGGAGATCGCCGAGCTCGAAGGCGAGTATGCCGAGACCTTGGGCGAGTTGGTCGTCGGCCGGTTTGCGGAAGGGCAAGATGAATTGACCGTGCAACTCGCGACGGTCCGCCGGGTGCTAAGTGAATCGCAGGTGAACTGGTCGGACCTGTCTCTGCGTGGGCGTTCGTCCAGCGTTGTGACGCGTCTGGTGAACGAAGATGAATTACCTTCCCCCGCGGTGGTGAATGATCGTGCGGTGGTGACCAATAACAAGCTCGCTGTTGACCAAGCCAACGCGACACTGACGGTCAGCGGTTTGCTGATCCAAGAGATCGAGAAGCTCAATGCCGCAACGATGGATGAACTCGAAATCACTTTCCGGGGCAACGCCGACGCGGCGGCTTGGCTCAACCGCAGTGCAGCGGTGGGGAGGTATGAGATCGAAAGCATGAGTCGTAGCGGGCTGGGCCGGGTGCCGATGAAGGTCCGTCGGTACGACGCCGCCGGCACGGTCGAAGAAGCGACGCTGACCGCCGACGTTTCCCGCCGAGTCACGGCGGTGGTGGCGATCAAGCAAATTCGGCGCGGCGAAGTGTTTTCCAAGGAGAACACCGCTTTGAAAGAAGTCTTGATCACGTCCGATCCGGGCGAAACGCTGGATTCACCCCGCTTGGTCTTGGGCCAACGCTCGGCGTCGGCTCTTCGTGAAGGCAGCGTGCTGCTCGTCGACCACGTCGCACCGGACGTGTTGGTGAAGCGTGGCGATCTGGTGACGGTGGCCTGCGTGAGCGGTTCGTTGGTGGTGCGGACCGTCGGCCGGGCTTCCGAAGAAGGGGCGATGGGCGACATCATCGCGATCAAGAATCCGCAGACCCGTGAGACGGTTTACGCCACGGTGTCGGGCAAGCGTCAAGCCACCATCAAGACCCATGCGGCGTTGCAGGCTGAGAATACAGAAGAGAGGGCTTGGTAATGAATAAGTCGACTTTACTTTCCATCGTGATCCTGAGCGGTGTTTCGGTTACGGCTCTGAGCCAAGAGCTTAGCTCTTCGCTGTACAGCACGGGCGATGAATTCTTTGCCGACCCGTTTGCGGATGAGATGGTGAGCGAAAGCGTGGTTCCGGCCCCGGGTATGCAAACCGACGACCGCACGCTGTCCCCCGCGATCGCTGCGACGAGCTTCATGGCGGTGACCGCTCCCGAGCCCCGCACCTTCGCAGTCAACGACCTGATCAGCATCATCATCCGCGAAGACACGCAGACGACGTTCTCGTCCTCGCTGGAAACCGAGAAGTCCTCGGAATGGACCGGCGAGATCGCGGAGTTCCCGCGGTTCAATCTGAGCGATCTGCTGGACTTCACCATCGTGCCCAACACGTTCCCGAACGGTACGGTGAAGGTCGATGTCTCGGCAGACAGCGATTTCGAGGGGGAGGGTGATTATGAGAACAGCCAATCGATGACCGCCCGCATCCAGGCCACGATCATCGACGTGAAGCCCAACGGCAACGTTGTGCTCCAGGCCCGCAAGACGATCCGCAGCGACGACGAACAGTACACCCTGGTCGCTACGGGCATTTGCCGGGTTGACGACATCACGGTCGACAACACCGTGCTGTCGACCGAGATCGCGGACCTGTTCATCGACAAACAGCACGAAGGCCACCTCAAGAAGGCCTCCGACAAGGGCCTGCTGACCGAAATTATGGACTTCATCTTCCCCTGGTAAGGCTTTTAGGGAAACGGTTTTGACTAATCCAACGCAATCAACTGAACGCAACACGATGAAGCACGCTCGACCATCTCGCCTCAATCTGCTCTGGATCATCGCGGTGCTCAGCTCGCTGCTGATCGGCACCCAGGCGATCGCCCTCGAGGTCGGCAGCATCGTGCGGATCAAGGGTTCGGAGACCTCCACGCTTGTTGGCATGGGCCTGGTCGTTGGCCTCGACGGCACGGGCGACGGCGGCGACTTCGCCCCTGCCCACCGTCCGCTGGTCGAAGTGATCTCGCGGCTGATGGATGACCAGACCAACCTGCGTGAACTGGAAAACAGCAAGTCGGTGGCGCTGGTCGCGATCGAAGCGACCGTGCCCGCAGCGGGTGTCCGTGAGGGCGATCTGCTGGATGTGTATGTGTCTTGCGTAGGACCGGCCCAGTCGCTAGCGGGTGGTCGTCTGTTTCTGATCCCGCTGGTTGGCGAACACGTTGATTCGGACATCATGGCCCTGGCCCGTGGGGCCGTGAAGCTTGAAGACCCCAACGCCCCCCGCACCGGCAAGATCGAGAGCGGGGCCAAGATGACCAAGTCGATCCGGGCCCGCTACATCAACGATCGCGGTTATATCCAACTAATAGTTAACGAAGCCAACGCTTCTTGGACCACAACCAACAACCTTGCCGCTCTGATCAACGGCCTTGTTTCACCCGACGGCCCCGAGGCAGCGCGGGCGATCGATGCGAAGAACGTTTTTGTTCGTGTTCCCGAATACGAACGCTCCAACCCCGCGTCGTTCATCGCCAACATCCTCGAAGCTTATATCGACGGCTCACAAGTCACCGGCTCGGCTCGCGTGGTTGTGAACGAACGCACCGGCACGATCGTGATGTCCGGCGATGTTGAGATCAGCCCGACGATCATCAGCCATGATGGTTTGACCATCACGATGCTCAAGCCCGAGCCTCAGCCCGAGCCGGGCGAAGAACTGCCGCCGCAAGAAGTCACCGAAGATTTTATCGCGTTGGACCCCAGCAACCGCGGCGGTGCACGTTTGGGAGATCTGCTGACGGCGTTCAACCAGCTGAAGGTTCCGGCAGAAGATCGCATCCAGATCGTTAAGCAGATGCACGAAGCGGGCCAATTGCACGCGGAGCTGGTGATCCAATGACGCTGACTTCTCCCCCGAGTTTGGACGCCTTGACCGCCCCCGTCATCGGCCGCGCATCGAGTGAGCCACGCTCCACGGGCGGACGCGATTTCGCTGCTGCGTTAGAGCAGGCCACTAAAGAAGGTGAGCAAACCGAGAACCCTGAACTACGCGAAGCCGCCGACCAACTCGTCGCCACCGCCTTTATTCTTCCGCTGCTTGAGCAGGCCCGTAACGATCCGTTCAAGGGCGATCTGTTCCACGGCGGCCAGGGCGAGAAAGTCTTTGGCCAACAACTTGACGTGATCTACGCCGAGAACGTGACCAAGTCGGCCAACTTCGGGGTCAGCGATGCGCTTGTCCGCCGCTCATCATCATCATCATCATCATCATCATTATATCTACCACCATTATCACCACCATCATCACATTCATCACCCTGACCACCACCATCTCCATTATCACCATCGCCATCATCACCATCAGCAGCAGCATTTTCATCATTGCCA
>JBCCWB010000018.1:0-28197 GCA_039194345.1 Planctomycetota bacterium
CCGAGCCGCGACGTTTCTGCGCTACCCGGCTCGGCAGGAGCCTCGCCCTCCCATTGGGATTACAGGCCGCTACAAAGGAATCGTTTACGCTCTAGAGCGCAGCTTCAACGGGTACCAAGGAATCGAGCAAGTCTTGCAGTCGATAGCGGACGACGCCGACGTTGGTGTCGGCGGCGCCGTAGTACAGCTGGATGTCGTCGCCCTGCATGGCGTAACCCGTCGGGAAGACCACGGCTTTAACGAAGCCGATCTTCTCGAAGTCTTCCTCGGGGCGCATGAACGCATCGGGCGAGGCGGCCAACACGCGGGTCGGGTGGTCCAGGTCCAGCAGCAACGCCCCGGCGGCGTAGACGCCGATGGGTTCACCGGGCCCGGGTTTGCATGATGCGTGGTAGATCTTCAGCCAGCCGCGCTCGGTGCGGATCGGGGGGACGCCGCCACCGACCCGGCCGTCATCCCATGAGCCCGAGGAGCCTCCGACACTTGCCGCGCCATCACCCGATCCCCAGAGGGGTTGGTGGTCGCCCCAGAAGTGCAGGTCTGGCGAATAGGCCAGCCACATCTCCGGCTGGGTCACTTCAAACTTGCCGGTCGGCCGGTGGACCGCGACGTAGTGCCCGTCGATTTTTTCGGGGAAGAGCACGATGTCTTTGTTTTCACGGCAGAAGATGATGCCGTGGTCGTCGAAGTTGACGAAGTCGGTCGTGGTCATCAGCACAGTGCACACGCCGTGGTGCGAAGCGCCGACGGCAGTGACAGCGAACACGCTGCCGATGCGGCTGATGCGTGGGTCTTCGAGGCCGAAGGTCGCGTGGTCGGCGTGGTATTCGATGATCGGGCCGACTTCGACGATGGTGACGCCGTCGTCGGCGAGGCGTACGACGCGCAGGTGGTTGATGAACGTGAGGCGTTTGAACCCGGTGTCCTTGAAGATCGCCATGCGGGGGTCGTTCGTGGTCACGAGGTCGGTGTCGATCCAATCGATCTCGATCTCGCCCAGGTCGTTGTAGCGGGGCGAGGCGACGTGGCCCTCACGCGTCTCGGTTGGGCGTTCGGCGACGCGCACAAGCATGACCACCGACCCGTCGTCGAGTTGCACCGCAGCGGGGTTAAACGTTCCCACCACCTCGAAACCCTCGCGTGAGGGGGGGAGGTCGGCGGGGCGGATGAGGCATCGGGTTTCAAGGCGGGGCAGGGGGTCGGGCATGTCGAATAACTTAACGGATGGCAATGCAGGCGAATGATCAGATCCGAGCACGAAGCGTCAGCGAGTGCATCGCGCAACCGTCACTCGCTTACGCTTCGTGCTCGGGAAAGCTTAGGAGACTTCAGGGCGACAGGTCGGCCCGTATGTCGACGGGTGCCGAGTCTTGCGGCACCCAGCCGAACGGGTTGGCGGTGTCGTGGACACGGTGCTCGTTGTCGGAGACCGCATACAGCTTGGCGTAGTTGGGCGGGTCGTCGTGGTCGAGGATCGCTCGCACCATGGCGCACAGGTCGGCGTAGCTCAGCCACACCCGGCGTTCCCAGGTGTCGGTGGGGTGGGGCTTGCCGTCATCGGTCACGCCGCCGTAACGGATGTCGGCGATGCGGTAGGTTTCGTCGGCGGCCTCTTCGTCCATGGTTTCGATCAGCAGCTTGAGCCCGCCGTACAGCCCGTTGGCCCGCTGCTGGCGGTCGAGGCCCAGCAAACCCGGGCCCATCCAGTCGTAGAAGAAGTCGGCGTGGACCGAGCTGGCCATGATCGCCTTCTTAACGCCCGCGGCTTTGGTCGCGTCGATCACGTTGCGGTGCATCAGGATGTTGTTCAGCGATGATCGGCCCGGCACTTCACTTTCCCGGGCATAGGCCCAGGCCAGATGAATCACCGCGTCACACCCCCGGAACTTCTCTTCTAGTCCCTCGGGGTTCATGAGGTCCGTGCCGTTGAGCGACCGCGACATCGGCCGCAGCTCGTAAACGCCTTCCAGCCCCTGCATCAGCGCATTGCCGATCGCTCCGCTTGCACCCGTCACCGCCACGGTCTTCATCCCAATGCTCCCATCATGTCATCCAAGGTGAAGGCGGTTACGCCGACGTGGGTGTCGGCCGCGCCGTAATACACCAGCCAGCGATCCCCGTCTTCGACGATCCCCGTGGGGAACACCACATTCGGCACAAAGCCCTGCATCTCCCAGTCTTCCTGCGCACCCATGATCGGTTCGGGGGTGTGTTTCAACACCTTGGTCGGGTCGTTGAAGTCCAGCAGCAAGAGCCCAGCCATGTACGCACCGACTTCGCCCTTCTTCGTGGCGCGGCGGCTACCGTGATACATCTCCAGCCAGGCTGGTCCGTCGGACGTTTGAACCTTTACCGGCGGAACACCCGCACCGATGCGGTCGTTGTCCCAAGTGAACTGCCTGGACCACACAAAGCGGTGATCCCCCCACGCCTTGGCGTCGGCCGAACTCGCCAGCCACATCTCGGGTTTGCAGAACCGCTGGAAGGTGTTGGGGCGGTGCAGCGCGATAAACTGATCGTGGATCTTCTCGGGGAAGAGCATGACGTCTTTGTTTTCGGGGCAGAAGACGACGCCGTGGCGCTCGTAGGTCTGGAAGTCGGTAGTGGTGGCGAGGCTCGTGGCAGCGCCGTGTTCGCTGACGCTGACGTAGGTGATGAAGTACGTGCCGTCGATCAGCGTGATGCGGGGGTCTTCGACGCCGAAGGTTTCGTACGGGCCTTCACAGTACAGCGGGGCGAGTTCGCCGGTGATGGTGGTCCCGGCCTCGTCGAGGACGAATGTGCGGATGTGGCTGACAAATTTGAGCCGCATAAGTTGGTCGGCTGCGCGCACAACCTTGCGTGGATCGATCAAGATGTCCTGGTCTTCGGGGAGGTACTCGATGTCGAGTTCGCCCTGATCATTCCAAGACGGAAGAGCGTGGAACCCGTCGCGCTGCTCGGTGGGCGACTCGGCGACTCGGGCCATGAGAACGATGCGGCCGTCGGGCAGCCGGGTGGTGCCGGGGTTGAACACACCGATGACTTGGAGGTCGTCGCTTGAAGCGGGGACGTCGGCGGGGCTGAGCAGTCGCTGGGTGAATTGGCGTTCGAGCATGATGCGAGTTTACCAACCTCGTTGTTTTGTCCCGGCTCGGCGCATGTTAGATCACGATGAACCCACCCTGCGCATTCAGCGCGACCATCCAGAGGTGGAGGGTGCCAAGATCAAACGCGCGGCGTACACTTCACCTATGCAGTGCAACATCAACGCCAAAGGTAAAGCGATACGCTTGATAAGCGGGGTTATGACGCTAGCGATTGCGTGTGTCTTGGCGGGCTTGGTCGTGGCGGGTGTGTTGGCACCGGGATGGTGGTGGTTCGTGGTAGCTGGCACGGCTGTGGGCGGAGGATTCGCGGTTTTTGAGGGCTGGGCGGGCTGGTGCGTCGTACGGGCGATGGGGTTCAAAACGCCGATCTGAAACCCGCAGCATACCGGTGTGGGTATAAATGCGGCCAGGTAGATTACTCCGAGGCGAGTTTCACCGGTGGGGCGTCCGATAGTGCGAAAAGAGATTTAGCCCGGGCGGTAGGTTGGTCGAGTTAAACTATTGGAGTGTGGGGTGTCGCCGTCGATCTGCGGCATCACCATCCCTATCGCGACTTGTGAGGCGGTAGACCCTTTCTTCTCGGACCATGAGCATGTCGATTTCCAGTTCAATCCCCACCGCCGGCGTGCTCGACGCCCTGCCCTCGGCGGCTCTGATCCTGGACGACCAGGGGACAATCCTCGCGGTGAACCGCGCGTGGATTGGAGCGGCCGGTGACTGCTTTAGTTTGATGAGGCAAGCCGAGCCCGGGGTGAACCTGTTCACCGCGATGGGCTCAACTTGTGCCAGCGCGTGCGTGGATTCCGAGGCCCTGAGCGGCGGTATCCGAGATATTTTGGCCGGCCACTGCGATGAATTTGTCCAGCACTATTCCTGTGGCACGCCGGAGCACGACGCAACGCAATGGATACGGATCGAACTCCGAGCGTATCACGAAGCCGACGGCCAACGCCGGGTCTTGTTGACCCGCCAAGATGTCACCGCCGAGTTCCGGACCGACCGTGCGCTGTTGGAGAGTGAGTCACGCTACCACGCGGTGGTCGAAGATCAGATCGATTTTATCTGCCGGTACCGCCCCGATACCACGTTGACCTTTGTCAATCAGTCGTACTGCGACTATCTGGGCAAGACCCGTGAAGAGCTGCTGGGGCGTAAGTTTCTGGAGTTCGTACCGGAGAACGAGTGGGAAGCTGTTTACGGGAAGATCCAGTCGTTTACGCCCGACTTCCATACCGCGACGGACGAGCACTCGGCGTTGTTGCCGGACGGTACTTTGGGTTGGCAGTCGTGGACCGACCGGGCGTTTTTTGACAAGCAAGGCCAGATCGTCGAGCTGCAATCCGTCGGCCGGGACATCACGCATATCAAGCGCACCCAAGAAGCCTTGCACGAGAGCCAGACACGCTTCAACCAACTCGCCGACCACCTCGACGGGGTGTTCTGGATTTTCGATTGGCAGAAACGGAACATCATCTACCTCAGCCCGGCGTTCGATACGGTCTTCGAAAAGCCCGCGCAGAAAGTATTGGACGACCCGGCGGAATGGATCAACTCGGTCCACCCCAAAGACCAACCCCACGTCATGAACGTGTTCCGGGCCGCGGACGACGAGCCGTTCGATTTGACCTACCGTATCATCCGCCCCAGCGGCGAGGAGCGATGGGTACGTGACCGCGGGTACCCGGTACACGACGCTGGCGGGAAGGTGGTCCGCCTGGTCGGCTTGGTCGAAGACGTGACCGAGCGGGTGTTGTCGGACCAGAAAGTTATGCGCAGCGAAGAGCGCTACCGCGCCGCCTCCGAGGCGGGGATGGACGCGTTTTTCTTGTTGGATGCGCTGCGTGGTGAAGACGGCAAGATCATCGACTTTGTGTTTACGGACCTGAACCAACGCGGAGCCGAGATGGTGTCGCGTGAGCGGCACGAGGTGATCGGCCAGCGGCTGTGCGAGCTGTTGCCAGTGAACCGCAGCGATTTTTTCTTCGGGGCATACTGCGACGTCGTGATGACGGGCCAGGGTTTAAGCCGAGAGTTTGCGATCGATGCTGCGCAGGAAGGGATTCAAGCGAGCTGGATGGAGCAGCAGGTGGTGCGTGTGGGCGACGGGGTGGCCATCAGCGCTCGGGACATCACCCCGCGCAAACGCAACGAGCAGGAGATCGCCCGTCAGCGTGAAGAGAACCAGAAGATCCTCGACGGCATCCCCGCGTTTGTGTTCTACAAAGACACCGAGAACCGCATCATCCGCGTCAACAAGACCGTCTGTGATGCCGAGGGCCTGCCCGCCGATCAGATCGAAGGTAAGCACTCAGCCGAGCTCTACCCCGAGACGGCGGATGCGTTCTACCAAGACGACCTGGAAGTGATGCGCTCGGGAGAGCCGAAGCTGGGCTATATCGAGAAGATGCCGACGCTCGACGGAGAGGATCGGTGGATCCGCACGGATAAGGTGCCGTTGTATGACAACGACCGTAAGCCGGTTGGCGTTATTGTCATCGCGATGGATGTGACCGAGCTCAAGCAGACCTCCGAAAAACTGACCGCGAGCGAACGGCGGTATCGCGGGCTGTTTGACCGTGTGCCGGTGGCGGTCATTGAACACGACCTGACGGCGGTGGGACTTGCTTTCCAGGAGCTGCGCGGCCAGGGGGTCGTGGACTTCCAGTCGCACATCGACGCTCACCCGGAGTTCCTCCGCGATGTGATGCAGAAGACCCGGATCCTGAGCGTGAACCAAGGCGCTTGTGGCCTCTTCGCTTTGACCAGCACCGAGCAACTCGCCGAGGCGGTTAAACAGGGGCGTTTCCGCCCGCCGGCCGAGGCCCTTAGGCTCAAACTTCGGATGATCTGGGAAGGCCAGGCCTCGGGTGAGATCGAGACCCGCTACCGCGCCCTCGACGGCCGGATGATCGACGTGCTGCTTCGGATCGTGATCCCCGAGTCTCACGGCAAGCCCGACCTGTCTCGCGTGATCTTGGCGCTCACCGACATCAGCGCGAACCGTCAGCGGGTATTCGCTCAGGCTCAGGTCACCCACGCCGAACGTGAACGGCGGATGCTCGGCCACGAGTTGCACGACACCCTCGCCCAGCAACTCACGGGCATCAATATGCTGAGCGAAAGCCTCCGCCGCCGCCTTGAATCTCAGAACATCCCCGAGGCCGAGCGCGTCGCCGAGTTGGCGGGCATGGTCGGCCAGGCCAACTCCGAGGTCCGCCGCCTCATCAGTGGCCTCAGCTCCGAACGCATCAACCCCGACGAGCTCGAGACCGCGCTGGAAAGCTTAGCTGAGCGGTCCGAGATCGTGCACCAGATCCCCGTGACGTTCCACTGTCGACGGACGCCCGACGAGCTCAACGAAGAGGCCGCCAACCACCTGCTGTTCATCGCCCAAGAAGCCACCCACAACGCCGCCAAACACGCCCAGGCCTCGGCCATCGAGATCATTCTCGATCAGACCGATGACGCCCTCACCCTTTCGGTCAAGGACGACGGCGTAGGCATCCCGCCGGTTCCCGAGCGATCCAGCCCACCGGATTCGGGGCTGGGGCTGAGCATCATGCGCTACCGCGCTGAAGCCATCGGCGCTACAATGACGATTAATTCCTATCCTGATGCAGGTACGACGGTCGTCTGCTCGCGATCCACGCATCCCCTGCCGTTGGCCGCGGGCACGTCACCTCGTCCCAAAGACGAACCCGGAGAAGACTATGTTATCTGAAGACACCGCCGCCCAAGCCACCGCACGGATCGTTGTGGTCGACGACCACCCGATCGTCCGTCGCGGGCTGATCGAGCTGATCAATGACGTGCCCGAGTTTGACGTGGTGGGTGAGGCCTCCGATGTGTCTACCGCGCTGGACGTGCTCAGCGAGATCCGTCCCGACCTGGCGCTGATCGACCTGTCCCTCGGCGACGGCCACGGCCTGGAACTCATCAAGCAGATCCGCGCCGCTGAGCTCGACATCAAGATGCTGGTCGTTTCGATGATGGACGAGGCGCTCTACGCCGACCGCGTCCTGCGGGCGGGTGCGTCGGGCTACCTCCGCAAGGAGCAGGCCACCGAAAACATCATCACCGCGATCCGCCAGGTGATGGACAACAAGATCTACCTCAGCCCCAGCGCGACTGCTCGCGTGCTCAACCGCGTGGCCACGAACGAGTCGCCCGCCCAGTCGCCGGTATCGACGCTGTCTGATCGTGAGCTTGAGGTCTTTGAGCTGCTGGGTGATGGCCTCTCCTCACGCGATATCGCCAGCCGGCTGCACCTGTCGGTGAAGACCGTCGAGACCTACCGCGAAAAAATCAAAGCCAAGCTCGGCCTGAAAAACGGCAGCGAACTCACCCGCCATGCGATCCACTGGGCGATGCGAAAAGGCGAGTAATAATTCGTGTAGGTCAGGCATGCTTGCCTGAAACCACCCGCTAACCGATCTGCGTCGGGCAGGCATACCTGACCTACAAAACCATGATTCAAGCTGAGGCTTCGCTAAACAAATTCGGCGAAGCCTTTTCCTTCGCCTTCCCGTGCCAGAGGTAGTACGCCCCGCGGCGGATGTCGTCGAAGATCAGGATCCAGCAGGGCAGGACGACGAGGATAAGGACGGTCGCCGAGAGCAGGCCCGCGGCGATGCTGATGCCCATGGGGATCAGGAACTTGGCCTGGAAGGATTGCTCGAGGATCAGCGGGGTCAGGCCCAGCACCGTCGTGATCGTGGTGAGCAGGATCGGGCGGAGGCGGGCACGGCCGGCAGCGATCAAGGCGTCGAACACGCCCATGCCGCGTTCGCGTTCGTGGTTGAAGAACTCGACGAGGATCAATGAGTCGTTCACGACGATGCCCGACAGCGCGACGATGCCGATGAGGCTGAGGAACGTGAGGTTGTAGCCGAGCAGCAGGTGCCCCCAGACAACGCCGATGAGCGAGAAGGGGATGATGAGCATGACCGTCAACGGCTGGAAGTAGCTGGAGAACAGCCAAGCGAGAATCACGTAGATCATCAGGCAGGCGGCGCCCATGCCCAGCGGCAGCGAGCCGAAGGCGTCGCCCATCTGTTCTTGTCGGCCCGCGTATTCGATGGTGAGCTGGGGGTATTTCTTGCGGACTTCGTCGAGGTCGATCGCGGCGGTGACGTCTTCGGTGCTCACGCTCGGGATCGTCTCGGCGGTGACGGTGACGGTCCGCTGGCGATCGACCCGCTTGATCGTGGAGTAGGTTGTGGCCTCTTCGATGTCGGCGACTTCGGAGAGCGGGACCAGTGAGCCGGTGGGCGTGACCAGCCAGGCGTTTTCGATCGCGCCCAGGTCGCGGCGGGTACGCTCATCCACGCGGACCCGCACGTCGATGTCTTCCTGTTGGTCGGCGTAGGTGTGGGCGTCGATGCCGAAGAGGAAGCCGCGGACCTGCAGAGCCACATCGGCGGGCGTGAGCCCGACGCTGCGGATGTCGGCGGGGCGGGGTACGATGCGCTGCTCGGCCTGGCCGAGGTCGTTGTCGTCGGCGATATCGACCACGCCCTCGAAACCCGCGAGCAGGGTCTTGAGGTCGGCCACGGCGGCGTCGATCTGCTTGCCGTCTTTGCCGCGCACCCGCACGGTGATGCCCGGGCCGGAGGGGCCGCCGGAGATCTCGGAGAAGTTGATGCGATCGACCGCGTCGAGTTGGCCTTGCAGTTCGTCGCGGATCGATTGGATCACCTTCGACGATTCGCGGTCACGTAGCTCGACGTAGTACAGCTCGATGAACATCTGCGCGACGTGGGTCGAGGCCCCGTCGGCTTGGCCGGTGTCGATGTCCGACCGCTGCCCGACGACCGAGGCGACCGACTGCACCTCGCGCTGGCCGAACGCGGCTTGTTCGACGGCGGCGACCGCAGCGTTGGTGTCTTCGATGGGGGTGCCGATGGGCATCCGAAGATCGACGACCAGCGTCTCGGCGTCGTTGTTGGGCAGGAACTCAAAGATCACCCGCCCCCCGGCCCAGAGGCTCATCGTCCCGATGAACACCGCGAACGTCGCCACGATCGCGAGGTAGCGGTTGCGCAGGGAGAACTTCAGCAGCCGGGCGTAGGCGGGCACGAGCTTCTCAAAGATGATGTGATCACGTTTTTCTTCGAAACGCTTGATCGCTCGGGCGACTCGGTGGGGTTTGGTTTGGTCGGCCAACGCGCGGTCGCGGTGGACCAGGCTGTGGGCCATGTGGCTGGGCAAGATCAGCAGCGTCTCGATCAGCGACATGATGAGCGCACACGCCACGACGATCGGCAACGCGCCGAGCAGGTCGCCGATGTTGCCTTTGATGAACGACAACGGCAGGAACGCGACGATGCTGGTCAGTACCGTCGCCACCACCGGCCAGCTCACCTGGTTCGTCCCGCCCACGGCCGCTTCGAACGACGGCTCGCCGCGGTCGTGTCGGGCCTGGATGTTTTCCGAGACCACGATCGCGTCGTCGACCAAAAGGCCCAGCACGACGATCAGCCCGAACATGGTCAAGAGGTTGAGCGTGACATCGATGGCGGACATGAGCACCAGTGTGCCGAGGATCGCGGTGAGCAGGCCCACGCCGACCCAGAACGCGACGCGCCAGTTCAGGAACACCAGCAGCGTGGCGAATACGAGGATCGCGCCGTAGCCCGCGTTGCGGGTCAGCAGGTCGAGTCGGCCCTCAACGAAACGGGCCAGGTCGGATGTGGCAGCGACCGACACGCCCGTCGGCAGGGGGGTGGGTGAGTTGAGTCCGAGCTTGTAGGCCTCGTAACGATCCGAGCCGAACCGGGTTTCCAGTGCGGTGCCGTCGAACGGCTTGCCCTGCCGGCCCTTGACGTAGGACCGCACGGATTTGGCCATGTTGACGATGTCCTGATCGCCGACTTTGAACACGGTCAGCATCGCCGCGGGCTTGCCGATGAGCTCCTCGGCCATCGCGTCGCTCTGGGGCGGAGCATCGGTGGTTCGGCTGTTGAATCGGTTGATGATCTGGTCGTCGACAAAGCCTTCGCTGACCTCGGCGATGTCGCCCAGCGCGATCGTGCGTCCATCAGGGAAGCTGCGGACCACGATCTGGCGGATCGCCTCGGCCCGCTCGGCGACGCCCATGGTGCGCACCTTGATGTTGCCGCCGACGTTTTTCACCGTACCGCCGGGGATTTCGCGCATCCACGCGCCCACGGCGTCGGCCACTTGAGGCAACGCGATGCCTTGTTGCAGCAGCGCATCTTGCCGGACATCGACTCGGATCTCGTAGTCGCGCACGCCGTCGATGAGCACTTCGCCCATGCCCTCAAGCGTAAGGAGGTCATCGCGGACGCCGCGGATGACGTCTTTCATGACCGACTCTTCGAGGTCGCCGAACACCGCCACGCGAATCACCGGGAGACGCGGCTCGAGAAGCTGGGTGGTAATCTCTTCGCTCTCGTCGGGCAGGTCTTGCAGCGTGTCGATCGCGCGGTCGACTTCGTCGAGCGCTTTCTCGGCGTCGATACCTTCGCGGAACTTGATCGTCATCCCGCCGCCGCCCTCGGCGAGGGTGACGCTAAGCTCATCCACCTCATCAAGATCGATGATCTGGTTCTCGACCTTGATCGCCAGGGCGTCTTCCACCTCTTCGGGAGTGGCGCCGGGGTAGGGCAGCGTGAGCGTGGCGGACTCGGGGTCTTGTTCGGGGAAGAACTCACGGCGGAGCGACAGGCCCGCGACGATGCCCGCGATCAGGATCGCGGTCATGAGCAGATTGACGGGCACGGGGTTGCGGACGCCGAAGCGGGCCAGACTCATGGCGTGGCCTCGTTTTCCGCAGGGGTTTGCTGAACGGAGGCCTTGCTGACGTTGTCCTTGACCGGTTTCGGATCGACGAGCGTGCCGTCGGCGATGCGGGTGGCGGCGTTGACGATGACCAGGTCGCCGTCTTTGAGGACGTCGTCGATCACCGCCCACTGGTCATCGGGTAGGCCAAAGCCCGGCTGGGTGCCGGACAAGGTGTAGGCGACTTGCACCGGCCGGCTGACCACTTCGCCGTTTTGCGCGACTTGGATACGGCCTTGGCGGATCGAGCGGCGCGGCACGACAAAGCGTTCTTCGACCTCGGCGATGGAGACGGTGGCTTCGAGGAACATGCCCGGCGCGGGCAGGCGGGCGTTGCCGGTCTCGTCGGTGATGTCGGCGTAGACGGTAAGCGTGCGGGTGGTTGCGTCCTGCTCGGGCGCGATGCGGGCAACGGTGGTGGTCCAGCCGATGCCGTTGATGAGGCTCGCCGGGCCCGAAGTGGGCTCGAGGATAACGCGGTCACCCTCGCGGACCGAAAGCCGCGACGAAGCAGGTAGTTGGATCGGCACTTCAATGGGGCTGAGCGAAACGACACGCGCGATGGTCTGCCCCGCCGCGAGGTTTTCGCCGACTTCGACGTCGATCGTTTGGAGCACGCCGTCGAGCGGGCTGAGGATCGTGGTGCGTTGTTGGTTGAGCTCGGCGAGGTTGACCTGCGATTGCTGCGACGCCTTCTGAGCCTCTAGCGAACGTCGGCGGGGCCCGATGAGGTCGGCCGCCTCGCGGGTGAGGAGCTGATTGCGTTTGGCGGTGATGAGGTTGCGTTCCGCGGTATCAAGGTCCTGCTGGGTGCCGACGTTGCGTTCCTGGAAGCGGAGCTGACGGTTGTATTCGGTTTGGGCGATGGCGACGTCGGAGTCTTCCAGCGCGAGGCGTTCTTCGAGTCGATCTTCCTCGACATCCAGCTGGGACAACGCCGCGTCGAGCTCGGCGATGCGCTGCTGGGCGATGTCGAGCTGGCGTTCGAAATCTGAGGCGTCGAGTTGGACCAGGAGTTGGCCCTTGGTCACGCGGGCGCCGGGGCGGACTTCGCTGGGGATCGATTCGACGGTCGCGGTGACGCGGGCGGGGACATCGGCGGAGTAGAGCGCCTCGGCGGTGCCGTAGCCGCGCCATTGCCGTTGGACCGGCACGCGCTTGGCCTCGAAGACGATCACGGTTTGTTTGGTCGCGGCGGGGTCCACTTCCTGGACCACGGGTTTGGTCGAGCTCATGAAGGCGAAGATCATGATCGCCACTCCGAGCATCAGGATGGCGACGACGAAGCGCGAAGCCATAGCCAGCAGCTGGTTGGTGCCACGCGGGGCGGGGCGACTCGGCTGCTCTGGGGTCTCGGGTGTGTCGATGGGATTGGATTCGTGGTCAGACATAAAAAGAGCGCATTCGTACAGAACAAGGCTTCTGACTATAGGTCGTTACGCCGGGGTACTGGTTCAGGTTACAAAGAGATATTTTACGCTGCGGGCAGGGGGGCTGCCTGAGCGGAGGGGGTGTCTACAGAGTCGGTTTCAGGGTCGATGACGCGGTAGAGGCGTTTCCAGTCCACCGGGGCGTTTCCGATCTGGGCGATGGCGGCAGCGGCCGCGATTTGACCCAGGCGAACGCTGGAGCGGATTCCCAGGCCGCCGCATAGCCCCAGCGTGGTGGCGGCGAGTAGGGCATCGCCCGCCCCGACTTCATCCGCCACGCGGGTCTGGTACATGTTTGCCAGGCTGGGTTGTTCCCGTTTGGTGCCGTTTGAGCCGTAACGGACGCAGCCCGACGCGTCGCGGGTCACCAGCAGGTGTTTGAGATTTAGCTCGGTGACCAGACGCTTGCCCAACTCGTCGAGCGAGGCCAGCGGCGAGGGGCTGGGCGAGAGCCGACGCAGTTCCCGCTCGGTGGGCGTGAGCAGATCGAATTTTCGCATCGCCAGAAGGCTGGCCCGGGGGCCGCTGACGTCGCCGGTGAGGACCGCGGTGCTGGGCCGAAGGATCGGCAGTACGCCGTCGAGCAGCTCGGGCGTCACCGTGCCGTGGCCGAAATCGGCGAAAATCACGGCATCCAGGCCCAATCTGTGTTCGGCGATGGTCCCGGCGATCCGCCCGGTGATTTCGGGGGCTGGGGCTTCGATGAGTTCTTGGCGGGGCGTGGCCCGAATGCGAGGGCCCACAATTTCTCGCGTCCGGACCGGTTGGGCCGCTGCGGTGGGCACGGCCAGCACTTCGATGCCCAAATCATCAAGGCCGCGGCGGAGTTGGCGGGCATTGCCGTCGTTGGCAAGTTGTGTAATTAGAATAGGTTGCGCCCCCAGACGACGTAGGTGACCCGCGATCACTCCGGCCCCGCCCGGGTAGCAGCGCGATCGCCCGCCGAGGGTGCGGTAGCAGTCCAGGATCACATCGCCCACCACCGCGATGCGTCGCCCCTCGGCCGCTGCGACCGCCTGCGCCAACAGAGTGGCATCGTCGTGACGCTCGGCATCGGAGGGGCGAGATGGTCGCAGATCATCGGCCATACCCAGGGATTATCGGCATCGCCTTGGTTTGGCCGTGAGAACCGGTGGGGCAGGGATTTCTGTCGCCCACGGGTGGGAACCGCCGATAACCACGGAGTTGGCGGGGAAGCCGCAACGCCTGCGCAAGCCGATGTTTGAAAGAGTTTTAAGTATCCATGAGCACGATCACGCGATCGCCGTCTTCCGGTAGCAGCCCCGAAGGGAACCCGCCCACGGTGGCCGTCCACCGGGCCTGGACCTTGATCCAGCAGGGGGGGTATGCCGCAGCCGCCGAGGTTCTGGAGCCTTACGACCCGTTTGATCTCAACGTCGCGATCCCGCGGTGCTTGGCTCGTAACCTCCGGGCCCTGCAGGTGCATCGCCCGGAAATCCTCGCCACCTTGGAGCAGGCGGGGCTGTTCAGCGCCCTCAAACACTACCCGCTGGCGCCGACGGCGTCGGGCCGGTTGGCTCCTGCGACCGCCGATCTGAATTCGCCGGACCTGCCTCCGGTTCCCTTGAGCACCAACCCCGACCCGAGCGCCGCAGCCGACCTGGCGATGCAGCGGCTGGCCGAGCACATCAACGCGGGCAAGGCGATTGTTTTCGCAGACGTGATCGATGGCTACCTCATCACCAAGCTTGCCGAAGCCAAGCCCACCCTCGATCTGGGGATGCAGCAGGCGATCTACATCGCCGAGCCCGATCCGCACTTGCTCATCGCCAGCCTCATGGTCCACGACTGGTCGCGCGACGACAGCCCGATCACCGACCCGCGGTTCACCTGGTTTGTCGGCGAGCGTGCATGGCTGGATTTCGAGATCCACATGCACCGCAACCGCATGCTGACCCTGCCGGCGATCAAGCTGGGACGCGAGGCCCCCCGCGCGGCGATCGGCGAGGTCCTCGAACGCTGCCACGCGTATTACGAAGCGTGCGAAGCCAAGTGGACCAAGAAGATCGACAAGCACTACAACGATTTTCAATGCGACGCGCTAACCGTCGGCACCGCGACCCGGCCCAAGGTACTGTTCATCACCTGCCGGTTCTCGACCGTGTTGAAATACTCCACGGCCGACTGCGAACAGGCCTTCGCCCGCTTGGGGTGGCGGACCCGCACGTTGATCGAGCCCGGCGACACGCACCGCCTCACACGTTCGTCGATCCGCCACGCGCTGGCGACGTTCAAGCCCGATCTCGTCTTTACGATCGATCAGCTCCGATCGCATTGCCAGACCGTCTTCCCCGAACGCCTGCCCTACGTCTGCTGGGTGCAAGATCAGCTCAGCCGGTTCACCAACGCCAAAGCCGGAGCCTCGATCACGCCGCGTGATTTCGTGTTGTCGATGGTCGGGCCGATGTACACCCGGCAGTGGGGCTACCCCGCCCGGCAGATCGTCGAGATGCCCAAGCTCACCCGCCCGCCGGCCCGCCCGGATAAGTGGACCAGCACCGGCGACGACCTGGTCTACGTCTCCAACGCTTCGCAGCGGCCCGCCGATCTGATCGATTCACTCGACAGCCCACTGCTCAAAGCGTGCGCCCACGAAATGGTGGAACGCTACGAAGCCGACGAGTCGTTGCCCGCGATGGGCGATGTCGGCGAGGTCGTGGACCGCATCTCCAAGCATCGCAACCAAACACTAAACGCCGCCAACCGCGCGCTGGCGGTCAACGCCCTGTACCACCCGCTCAACAACGCGCTCTACCGGCAGCAAGCCCTTCACTGGGTCGCCCAAGCCGCCGAAGACCTCGGCTTGTCTCTCGCGCTCTACGGCAAGGGCTGGGACGCCCACCCCGACTTCGCCGCCTACGCGCGCGGCCCGGTCGCCTACGGCCCGGAGCTCGAAGAACTCACCCGCCAAAGCAAGATCAACCTGCAGATCGTTCCGTCGTTCTGCCTCCACCAACGTTTGCTCGACGGCCTGGTCGCCGGGGGCTTCTTCTTGGTCCGCCAACACCCCAGCGACACGCTCATCCCCAAGCTGCTGGGCCTGATTGACCCCGAGGCGACCACCGTCAATGAAGCCCTGGAAGCCGCGGGTCCCAAACGCAGCGAGCTTAAAGCGTTGATGAAAAAGGCACGCGGTTTGGCCGACCTGGGCACGCCGGTCGATATGGTCGAGTTCCTCCGCGGATGCCAACGCGCTGAACTCCTCAACCACGAGGGGCAATCGCTGCCCAAGCTCGATGAAGTCAGCTTCCACGACGCCGACTCGCTGCGGCAGCACCTCGAGACCTACATCGATTACGCAGCGCTGCGCCGCCGGATCGCCGCCGAGCAACGTGAGAGCGTCGAGCATCGGCTGTCGTACACCGCGGGGCTGAGGCGTACGCTGGCCCGGATCGGCCAACTCATCACCGAGGAGCCGCCGGACCTGTTCCCCGACAACCCTTCTGCGGCATCTACGATCACTTCTTCTTTCACGTTCGCCGCCTGATTCATCTCCGTTCGGAGCTTCGCCATGGACCTGTCTTACGTCATCGTGAGCCACAACCGCCGGGACACCCTGATGCGCACGCTCGGCATCCTGGAACGCACCACCCCCTTAGCTCCTTCGCAATGGGAAACTTGGGTCGTGGACAACGCCTCAACCGACGGCACCGCCGAGGCGATCGCGAAGAAGTTCCCCAAGGTCAACCTCATCCGCCGTGAGTCCAACGAAGGTGTGTGGGCCCGCAGCTTGGCGTTTTCGCACTGTAGTGGTCGCGCGGTGATTCTCCTCGACGACGACAGCTATCCCGCCGACTCAGAGGCTGTGACGCGCTCGATCGCTCATCTCGACGCCCACCCCGATCTCGCCGCGGTGGTGGGGCGGTGCGTGTTGCCCAACGGCGACCTCGAGGCGTGTGCACTGCCGAGCGTGATGCTCAGCGGGGCGGTGTGCATCCGCAAGGCCGCACTCGATCAGGTCGGCGGGTTCCGCCGTGAGTTCTTCCGCAAGGCCGGCGAATACGACTTGAGCTTCCGGCTGTGGGATGCGGGTTGGCAGGTGGGGCGGTTTGAAGACGTGGTCTATCGCCACGACAAGTACGCCGGCGGTCGCAGTGCCGAGCTCGCGTTCAAGATGGACCTGCGTAACAACCTGATCCTCGTCGAGCGGTTCTTCCCCCCGGCCTACCGCCGTGCGTACCGCAAAGATTTCATGCAACGCTACGCCGCCTTTGCCCGTCACCACGGCCACACCCAAGCGATGTCCGAGGGCATCGCCGAGGCCCGGCAGTGGGCCGAGCGAGAACGCACGGCTGGCCGACAAACGCTCTCGCCCGAGACCCTCGAGACCGTGATGCAATGGGGCCTGCAGAAACAGCGGGTCGGCGCGTGGGCCGAGCGTTTGGAAATCCGTCGCGTCGTGATCGCCGACCACTCCAAAAACCTTTACGCCACCTTCCGCGCCGCCCAGCGCAATGGGCTGGCCGTCACCGCGGTCGCGGAGAATCACCCGGCACTCGCCGGCAAAACCTACCGCGGGGTGCCGGTGCTGCCCGACCGCGAGGCGTTGTGCGGGAAGAACGATGGCGTGATCTTGTCCAACGTGAATCCCGCGTGCGTCGAAGCCCGCGCCGAAGCATTGCGTCAACGCTGGGCCGGCCCACTTCTCACGCTTTGGCGTCCCAAGACGCTGGGCGTTGTGCCCGAAACACCCGTGGAAAAACTTGTCGCCTGACCATGAGCGCACACTTCAGCCATCCCGCCCGGCCCGCGTTGAAACTCACCGAGCCGATCCAAGTCGACGCGACAGACGCTCAGACGAACCCGCGTGAAGACTTCTTGGTCTTCGGCAAGCCGGTGATCGGGGCCGAGGAGATGGCCGAGGTCCAAGCGGTGCTGGAGAGCGGCTGGCTAGGCACCGGCCCGCGGGTCGCCGCGTTCGAGCAGGCGTTCGCCCAGTACAAAGGGCTCGAAGCCGAGCAAGCCGTGGGCGTGAACTCCTGCACCGCGGCCCTGCATCTGGCGCTCAAGCTCTCGGGCATCGGGCCGGGCGACGAGGTCATCACCACACCCCTGACTTTCTGCGCCACGATCAACGCCATCCTTCACGTGGGCGCGACTCCGGTGTTGGCGGACGTCGACCCGGTGACGCAGAACCTGGATCCCGCTGCGGTGGCCGCCGCGATCACGCCACGCACCGCCGCGATCTTGCCGGTGCACTTCGCCGGTCGGCCATGCGACATGACAGCGCTCGTGGCTTTGGCGGATCGCCATGGCCTGGAGATCATCGAAGACTGCGCCCACGCCATCGAGACGACCTACCAAGGCCGACCCGCGGGCACCTTCGGCCGATTCGCTGCGTTTAGTTTCTACGCCACCAAAAACGTCACCACCGGCGAGGGCGGCATGCTGCTCTGCCGCGACCCGCAAGACGCCAGCCGGGCCCGCACGCTGAGTCTCCACGGCCTATCCCGCGATGCGTACACCCGGTTTCAACCGTCCCCTGAGGGCGGCCGGGCCCACTTTCGGCACTACCAGATGGTCGAGCCGGGCTACAAGTACAACCTGACCGACCTCGCCGCGGCGCTCGGGCTTCATCAACTGTCGCGGGTAGATGAGAACCTCCAGCGGCGAACTCATGTATGGGAGCAATACCGACACATGCTGTCGGGTGTGTCCTTAAATTTGCCGTCTGAACCGAAATCTGACGAGACGCACGCCCGGCATCTGTATACAGTTCATACCGAGGACGACGCCGACCGCGACCCGCTTCTGGACTTTCTTTTACAGCGGAACATCGGCGTCGGGGTGCACTACCTTTCTGTCGCAGAGCACCCTTGGTATCAAACATCGTTGGGCTGGTCGCCCGATGAGCAGCCCCAGGCCCGGGACCTGGGGCGACGCACGCTCAGCCTCCCGCTCACCGCGGGTCTGACCGAGCGCGACCTCCATGATGTGGTTCTTGCGGTTAAGGATTTCTTTGATGAGCGTCCCGATCTCTTACTGGAATAGACAATCCTCGAAGTTCGGTTTGCGCGACCTGCTCAACGACAAGGTTTACATCGACCCTTCGTCTGAACTGACCGATTCAGGCTGGCATAACACGCGGTCCATTATCCGTTCTGAGTTGCGAGGCCATGAATCCAAAGCTTTGGATTTCTATTGCGGTACGGGACGATTCACGGCGGACCTCGCGCAGCTGATCCAGAGCGACGTGGTGGGGGTCGATACCAGCCTGCCATTGATCAATGAAGCCACCGCTTCTCCGCAGGTTCGCTTTATCCATATCCCCGACGGTCGTATACCGATACCAGCCCGAAGCATGGATGTCGTTTTGGCGAACCACGCGTTGAGCAGTCTGCGGGGGCGGCTGCTCGACCGAGCGGTGGGCGAGATCGTCCGCGTTCTGAAGCCTTTTGGCCTGCTGGTGCTCATCGAGTCCACGGCGGATATCCCCGATACCCGCCAGCATGTTTACCGCGACGCCCAGGCCTATCGACAGATGTTCCCGCAGATCCATTGGAAGGCCGCTGCGGTTCACACCCCAGGGCCACCCGAAGGTGACGAGGAGGATCACGAGATGTCGGTGCTGCTGGGCCGTATGATGGGAGACGATGCGGGCTGATGATGCCCGCCTGTTCCCACGGCTCGACGCGACAAGGAGGTCGCCGCTTTGCCCGATCCACTTCAACAATACTGGGACGACCGCGCTGCCCGCCTGGGCCAGCGAGCGGTGCTACATATTAAGCACCCGCCCGAGGCGATCGACGAAGTCACCCATAAACACTTCTACGAAGTCTTCGACCGCGTCGATCCACTGCTGACCGGCGAAGAGGTCACTGCTCTTGATTTCGGTTGCGGGGCGGGTCGGCTGACGTCGCTGTTGACTCAGCGTGTCTCCGGGCGTGTGCTGGGCGTCGATCCGACCCGCGAGCTCATCGATATCGCTCAGGAATCGGCCCGCGTGAAGTTTGCCCACCTCACCGACCACACCCTGCCGACGCCCGACTTTAGCATCGACTTGTTGTTCATCTTCGGTGTCCTCGGCGGCATCCCCGATGATCAACTGCCCGCCACACTCGCCGAGCTCAACCGCGTGCTCCGCCCTGACGGGATGATGGTGCTGATCGAAAACACCACCGACACGCCCGACGCGCCGCATTGGTTCTTCCGGAGTGTCGAGGACCACCTGGCCATGTTCCCCGAGATCGACCTCAAGCATCTCGGCGGCTACGAAGAGTTCGGCGAAACGATGTCGATCTTCGCAGGCCGCCCGCATCCGCCCGCTGGCTTCGAAGCCACGCCTTCCCCCGAGGACTCGGCCTCATGACCGCGCCGGGCATCGGTGATCGCGATTACTTCGAGCACTGGTACGCCGACCGCGACGCGTCGTACTACGCCCCGATCTTGGCCCACGTCCTGCGCCACAGCCGACCCGGCCCGATCCTCGACCTTGGTGCGGGAACCGGCCTGCTCGTCGAACTCGCCCAGCAGTGGGGCCTCGATTGTCGCGGCTATGAAGGCTCGCCCGACGCGGTGACGATCGGCACCGCCCGCACGCCCGGGCTGCCCTTGGTCCAACACACCCTCGGCGATCCGCTGCCCGAAGCCGACGCCTCGATACAGTCGATCGTGCTGAACCAGGTCATCGAACACCTCGAGGTTGATCGTGGTCGCGCCGCTCTCGCCGACGCCCTGCGCGTGTTGCGTCCCGGCGGGATGATCTACATCGCTTCGCCCTGCCTGCACAACCCCGCTGAGCGAGGCCGCGACGCGACGGACCAACACCTCTATGTGCCCAGCGAACTGCGAAAGCTCATGGGTGATGTTGGGTATACCCAAGTGAAGTCGATGGACGCGCCGATGAAGTGGCCGGGCTGTCGATTGCTTTGGGATCTTTTGGGACGCCCCGATCGGCTGTGCGCCACCGCGACTTGCCGAGGGTACAAGCCCGCGTGAGTGCTGTCCGCCGCCGATTTCTGAGATACCTGTTCCGGGAAGGACGCGTGCGCAATGCGCTGGTGATGGCGATCCACGATGAGCGGCTCGCGGCGGCGGCGGCCGAGTTGGCGGGGCGGAAGAAACTCATCGATATCGGCTGTGGGGTGATGCCGCACCGGCCCGTGTTTGAGCAACACGTCGAGCAGTACCTCGGTCTTGATATTCCCGACACCGCCTACGACGCCTCCCAAGTCGACCTCTTCGGCAGCGCGACCGACATCCCCGCCGAGAACGGCAGCTTCGATGCGTTGCTGTCCACCTCCAACCTCGAACACGTCGAAGAACCGGCAGAAGCGTTGCGGGAGTGGGCCCGCGTGCTCGAGCCGGGCGGGGCGGCGGTGGTGAGTGTGCCCATGTTCTGGCACCTCCATGATGAGCCTCGCGACTTTTATCGCTTCACGAAGTTCGGGCTCGAGCATCTTTTTACCCGAGCGGGCTTCACACTCGACCGCATCGAGCCGATCGGCACGTTTTGGACCACCGCGGCGACCATGGCGTCGTACCACCTCTTCAAGTTCCACCGCGGGCCGATGCGTTGGCTAAAGCTGACGCAACTCTTGGCGGGAAGTTTGCAGGTAGCGGGTTTGCTATTGGAGAAACTCGACCGATCCGAGAAGTGGGCGTGCCTGTACCTCGTCGTCGCGTACAAGAACCCGGAGCGGTGATGGCCAAGGTGTTGCAGCTCTACAACATCTTCGGGGCGACGACCGAGCGCACGATGCTGGAGGTGCCTTTATCGCTAGCTGAGCGCGGGCACGATCTGACGTTTGCCGCGGAGACGGTGGCCGACGATGCCCCCGCAGTTGAGCAGCGTTTGCTGAGCTTGAAGCGTATCCACGTCGAGCCCACGCAAGACATCGACGCGCAGATGCAAGCCATCGCCGAGCAACCACCCGCGATCGCCGAGCCTTTCGACTTGGTTCACGGCCACTTCGGACCGCGTGGTCTCCATGTTGCGCGATACCTCCACCGCGGCGTGCCCATCCTGATCACGACCTATGGCTATGACGTTTCGCGTCTGTTGCGAGACCCATGTTGGGCCGACCGCTACCGGTGGTTGGGTGAGCAGGGGGCGACGTTTGTCGCGTTGTCTGAATCCATGGCTCAGACGCTTAAGCGATGCGGCGTGCCTGGCGATCGGGTCGAGGTCATTCCATTGGGAATCGAGTTGTCGCGTTGGGTTTTTGAGCCGCGTCCTGGCAACGCAAACTTTCTATTCGTGGGGCGATTCGTCGACAAGAAAGCACCGGATGACGCGATCCAGGCCTTGGCGGCACTGCGACGTCGAGGGGTGAATGCCACGCTGAAGCTCATTGGTTCGGGTAGTCCCGCCGAGGAGGCAAGGCTGCGTGAGCTTGTGGAGTCCTTGGGTGTTGTATCGGAGGTGGAGTTCGTGG
The DNA here is from genome assembly GCA_039194345.1 of Planctomycetota bacterium. Taxonomy (GTDB): domain Bacteria; phylum Planctomycetota; class Phycisphaerae; order Phycisphaerales; family Phycisphaeraceae; genus Algisphaera. The sequence goes on from JBCCWB010000018.1 coordinate 21,721, forward strand.
GCCGAGTGCCTTACGAAACGCTGGCCGAGGCGATGCGCGGCGTGACGGCATTGGTCACGCCCAGCCGTGTGGCCGCCGATGGGGACGCCGAGGGATGCCCGATGGTGCTGATGCAGGCCCAGGCGGTGGGGACGCCGGTAATCACGACTCGCCACTCGGGCAACCCCGAGGCGCTGCCGCCCGAGGCGCAGCGGTTTGTGGTGGAAGAGCGTGACGACGACGCGATCGCCCAGGCCATGCGGAACATGCTGCGGTTGTCGACGGATGAACGCGCCGCTTTGCAGCAAGCGGCGCGGCGGTGGATCGAGTCACGCTTTGATCTTCGGCGGACGGTAGAGCAATACGACGCGTTGTATCGGCGACTCGTCATCGGGAGTTCCGAGCACGAAGCGTAAGCGAGTGCATTGTTTTGTCACTCGCTTACGCTTCGTGCTCTGTTGCTCAAAAACTTAGTACCTCATTAATCGGGTGACAGCGGGTTGCGTGGCGCGAGACGTGTCCGCGCTTCAACCGCGTCGCGGATCGCTTCGTGGGGGGTGCGGGCCAGGGCGGTGAGGTGACCCATCTTTCGTCCTGGACGAGCGCTGGCTTTGCCGTAGAGGTGGAGGTGTAAGCCGTCGCCCTCGACCGCAGACCAATCCGGGTCGCCGCCTTCTGCGGGCCAGAGGTCGCCGAGCAGATTGGCCATCGCCGCGGGGCTCTTACGCTCCAGCAGCGCCACGGGCAGGCCGCAGACGGTGCGGACTTGTTGTTCGAACTGACTGGCGTTGAACGCTTCGATCGTGAGGTGGCCGGAGTTATGCGGGCGGGGGGCGAGCTCGTTGACGAGCATCTCGCCGTCGCGCGTCTGGAAAAATTCGACGCACAACACGCCGACGACATCGAGCTCGTTCATCACTTTCGTCGCGATCTCGATGGCCTGGCCTTCAACCTCGGCCGAAGCGCCCGACGGGACGACCGAGACATCGAGGATGTGGTTGCGGTGGGTATTCGCGATCGGGCCGAAGCATTGGACGCCACCGTCGGTCGAGCGTGCCGCGACGACGCTGACTTCTTGCTCGAAGTCGATCATCGCTTCATAAACACACGGTACTCGGCCGAGGTCTTCCCAGGCATAAGTGGCGTCGGCGGCGCTGCGGAGGATGCGTTGCCCCTTGCCGTCGTAGCCTCCGCCGGAGGTCTTGAGCACGCCTGGCAGGCCGATGGCTTGCATCGCTTGGTGCAGATCGATCTCGGACTTCACCGAAGCGAACGGCCCAACCGGGATGCCGTGATCACGCAGCGTCGTTTTTTCGCGGATGCGGTCCTGGGCGACGCGGAGCACGTTCTCGCCGGGGCGGACCGGGGCGTGGGCGGCGCAGGCCGCGGCGGTCGCGGCGGGGACGTTCTCGAACTCGTAAGTCACGACCGCCACCGACTCGGCGAACTTACCCACCGCATCCAAGTCGTCGTACGCAGAATTGGTGTGTTCATCGGCGACCTGCGCGGCGGGGCAGTTGTCTTCCGGGCAGTACACGTGGACGCGGTAACCTAGGGCGTGGGCGGCGTCGGTAAACATGCGTCCGAGTTGTCCGCCGCCGAGCATGCCGAGCGTGGAACCTTGGGGGATGGGGGTGGCCATGCGCACAGGGTAGCGGATTGAAACCCAGAAAACCGTAGCCACAGATTCCGCAGATTTCACCGATTTGAAATTAGGTCATGCGCAGCAATCACCATCTGTGTAATCAGCGAAATCTGCGGCTAACGCTGCTGCACTATTTCGTCTTCCACACGGGGTCGGCGTGGGACTCTTCGGCCGACTCGAACCAGCGGGTGAGGGTCATCTTTTGGCGGGTGTAGAAGTGCACGCCTTCGGTGCCCTGGATGTGCAGGTCGCCGAAGAAGGACTGGTTCCAGCCGGTGAAGGGCAGCCAGGCCATGGGCGCGGGCACGCCGACGTTGATGCCGATCATCCCGGCGTTGAAGTGGCGTTTGAACTGACGTGCGGCGTAGCCCGACCGGGTGAAGATCGAAGCGCCGTTGCCGTAGGGGCAAGCCTTACCGATGGCCAGGGCTTCGTCTAGTGTGCCAGCGCGGACGACGGACAACACCGGGCCGAAGATCTCGTTCTTCCAGGCGGACATGTCGGTGGTCACACGGTCAATCACCGATGGGCCGAGCAGGAACGAATCGCCGGATGCGACGCCCCGCCCGTCGAGCGCGACGTCTGCCCCTTCGGTCTCGGCGGTCGCGATCGCCGAAGCGACACGGTCTTTGTGCTCTGCCGAGATCACCGGGCCCATGCCCGCGGCTTCGTTGCCGTCGCTCGGCGCGGCGTTGATCGAACCGGCGTAGTCCACCAGATTCTCGACCAACGCATCGCCCACGCTGCCCACGGCCAACGCGACCGAGCCCGCCATGCAGCGTTGTCCCGCGCAGCCGTAGGCCGAGGCGGCGAGGGCTTTGACCGATTGGTCGAGGTCGGCGTCGGGCATGATGATCAGGTGGTTCTTCGCGCCGCCCGCGGCCTGGACCCGCTTGCCGTGGGCGCAGCCGGTCTCGTAAACGTACTTGGCGATCGCGGTCGAGCCGACGAAGGAGATGGCGTTGACGTCGTCGTGGGTGATCAAGGCATCGACCACAGTCTTGTCGCCGTGGACGAGGTTGAACACGCCCTCGGGCAGCCCTGCCTCGACCATTAGCTCGGCCAAGCGCACCGCCGACAGCGGCACCTTCTCGCTGGGCTTGAGGATGAACGTGTTGCCGCACATCAGCGCGATCGGGAACATCCACAGCGGCACCATGTTGGGGAAGTTGTACGGCGTGATCCCGACGCACACGCCCACCGGGTGCCGATTGGTTTCGCCGTCTACGCTGCTGGCGATCTGCGGGAAGGTCTGACCCATGAGCATGGTCGGCACACTCGTCGCAAACTCGACCATTTCGAGCCCGCGTTGCACCTCGGCCCGTGCTTCGGCGAGTGTCTTGCCGTGCTCGCGGGTGACCAGTGCGGCGAGCTCGTCGAAGTGCTTCTCGACGAGTTGGCGGTAGGCAAACATCACCCGCGCCCGCTCCACGGCTGGCGTCTCGCTCCACGCGGGCAGCGCCGCTTTGGCTGCGGCCACCGCTTGGTCCACCAGATCCGCGTCGCCCAGCGGGGTCTGAGCAATCGCTTGCCCCGTCGAAGGGTTAAACACTGAGGTATGGCGGTCGGCGGCGACGGTTTCCCATCGCCCAGCGATCAAAATGGGGACATCGGCGGGGGTTTCGGGCATGGGCAGAACGCCTCCGTAGGGGTGGCAAGGGCTAGGGGTAAAAAAAGCTAGGCAAGCAAGCCGAACCATGCTAGGTTAAGGGATTGTGCCTGCGCTGAGAACCACGGAATCAACATTATGAGCCGAATCGTCCGCGGTGGATTGATCCAAGCCACCCTCTGCGAACCCGCCACGTCCCCGGTCGCCAAGGTCAAGCAGGCGATGATCGACAAGCACGTCGAACTCATCGCCAAAGCCGCTGAGCAGGGGGCTCAGGTAGTTTGCCTCCAAGAACTTTTCTACGGCCCGTACTTCTGTGCCGAGCAAGACACCAAGTGGTACGACCTCACCGAGCGTATCCCCGACGGGCCCACCACCAAGCTCATGATGGAGCTGGCCAAGAAGCACAAGATGGTGCTGGTCGTGCCGATCTACGAAGAAGAGCTGACCGGCGTGTACTACAACACCGCCGCAGTGATTGATGCTGACGGCTCGTACCTCGGCAAGTTCCGCAAGATCCACATCCCCCACTGCAACCCCGGCTTCTGGGAGAAGTTCTACTTCCGCCCGGGCAACATGGGCTACCCCGTCTTCGACACGATGGTCGGCAAGGTCGGCGTATACATCTGCTACGACCGCCACTTCCCGGATGGCGCACGATGCCTCGGTTTGAACGGCGCGGAGATTGTCTTCAACCCCAGCGCGACGGTCGCGGGTTTGAGTGAATACCTGTGGAAACTTGAGCAGCCCGCCCACGCGGTGGCGAACCAATACTTCGTCGGCGCGATCAACCGGCCCGGCTGCGAGGAGCCTTGGAAAATCGGGGAGTTCTACGGCCAGTCGTACTTCTGCGATCCCCGCGGCCAGTTCATCGCCCAGAGCGAGAAGCGGGTGGATGACGACATCGTCATCGCCGACATGGACCTGGACATGATCCGCGAGGTGCGCAACACCTGGCAGTTCTTCCGCGACCGTCGGCCGGAAACCTACGACGCGATCGTCGCTCAATGATGGTCTGTTCTCCCTCTCCCTCCGGGAGAGGGCCGGGGTGAGGGGGCTGCGAACAACCACGGCATGAACTTGCCCAAGCGTTAGAAACACCAAACCGCCCTCACCCTAACCCTCTCCCGGAGGGAGAGGGGATCAAGGCAAAAACCAATCGCCTGTCGGCCTGCTACCCGATGGTAAAACTAAGCCCGCACCCCGGGCGCGATCCCCATGGCTCACTCTGAATCCTCAACGTCGACGCTCCTCTACGGCCTTGCCGACAAGCCGCCGCTGCCCAAAGCCATCGTGCTCGGGCTGCAACACGTACTCACCATGTTCGGCTCGACGGTCGCGGTCCCGCTACTGTTCGCCCCCGTGCTCTGGCCGATCCCCGAGGGTTTGTCCGCCGAGCTGACCGAGTCGCTGCGTGAACAACGCATGCTCAACACCGCGATGCTGATCACCAGCGTGATGCTGTGCTCGGGGATCGCGACGCTGCTGCAGTCCACGCTCGGCTCACGGTTGCCGATCATTCAGGGTGTGTCGTTCTCCTTCCTCGCCGCCTTCTTCGGCATCATCGCCGCGACGCTGGAAGCCCAGCCGATCGACTGGGCGGCGGTGAACACGTCGGTCGAAGCAACCCACGAGCAGCTCACGCAGTGGCAAGACAACGGCGCTGCGGCGATGCGTAACATCGCAGGGGCGGTCATCGCGGGGGCGCTGATCGAGATGGCGATCGGGTTCAGCGGGTTGATGGGATTGATCCGCAAGATCCTGTCCCCCGTCGTCGTGGGCCCGGTGATCATGCTGATCGGTTTGGCGTTGTACCAAGCGGGGGCGCCGGTCGCGGCGAGCTATTGGCCGGTGTCGATCCTCACGATCGTGCTCATCATCTTGTGTTCGTTTGTGCTCGGGAAACTCAGCTTGGTGTTCCGCATGTTCCCGATGCTGATCGCGATCCTCGGGGCGGTCGCGGTTTGCTCGGCTCTAGCAGGGCTTGAAGTCTTCGCCGGAGCAGGCGTGGCAGAAGACGGCGCCGCGATTGATCCGCACCCGGCCCGTCCGGACCTCTCGGCATTCGCCCAGGCCGACTGGGTCCGCAAGCACAGTATCGTGTTCCCCTGGGGCATGCCCGAGTTCAAGACCGCGTTCATCGTGGCCGTGTTGGCGGGGTATCTAGCCTCCATGATCGAAAGCTTCGGCGACTACCACGCGGTGAAACAGATGGCGGTGAAGGATCCCAAGGACGCCGACCCGACGCCCGGCGAGATCAGCCGGGGCATCGGCTTCGAGGGCGTGGGCTGCGGGCTCACCGGCGTGTTCGGCGGGTTCAGTTCGACGTCGTATTCGGAAAACGTCGGGCTCGTCGGGTTGACCAAGGTCGGCTCGCGGTTCGTCGTCCAGATCGGCGCGGTTTTGCTCATCTTGCTCGGGTTGTTCGGCAAGTTCGGCGCGCTCGCCGCGGCGATCCCGACGCCGGTGGTGGGGGGGTTGTACTGCGCGATGTTCGGGTTGATCGCCGCAGTCGGCGTCCGGCAGTTTGCCCGGGCTGACCTGACCAGTGACCGCAATCTGTTCATCGGCGGCTTCGCGTTGTTTATGGGCCTGAGCCTGCCGCACTATTTCAACAACGGCGGCGTGGACGCGGTTAACGCATACTTCGCGGGCATCTCGACCGAAGCGACCGCCGACGGCTGCACGGGGGTCGCCGACGTGATCAACGCGATCGGGAAGAACGGCATGGGTGTCGCCGCGGTGCTCGGCATCGTGCTCGACAACCTGATCCCCGGCACCAAAGCCGAGCGCGGCCTTGAGCCCGGCCCACGCGTGCACTCGACGATGATCCCCGAGGCGGATGATGTGGACGCCGACGAACCCGTGGCTGCAGCCCCCGTCGCCCCCGTCAAGCCCGCAGCAAAATCTCGACCGGATGAACCGTCGGTCTTCACCGACTAATGAATAGAGGTGCTCTATGACAACACTCAACACCCCCGGAAGCAACCCCGGCAGCAACTCCGACGCCCCGCGCACCATCCCGCTGCCGCAGTTCGATCACCAGCCCGCGCCCTACGACGGTCCGACCCGAGACGAAGTCATTGCGCTGCGTCACCAATACCTCTCCCCCGGCATCCTCACGTACTACGCCGACCCGCTCATGATCGTCGAGGGCAAGATGCAGTACGTCTTCGACGAGCAGGGGTCGCGCTACCTCGACGCCTTCGCGGGCATCGTTACCGTCTCCGTCGGTCACTGCCAC
>JBCCWB010000019.1:0-28151 GCA_039194345.1 Planctomycetota bacterium
CAGTGCGTTGAATCGGGACGTTTCCGATGCGTTCCTCGACCGCCTGAAAGAAGACCTCTCCCGCTCAGGGGCCGACCAGATCTACATCTTCGTGCACGGCTACAACACCAAGCTCGACTCCAACACCCGCATCGCCGCCCAGATCCACCACTTCCTCGGCGGACGCGGGGTCATGCTCTCCTACGAATGGCCGTCGCGCGGCAACCTCACCGGCTACGAAGCGGACAAGGCCTCGGCGTTGTACTCCGTCCGCTACTTCCGGCTACTCATCGACTACCTCTCTGACCAAACCGACGCCCGCACGACCATTATCGCCCACAGCGCCGGGGCCCCCGTTGCGGTACTCGCGCTGAGTCAATTGGGCCTGGCCTACGGCGGAGACGACGGCGCTGCCGCCCGTGAGCGTTTCAACATTGATCGGCTCGTCCTCGTCGCCCCCGACCTCGACATCGGCCTCTTCGAAAACGCCATCCACGACGAACTGCCCAGCCTCCCCCGGCAGATGAGCATCTACATGTCTACCCACGACCGCGCCCTTGAGATCGCCGCCTGGCTCCGCGGCGTCCGTTCGCTCGGCTCAGGCATCGACGCGCTCACCGAAGAAGACCTGCTCTTTATCCAAGACAAACCCAACGTCGAAATCATCGACGTCGGCCCCGCCGAAAAACGAAACGGCAGCTGGCTCGGGCATTCCTACTTCCACTCCGACCCCTGGGTCAGTTCGGACGTCTTGATGGCCATGCGTTTTGGTGCTCTGGCCCAGCCCCAAGACCGCGGCCTGGTCCAGTCCGAGTCGGGCTGGTACTGGACCGTCCCCCACGACTACCTAGAGCACGCGATCCGGTGTGCCCAAGAGCTGGTGCGCATGGAAGAACATCTCGCCGAGGACATCAAGTAACGGCGTTCGCTCAGTCGCCAGATTCAGCGTTCCCACCTAGTCGCGGGGCTAGCTCTTCCAATAATAAGTATTTATTGTAAAATGTTGACATATTGGCGCGGGATGCGTCCATGTTTTCTGTCCCGACCGCGCCATTCTCCTCTCAACCCGCCCATCCCCCTTGGAAGTCATATGCTCAAACCCCTCCTCGTCGCCTGCCTGACGCTTTTCTCCGCCGTTGCAGCCCACGCCGACGATCGCCCCAACATCGTCGTCATCATGACCGACGACGCGGGCTACTCCGACCTCGGCTCCTTCGGCGGCGAGATCGACACGCCCCACCTCGACCGCCTCGCCGAGCAGGGCATCCGCCTCAGCAACTTCTACTCCAACGGCCGATGCAGTCCGACCCGAGCCACCTTCCTCACCGGCCTCGATTGCGCCAAGGTCGGCTTCGGCGGGGGTGTCGTCGGCGACTGGGGACGCGAAATGCCTTACCCCGCCCACCGCGGCCGGCTGCCCTACAACACCCCGCTGCTCTCCGAACTCCTCCAAGACGCCGGCTACCGCACGCTCATGTCCGGCAAGTGGCATCTCGGCGGCAGCACCATGAAGCACGACACCAAACAACAACAAGTCTGGAAACGCTACCACCCCGGCTGGGAACTCACCGACGAAGAGATCGAACTCGACTGGCTGGCCCTCCCCAAGCAGCGCGGCTTCGACGAATACTTCGGCCTCTACGGCGCCCAGGACAGCCTCTTCTTCGTCCCCGGCCAGCCCCACCCCATCCGCGAAGGCAACCAGCCCGCCAAGCTCACCTACGACCGCGTCTACACGATGCACTGCTACTCCAAGTGGCAGCAGCGCTACAACGTCAACCACGGCAAGACCGGCAAAGCCTTCTACGCCACCGATGGCGTCACCGACCGCGCGATCCAAATGATCCAGGACGCCGCCGGCGATGACGCCCCGCCGTTCTTCCTCTATGTCGCCCACCGCGCCCCACACCTGCCCCTCCAAGCCCCCGAAGAGCTTGTCCAGAAATACCTCAAGAAGTACGAGGACATCCGCGTAATCGAAGCCGCCCGCCACCAGCGCACCCAAGCCCAAGGCCTCTACGCCCCCAACCTCGACTACCAACCCGCCTGGATCAACCCCGGCCAGGAAGACGAGTTCCGCCTGAAGATGGCCCTCCACGCCGCCATGATGGAAAAGGTCGACGAAGGCGTCGGCCGGCTCATCGACACCCTCGAGCAAACCGGCGAGCTCGACAACACCCTCGTTCTCTACTTCTCCGACAACGGCAACGCCGCCCACCTCGACAACGTCTTCAACACCCCGTACCGCGGCATGAAAGCCCTGCTCTGGGAGGGCGGCACCAAAACCCACTTCATCGCCGCCTGGCCCAACCACATCCCGCCCGGCTCACTCTCCCACCAGCAAGCCTGGGTCGGCGACATCCTCCCGATGTGCCTCGACCTCGCCGGTATCGACTACCCCCAAACCTTCCGCGGCGAGCCTACCGAGCCACTCGCGGGCCGCAACATGCTCGGGGTTCTCAAAGGCGAATCGCGCCCGCCCGCCGAAGCGCTGTTCTTCAACGACAAGGGCCAGCAGAGCGTGATCTACCAAGGCCGATGGAAGCTCCTCATCGAGCCCGGCTGGTACACCCAAACCCTCAACCGCCCCGGCATCGCCTACGAGCTCTACGACCTCGACCAAGACCCCGCCGAGCTCAACAACCTCGCCGACGCCAAGCCTAAGCTGGTGCAGAAGCTAGAGCGGATGTGCGAAGCCTGGAAGCAGGACATGGGCATCGTCGACTACGGCAAGCTTCTCGAGCTTCGCCCTGGCGACAACAAGTAGTGCAAGTAACGCCGACAGCACACCATCCAATCGCCTCTCCGTCAATTGATTGATGGTGTTTTGCTATTAGCTTTCGGCATTCATGGCTAAACTAGAAACTCCTTTCAGGAGTGATTCCGGTATGTCCAAATTGTTCTTTCTGGTCGTTGTTGTACTGATTCTGTTTAGCCTGCCATCACTTAGCAACGCGGACAAGGCTCAGTATTTGCAACGTTTTGATGAAAGAGTCGAATCGTTACGCGCGGCTATGGAGGCTGATGCTGCGCCAGAGGAGTTGGCTGATACGGCGCGTCTATTACGAAACTCCGTGAAAACATTGGCTTCTAGAGGCTATGTCGAGCGGATGGATGAAATGCTTGATGCGATCCTGCTGACACAGGATGCTTGGCTGCGGATCTATGCGGATCCGTCTGCGACACCCAGGCGACTGCACCTGGAACCGGGTGTGATCCGGTCGGTCGAGCGTCGGGTTCGCGATGAGGAGGATCGGCTGAAGCTGGACGAAGTCCGTCGGAAGAGTTGGGAGGCGTACGAGGCATTTCTTCCCTATGCAAAAAGGCGGGCGTCCACAGATTCTCTAACGCTTCACGACTTCTTGGCATCGATGCCCGGCATGGTTTTGACCGGTCAGGAGTATGCGGACCGGACGCTTAAGCTCTTGGACGACTGGTTCGGGATGATTAAGAAGAATTCGGGGGTCGCTCGTCGGGGCAAGAACAGTCCGAGGAGTATGGTTGAGGCCTTGAACAAGCAGTTCTATTGGGACCGCAGCCAGCCGGGCCTGCTTACTGCTCGGATCGACGAGGGCGATTTGCAGCCGGTGATGGATTGGCTGGAGGCAAGGCCGGAGCCGTCGTTCCGTTTGTTGGCCTTACGTCATCGGATGTTGGCCTCGGAATCGGAAGTTGATCGCCGGGCGGCTGCAGAGCAAGCACTCGATTTGCTTTTTCCGCTAGCCGAGACCGGCAGTCAGTACAAAGGCAACTACCCGATGGATACCAATAACTTTTTTCATTTCATCAAAGATGTCTTTGATGACGCGATTGATGTTTTGCAAGCGCAGGAGAAAGACCAGCAATGGTATGACACGATGTTGGGTGGCGTGATCGAAAGCGGGGACGCTTTTCCGTTGGTCTACCACCCGGATGCGACTCGTAAATTGGCGTGGCGGCTGTCGAAAATCCAGTCGCGCAACTTCGATGAAGCCGTGAAGCGGGCGGGGCTTGATCGGCAGGCGGCCCCGGGGGACATCGCGGTGCTGCTGGTGGCGCTGCGTGAAGGGGATGTACCCGAGGAATTCGAACAGGTCCACCGCAGGCTGATCAAATCGCTGGCCGAGGACTACAACGTTCGGCGGGAGGCTTTGGACGCCGTCCAAGAGGTCAACTCGGGCCAAGCTGAACGCAACCCGTGGTTGTCGGGCGAGTTTGTGGTGGATGAGATCGAATTCGATGCACCGGTGGCGGACTGGGGCGTGCTCTATGCCGTTCACCTCGATGCTCGGCCGGGCGAGGAGTTGTCGGCGGCAGCGGTTTTTCTCAAAGGGCTCAATGTTCGGTGGCCGGGTTTGGTTGATCGAGGTCGTTTCCAGGTGACGGTGGCGGCGATGTCGCTACAGGGGGGCGGAGCTGAGGTGTTGCATCGGTTCGATGTTGAGTGGGATGCATCGAACAGCAATCCCTACGGAACGAATCTTGAGTATGCGGTGTTCGGCGACACGTTTGTGTGTGTCGGGGCCGGGGATACGATCTATATCTCAACACCTGAAGGAGTGACCGAGATCCCCTCGGATCAATTTGAACCCGGCAAGGTATATACGCCGCAACGGCCCATCCGTGTGATGCAGAGTGGTGGCGAGTTTTACCTTGCGGGTTTTAAACGCTTCGCACGCATCGTTGCCGAGACACAAGAATTCGAGACGATTTATTCGTTTACTGGCGTGGAAGGAGCCGGCGAGCAGCCGGTGCTGCCCGGGCTGCGGGATGCGGCGATCCTTGATGCTGCGACCGATCGGGGGGATGGGCGCATCTGGGTGTGTGTCGCGGTACCTCCGTACTGGGATACGCCGCCAAAGTTCTTGGTGCTGAACCCTGATGGCGGGGGACTGCGGGTGTACGACGCTCCTGTTTTGCCGATGGGGAAGCATGCGTGGTGGGCGACCATCACGGAAGAGTCGCCGGTTTTTTGGGGCATCGATGGTGGGTTGATGCTGACGCTTGAGGGCCCTGAATGGGTGACGCGATACAACCCGGAAACCGACCTGCTGGAATACTTGGAATATCCACGCAAGGACCTTGGGGAGTTTCGCGGACATGATGGGCGCATCCTGAAAACCAGAATGTCGCTGGAGGCCTCCAAGCGTCTTGGGCCTTGGGTGATCCTTTTGGCTCGCGATGTGTATTGGGCGGCCGGGCCGGACGGTAAAGGGTATGCGCTTGACGATCTCGAAGCCTTTGATGGCTTGTCGGGTGTTCAGATTGATCTCGATACGATATGGTTTGCCCCCACCTATCCGCGTAATTCGGATCAGGGGCAATTGCAAGAGAAGCTAAATGTGTTCAAACGGCTTCGATATCAAGCGGCAAGATAAGGTCTGCTTCGGTGGTGTCGGCGTGTAGAGCATCAACGTAAGCCTCGCAAGCTTTGCTTGGGCGGTTCGGCCTGGCGCTACCTTGGTGTGCGGAAGGCGTTGGGGGTAGTGTTTGTGGTGCGTTTGAAGAATTTGATGAAATTGTTGGATTCGGTGAAGCCCAGGGTCAGGCCGATGGATTCGACCGAGTAATCGGTGGTTGAGAGGAGGCGTTTCGCTTCGAGGGCGACGCGGGTGTCGATGGCTTGCTTGGGGGTGAGGTAGAGAATTGTATGGCAGGCGCGGGCAAGGGTGCGCGGGGTGAGGTGCAGGTGGCTGGCGTACCAAGCGACGCTGCGCGTGGTGGCGTGGTGCTCATCGAGCGCGGTTTCGAACCGGCGGACGATCGATTGGTAGCCGGGGTGGGACGGCGGGGTGGATCGGTCTTGGGCGGTAAGTACATCGTCCACGCCGGCCAACACGGTGGCCAGCAGGTGGGGAGCGAGGTGATGGGAGGTGAGGTTGGCGGATTGATGGTCGAGACGTTGCTGGAAATTAAGGAGATCGACCAGCAGGCGGAAGTCCTTGGGGTCGGGCCGGATCGCGCGTCCGGCGGCCCAGTGTGGCAAGAAGCCTGAGGCCTGGCGGGTCGCGTCGGGGGTAAACGCTAGCAGGAGGGCATCGTGCTGAGAATCGGCGTCGAAGGCGTGGACTTGGTTGGCGCGGATGATGAGGATGTCGCCGGCTTGGAGTTGGATCGATTCGAAGTCGCAGGTGTGTGTGCCATGGCCGGAGATGACGAATTGGATGAGGTGGAAGTCGAGTTGGGTCGGATCGAAGATCGAGTGGTCCATGCTCCGCTGTCGCAATTCCGACAAGTGGATAACCTCGACCGGCCATTCTTGACCTGAGGTGTGAGCAAAGCCGATGTTTTGAATCGCGGTGTTCATGGCAAGGGAGAGGAGGGCGGTTGGCGCACAGGTGTCATTAATTTACCCTGATCGATTGGGGTTATTGCTTATTTTCATGTGTTTTTGATTATTTGATAGGCATAAATGTCAAATAATAACCCTATTGTGTCCCAGGGTGACCTTGTCGGTCGGGCTGGTGATGGGGACTATTTTGGCGGGATGTGGGTGTCTGCATCCTTGACCACCGGAGACCCTGCCCATGTTGAAGACCCCTACTAATAGTTTCATTGCCGTTCTGGTATTCGCCGCGATGCTGGCTGCTGCGCCACCGACCTTGGCCGGCGAGAGCATACTTGGCGAACTGACTCCGCATCAGCAGACCCGGGCTCTGGCCCTGGCGGCGATCGATGCCTCGATGGAGAATCCGAACGTTGAGGTGGTGAAGAAGCTCTGGAGCCCGGACTACATCCAGCACAGCCCGATCCAGCCCACGGGCGTTCAACCGATCCTCGACTGGGTCGGTGCCATGGAAACCAACGGACGTGGCGGCTTCGATTATCAGCTGCACCGTTTGGTCGTCGACGGAGACTATATCGCCCTACACGGCCGAGCTGTGGGCTTCATGGATACGCCGGTCGTATTGGTGAACATCTGGCGGGTCGAAGATGGAAAGCTCGTTGAGCACTGGGAAGGCGTCCAGCCCGAGGTCACCGAAACCGTCAGTGGCCGATCCATGCTTGGTGGTGAGCAGGCCATCCGCGATCGTGAGAAGACGCAAGCTAACAAAGCCTTGGTTGAAGACTTCTTGGACACGGTGATTGTTCAGGGACAGTTTGACAAACTCGGCAACTATTTCGACGGCGACAACTACCTACAGCACAATCCGATGATTCCCGACGGGGTCAGCGGTCTGACCGAGACGCTCGCCAAGCTTGGAGAACAAGGGGTCACCATGGTGTACACCAAGGTTCATCGTGTCATTGCTGAGGGGAACCTCGTCGTGACCCATTCGGAAGGCACGTTTGGCGGCAAGCCGATGCAGTTCTTCGATTGGTTCCGGATCGAGGACGGAAAGATCGCGGAGCACTGGGATGTCATCATGGACATCTCGGGTGGATCTAAGAACGACAACGGCATCTTCTAACTTGGATAAAAACGAAAACTCACCACCGAGCTGTCCGAGAGGGCGGCTCGCTTTGTTGGTCGGGCGGTTCACTTGAGCGCGAAGACCTTCATAGAAGCGGCGTACTGGTTGACGTCGTACTTCTCGAACAGGTCGCCGAGGTCGGCGTGCATGGGTTTGTCGGTGGGTGCGGCGGGGGTGCAGCACGAGCTGGTGAGGGCGACGGCGTCGTCGGAGGGTGGGGCGCAACAGGCGGCTTGGCCGTCGACTTTGGCGTAGGCGGTGAGGTCGGCGTGGCTGTCGATCAGGGCGACGTCTCGGAAGCCCGCGGCTTTGAGGCCCGATTCGAATTCGTCGATCGGGATAGCGCCGGCGATGCAGCCGACCAGGGCGGCGACGCTATCGGCGAGTTCTTGGGGCAGCGCTTGTTTGAGCGCGATGTCGGACACGGCGACGCGGCCGCCGGGCTTGAGGACGCGGTACATCTCGGCGAAGACGGCGTTCTTGTCGGCGGCGAGGTTGATCACGCAGTTGGAGATGATCACGTCGACCGAGTCGTCGGCCAAGGGGAGGTTGTCGATGGTGCCGAGCTTGAAGTCGACGTTGGTGTAGGGTTTGCCGCCCGGGCCCTGCAGGGCGTTGCGCTGGGCGAGGGTGATCATGTCGGGGGTCATGTCGACGCCGATGACGCGGCCGGTGGGCCCGACTTTTTGTGCGGCGAGGAAGACGTCGAGCCCGCCGCCGCTGCCCAGGTCGACGACGACTTCGCCGGGGTTGAGGTTGGCCAGGGCGATGGGGTTGCCGCAGGACAGGCCCATGTTGGCCTCGGCGGGGATGGCGGCGAGTTCGTCGGCGGAGTAGCCGAAGGCTTCGGCGACGGCGTGGACGTTGGTGTCGGAGCTGGAGAGGCCACTGCGTGCGGTCTCGCCGTATTTTTCGCGGATCACTTGGGTGAGCGGCTCGGTGTTGGGGGTGGGCGAGCAGCAGCCGCTTGAGGGATCACAGCTTTGGTTGAGTTCCATGGGGTTTCCTGGGGTAAAGGAGTTATTGGTTTATGCGTAGCTGGGGCGAAGTCTTCGATGAGTTCAGCAGCAGTCGCCTCCACACAGCCGATCGCGATCGTCCTGGAGCTCGGGGACCTCGGTGAAACAGCACTGCAGGCATTCGAGCATTTTGCCGTGGAACGCGCTGCTCGACGGCGCGAGGCGGTAGTACACCCACTGCCCGTCTTTGCGGGTCTCGACCAGCTCGGCCTTACGAAGGGTGGCGAGATGACGCGACACCTTGGCTTGGGGCAGATCAAGCGTGTTCATCAGGTCACAGACGCAGACTTCATCGTGGTCGTGTAGCAGGTTCATCAGGCGCAGCCGAGTCGGGTCGGCGAAGGCGCGGAAGATGAGATCGGCTTGAGTGAGGGTGGCAGCAGTCATATTCGTTTATGCGAATATATCGGGGCGGTAAGAAAGTGCAAGTGGGTGGTGTTGCGCAACGCAAAGGGCGAGACCGCGAGCTGCATTTAAACATCAGCCTCCATTTCGGTGGTCAGTACATCGTTAATGGATACGGCGAATATCTGTGCCCTATGACGGAGGCTCGCTCGCCTCATCCCACCGACGGCCGAACGAGCGTGAGGTAGGCCGCCAGCAGCACGGCCAGGATCCAGACCACGGGGTGGACGCTCGCGATCTTGCCGGTGGCGAGCTTGAGGATCGCGTAGGTCAGGAAGCCCATCGCGATGCCGTCGCCGATGGAGAACGTTAGCGGGACCACGGCGAGGACCACGAAGGCGGGCAACGCCTCGGTCCAGTCTTCCCAAGCGACTTGGCCGACGCTGCGCATCATCATGGCGCCGACCAGCACGAGGGCGGGCGCGGTGATCGGCGGGTAGCTGCCCACCATGGCGATGATCGGCGAGAAGAACAGGCAAAGCAGGAAACACGCCGCGACGACCACGTTGACCAGCCCGGTGCGCCCGCCGGCCTCAACGCCCGCGGCGCTCTCGATGTAGCTCGTGACGGTGGAGGTGCCCAGCAGCGCGCCGAAGACAGTGCCGCCGGCGTCGCAGGTCAGGGCCCGGCCGGCCCGGGGGAGCTTGTTGTCTTTGAGGAAGTTGCCGCGCTCGGCGACGCCGATGAGCGTGCCCAGTGTGTCGAACAGGTCAACAAAAAGGAAGACGACGACGTAGGGCAGGACCGCCCAGGTGAACACGCCGGCGAGGTCGAGCTTGAACAGCGTCGCACTTGGGTCGGGCGGGAGCGAGACAATCTGCTTGTCGACCGAAAAGCCTTCGAGCCCGCCGGCGGCGTGGAAGGCCAGCGCGGTCCCGAAGGCCGCGGCGATGCCCAGGACCAATGCCCCGGGGATCTTCCAGGCGTAGAGCACCGCGGCGACGAGCAGCCCGACAAAGAACACGATCAGCCCCGGCTGGGTCCAGTCGTGGTTCATCGTGACGAAGGTGGCGGGGTGGTCGACGACAAGCCCGGCGTTTTTGAGGCCGATGAAAGCGATGAACAGCCCGATGCCCGCGGCGATGGCGTGCTTGAGCGACGGGCTCACCGCGTTCATCACGGCTTCGCGCACGCCAACGAGTGCTAGCGCCAGGAACACCAGCCCGCTGACGAGTACGACACCCAACGCGGTCGGCCAGCCGACGGCCGGGGCGAGCGTGAACGCAAAGAACGCGTTGATCCCCATGCCCGGGGCCAGCGCGATCGGGTAGCGGGCGTACAACCCCATAGCCAGCGTCGCCGCCGCCGAGGCGACGCACGTCGCGATGAACACCGCGCCTTGGTCCATCCCCGCCGCCGCCATCATGCCCGGCTGGACGAAGACGATGTAGGCCATCGTCAGGAACGTCGTCAGCCCGGCGACGACTTCGCGGGTCGGGTTCGTGTTGGCGGATTTAAGATTGAATAGGGCCACGGGCGGGTGCCGGGTGGGGATCGAGGCAGGCTTCGATGACTGAACGTAGCAAGTCTGGGCTGAGCGTCAATGAATCGTTATGAATACGCAGACGGCTAAGGCATGAGGCTTGGGTCTGCATGCGCGGTGTCGAAGGTGTTGTTGCTATCTAGCCACGGGCGGCTTGCGGTGTCCGGCTGCGTTGCGTCAATCGGGAAACGCGGAATTATTTGTCGTGGTGGTGGTCGTGGTGCTCGCGCAGCCAATCGCGACCGAAATCGTTGTGCAGATCACGAAGCACGGTGTGGCTGTGGTTGGCGTTGTTCTGGATGTTGTCGTATTCGATGAGGAAGGTTGGGCCGTGGACGCGGTAGTAGTGCGCTTGGCCGGGCTCGATCGAGCCGGCCCACGCGAAGTGCACGTTTTCGAAGCCGGCCGCTTCGATGGCGTCACGCATCGCTTGGGTGCCTTGCGGCCGATGGTTGTCGAGGTAGATGTTGATGAGCTCGCGGAGGCCGGCTTGCTGTTCAGCGGATAGATCGCCAGCGGGGACGCCTTCGAATTCATCGAGCCGGGCCACAGAGTCGGCACCGGTCAGGATGTCGCGCGGGGCCCGATCGGCGATCAAGGCTTGCGCTTGTTGCTCGGGGTTGAGCGACATCATGAGTGACCGCGCGGTGTCTTCCTCGGCGGCGAGCACCCGGAGGCCGGCGTGTGGGCCGTGTATCACGTAGTGCGGGTTGGCACCGATGAACGCGGGGGCCACGGCGAACGAGACTTGCCCGTCCACGACGGTGTAGTTGAGTGACAAATGGTGCCCCTCGAACCGAAAGCCCCATGGCTCCGTTTCGTTGGCGGGGTTGCCGAAAATCAGGGCGTGGTACTTGCCGGAGTTGTAGTGCTCGGTGCGGTTTTGGAGTTGGCCGAGTAAGTCTTCCAACAAGAGAGTTTCGCGGGTTTTGCGTTGCCCTTCAGCGGTGAGGAACGATTCAAGCAAGTCATCTAACTCAGAACGCTGGTCGGGCGAGAGATCTTTGCGCGATACGCCTGCCCGGGGCATGGGAAAGAAATGCCAGTCTTCTCGCAGCGGATCGCTGAACTCGCGCTGGGTATCCGCACGCTGGGCGTCGGTGAGCGAATCGAGAAACGCGACCGCCGCCTCGGCGGGATTCGTTGGAGGTTCGTCGTCCGCCGCGTTGAGCAGGGTGAGTGGCGACACGGTCAGAGCGGCAATCAATCCAACGATCAGGAAACGCATGAGAGCCTCGCGGGTTGGGAATGAGGCAGGAAGATGAAAAGCGAGTCGGTGTTCAGCCCGCGTTTTCGATGTCGAATTTGTTGATCTGGTCGATCATCGCGCGGAGCTTGCCGTAGCCGTGCTTGGTGTGGTGGAACCAGAGGCGGGGGAGCTGGAGGTGGTCGCGCTCGGATTCGAGCGGGCCGCCCTGATTGATCTTTCCCTCGACGATCAGGCTGGCGTATTCGTCGCTGAGCTGATCGAGCTGTTTCTCGGTGAGCGGTCGGCGGATGCGCAGGACCAGGTCGTCACGGACAAAACGTTGGCTGTGGTAGTTGCGATAGAAGCCGCTGACGTGTCGGGCGGCGGCGGCGGGGTCGTCGGTAACGAAGTAGAGGTTCTTGTCTTCCGGGCTGATCCAGCCGTTCTCGAGCAGCGACTTGGTGACGTAGTTGTCCCAGTGCATCCAGTAGCCGGTGCCGGCCGCGTGGGTGCCGGGGGCGTCGATCATGACGATGGGCACGAGCGGGGCCTTACCGGTCTGGATGAGGGTGAGGGCCTCGAAGCCTTCGTCCTGCGTGCCGAAGCCGCCGGGGAATAACGCGACCGCATGGCTCATCCACATGAACATGAGCTTGCGGGTGAAGAAGTAGCGGAAGGTGACAAGCTTGGGGTCGCCGACGATGACGTCGTTGGCGTTGGTTTCAAAAGGCAGGCGGATGGCGACGCCGAAGGCGGACTCGCGGCCCGATCCCGCGTGGCCGGCCCGCATGATGCCGTCGCCCGCGCCGGTGATGACCATCCAGCCCGACTCGGCCATCGTTCGGCTGAAGCGGACGGCGGCCTGGTAGTCGGGGTGGTCTTCGGGGGTCCGGGCGCTGCCGAAGACGCTGATCTTCGGGTGGTCGTCGTAGGGGCGGAAGACCTTCAGGGCGTAGCGGAGTTCCTTGAGAGCCCGGGAGATGAGCTTGACCTCGCCGAGGTTGGCCTCGTCGGTGATCAGTTTGAGCCCGGTGTGCATGATCTCGCGGACGGACTTGCCTTGGATCGAGTCGGGGTTGCCGCCGACGTGGGCGACGAGCTTGTTCATCTCAGCGATCATGGATTGATCGACGGGGTTGGGAGAGTTGGAATCGGTCATGCGATAACGAGTCTTTCTATTCAAACGGGCCGGGGCGAGGTGAAGGTCGCGCACGGCCGGGTGACTAAGCAGGTAGTTTCGGCCCCGCGGATGAGGGCGATGTGAGCGAGGGGTCGTCGGGGCGGACGTCCGGCGCGACTTCGGTGGCGGGATCACCTTTGCCGGTGCGGAACCCGAGTTTGACGAACAGCCAGCGTCGGCCGGCGTGGATCGGGCGGATGAACTTACGCCACAACCGAATGCTGACAGGACGGTAGCGGTCCAAGTCCAACTGTTCCGGCGTGAGCTGATCGGGGCGGTGCCGCCGCCAATTCTTCATGAGGTGGTAGAGGTCGGCACGTTGGGCCGAAGGCAGCCACCACGCCCGTGGATCAAACCACGCCCGCCACCCGCTGCTGGCGAGCAGGCTGATCTGGAAGTCGATGAGGTAAGGCTCACCGTCATCGCCGACAAGGATGTTGTCGCGCTTGTGCAGATCAACGATCGCCACGCGGTGGACATGGAACTGTCGGATGAGCTTTTCGAGTGCGGGGAAGAACTTATCGTGGGGGCGTTCGCCTTCTTCGAGTGGGTGCCCTTCGATGTATAGCCGTGCGGCAGCGCTGGGCCAGACCTGGCCGTCGACGTTGATCTCGCCCAAGACTTCGGGCACACCCGGTTGGCCGTTCATCCGGCGGTAGACTTCCTGCTCACGCCGGTGGAACCATTCGCCCAGCCACGAGAACGGCACGCCAAACGCGGGTTGGCGTCGGCTGAACTTGCCCACCGCTTTTTGTGATGCGTCGTCAGCCCGGGCGTAGAGCGCCGTCGCGGCGAACGCATCGTGTTTATAAATATGTAGGCGACGCCAGGTGTAAGCACCCGCTTCGAAGCGCGCCGGCGGATCCTCATGGCCCAAGGCACGTAGCCAACGGGGCCGGGGCCGGGGCCGGACCGCGGGTGGCGTAGTGTCTTGGGCTGGAGTCGGTGAGGCCGGACGGGACATTGCGATAGTTTAGCCGCAAAGCCCGGTGCGCATAGAGTTGCGCCGGGCGAAGCCTTCGGCTCAGGCCATGGACGAAGGCGTCCCACCTTCCATCGCGACGAGGTCCTTGGCGATCCGTTGGGTGAGGTCTTCGATCCGCCGTAGCGATTCCTTGATATCGGAATCTAGCCTGAACGCGGCTAAATCGTTTGATCCGCCGTTCGCCAACATGTCCGCCAGGTGTTGATTGATACGGTTGCGTAGCCCTTTCAGCGTTTTTCGTAGCGCCCGCGCCTGCCTAGCCGGTTCCGGATCGCCGGTGTGCAAAGATTCGATGACCAAATCGAGGGATTGGCTGTTCGTGGCGTACAGATCGGCGAATGTCTGCCGAGAATCGGGCACCGTGGCGAGCGAATCGTCATCCATCCGACGGCGGGCGAGAGCCAAAAAATCGGTCTCGATGATCTCGGCGATCAAGCGAACGCGGTTGCTGATCGAGAGCAGTTCTTCGAGGCGATCGGCGGTACCGGCGGAGACTTCGCGTTGCGACAGCTTTCCGAGGTAGGGCACGACGTGGCCGTACAGCGTGTCGACCTCGTTGCTCCGTTGCTGGAGCTGTTTCATCCCCTGTTGGTTTTGTGGGTCCAGGGCATCAGGCACCGCCGTGAGCATGTCGCCCACCCGGCGGGCCGCGCGGCCGATCTCCATCCGGGCCAAGTCCATCGCGATCGGCGGGGTGCCCAGGGCACTCGACGTGATGAACTTGGGCTTTACGTTCGGCACCTCCAGAGCCTCGGCCGGCATCGGGAGCATCCAGTCCACAATCCGAATCATCGGCGTGGCGAGGAAGAGGAAGATCACCCCGTTGATGACATTGAATAGCGTGTGCGCGTTCGCGATGGTACGTGGGGCCTCAGCCGCCAGCCGCTCGATCCCCTCAAGGTCAGAGCGATCGGGTGAGATCCGCCAGCTGCGGGACGAAGAAGATCCAAAGCAACACGCCCAAGACGTTGAACAACACGTGCATCGCCGCCACGCGGACCGCGGCGCGGGTTTTGCCGATGGCTGCGAAGATCGCGGTGACGCAGGTGCCGACGTTCGCGCCGAGCGCCACCGCGATCCCGGCCTCCAAGGTGAGAAAGCCTTGCGCGGCGAGCACAATGACCAGGCCGGTGGTGGCCGCGGAGCTCTGCACTACCGCGGTAAACGCTGCGCCGATCAATACCGCCAGCAGCGGGTTCGACATGCGTTTCATCAGATCGACGAAAGCAGGCTCGTCCCGCAGCGGATACGTCGCGTCGGACATCAGCCCCATCCCCGCGAAGATAAGCCCGAGGCCCAACACAATGCCCGCGTAGTTTTTTAATCTCGACCGGCGGGCAAGCAGTTGTGTGAACACCCCGGCGGCGATGAGCAGCGGGGCGTAGGCCGTTATGTTGAACGCGATGATCTGAGCGGTGAACGTCGAGCCGACGTTTGCCCCGACGATCACGCCGAACGAACGCCCCGCGTCGATCAGCCCCGCCGAGACGAACCCGACCAGCAGGACCGTGGTGATCGATGAGGACTGCGTTGCCGCAGTGATGAACACGCCGCTTAGCGCCGCGACCACCCGGTTGCCCGTGAGCTTGTGCAGCAGCTGCCGCATGCCCTCGCCCGCCGCGGCTTTGAGCCCGTCGGCCATCATGGTCATGCCCAACAAAAACACCGCCAACCCGCCCAACAGGTTCATCGCGATCAGCGGGAGGTTGATGTCGGCGAGTGTGGGGCTTAACAAATCGGCCTCGTTAGGCAAAACACCAATGAACGTTAGCGATTCATTCATCATACCGATAACGGTTTGCGGACCCATCCCGCGATGAATTTGCGGCAAAAATCAGACGATAGACCTGTGTGAGTGCATCACACCAAGGTGATGAATGCGCTGCCCTTGGTGTTCATAAGGGCGTTCCCGCTGAGTGTCTGAGAGAGACCCCATGCCGCTGCCCAACCGTTACATGCAACTCGCGCCCGGCCCCGACCCGGAGCGCGTACCCCAGATCGTGAACATGATCGTGGAGATCCCCAAGAAGCGGCGGAGTAAGTTCGAGGTCGACAAAACCTCGGGCCTGATCAAGCTCGACCGCTATTTGTACAGCTCAGCGATGTACCCCGGCGACTACGGATTCGTCCCGCGCACCCACGCCGAGGACGGCGACCCGCTGGACGTCTTGGTCATGGTGAACGAACCGACCTTCGCGGGCTGCCTGATCGAATGCCGCCCCTTGGGTCTGTTCCGTATGACCGATAAAGGCGACAACGACTTCAAGGTCCTGGCGGTGCCCAACACCGACCCGATCTTTGCCGACTATCTGGACATCAGCGATGTGCCCAAACACTACCTCCGCGAGGTCGAACACTTCTTTGCGACGTACAAGGAACTCGAAGGCGGCAACCAAGTTGTGACCAACGGCTGGGGCGACATCGAAGAAGCGCATGCTGAGATTCTGAGCTGCATCGAGCGTTTCGAGAAGATGCAGAAACGCCGTGATGAAGACATCACGCAGGAAACCAAACAGCCGATGCGGCGTGCCAGCGACGCGGCTTGAGGCTATTCATCTCATCTGAAGATGACCACCGCAGTGCACTACACCGCGGTGTTGTACGTTTGTATCGGGCCAGTCTGTCGTTCAAGGGTGTGGCTTTCGACTTAGTCCGTTAACACTTATCGATTTAATGAACGGTATGCATGCTTTTTAGTTAAAACCCCCAGGTGGCGATAGGGGAGGTATGAAGCAGCATGCGGTGAAATCGAATCATGATGCGCGCTACTCAGTGCGGCAAGCATTTCTTCGTTGGGGTATCCCTGCGGGGTGGTTGATTCTTGTGGGTTTAGGCTTCACGATCATGAACGCATACGCCACTACCCCGGGCGAAGTGAGCGTGGCGCCGCCGATGTGGCCTGTGGATACGAATCTTGAGGAGCCGGCAGACACCTTCCAGGCGATCGTCTTTGCCCACCCCGATTGTCCGTGCACCCAAGCGACCCTCGCGAATATTCGGCACTTATCAACAAAACATCTGGGGAAGATCAAGACCCAGCTGGTTTTCTTTGACACCAAGCAGCGCCGCAACGAATGGGCTGTCACTCGGTTGAAAAAGATGGCGGAGGACATCCCCGGCTCTGTCGTCGCGCTGGATGAAGATGGACACGAAGCCGAGCGGTTCGGGGTGCGGACCAGCGGTCATGTTCTGGTCTACAGCGCGGATCACGAACTGCTATTTAGCGGTGGGGTTACTGCTTCGCGTGGCCACGAAGGCCGGAGCCCCGGTTTGGATGCGATCGAAGCCCTGGTGATGGACATACCACCGCTTGAAGCGATTCGGGAATCCGCAGTGTACGGATGCCCGCTGAATTGCCCGATGCCCAAACCCTAAGAACGTTCCGTCGACTTGATGATTACGACGTCAATGAAAGCAATGAACATATGATTTCGCTTGAACAAGAAAAATACGATCTCACCGCATCGAAGCTCAATCGCGCCTACTGCGAACTCTGGAAAGGCAATGATCGCGTCTTTGCGATTGCCTTGTTGATTCAGTGGGGCGTGCTGATCACCCAGGCGTTGGTGATCTCGCCGCGCACGTGGATCGGTGAAGAAAGTGCGACCCACATGCACGTCTGGTCGGCCCTGCTGCTGGGTGGGGTGATCTGTGTCCCGACTGCCATGATGGGTTGGTTCCGTCGTGGCACGCGTTCGGCCCGGCTGGCGATGACGGTTGCCCAGGCGTTGGTGGTGTCGTTGATGATCCACTTCGGCGGGGGCCGAATCGAATGGCACTTCGCGGTGTTTGTGTCGTTGGCCGTTTTGGCGATCTATCGTGACCCGTGGGTGCTCATTGTGATGACGGGGATTGTCGCGGTAGACCACATGGCTCGCGGCATCTTCTGGCCGCAATCGATTTACGGGTATGTTGGCGCCGGGCAGTGGCTTTGGCTTGAGCACGCGGTTTGGGTGTTGATCGAGGTAGGGTTATTGATGGCGGGTATCCGCCGCTCGGCCCACGAGATGAGCCAGATCGCTGAGCGGGAAGCCGAACTCGAGCTCGTTGGTCAGGTCGGGATCGCCCGCTCGGTCGACGGCATGATCAAAGACATCAAACACATCGAGACCACCGGCGACCTCACCGGCCAGGTCGATGCCCGGTTCGATGGCGTGACGGCGGAGTTGGCCCAGACCATGAACAGCTTCATCACCACGCTCCGCGGCATCATCGAAGAAGTGCATAGTGCCGCGCGCGAGGCATCGTCTTCTTCAATGTCGATCTCGGCGGGCACTCAGGAAATGGCGCAGACGGCCGAAAGCATGCACCAGCAAGCCAAAGAAATCAGTGTCAACGCTTCCGAGGCCAGCAGCGTCGCGGAGCAGGGCAGCCAAGTGATCGGCGAAACGATCCAGAATCTGCACGTGATCGGCGAGGGTGTTCAACAGGGCGGCGAATTGGTGAGCCAACTCGATGGCCGTAGCCAGCACATCGGATCGCTTGTCACGGTGATCCAAGACATCGCAGACCAAACGAATCTCTTGGCCTTGAATGCGGCGATCGAATCCGCCCGGGCCGGCGAGCACGGCCGTGGCTTCGCGGTTGTTGCCGATGAGGTGCGCAAGCTCGCCGACCGCACCGCCAGCGTCACCGAAGAAATCCAGCACGCTATCTCGGAGATTAACACCGAGACCAACCGTGCCCGGGAAGCCATGGAACGCAACAGCCAGAAGGCCGAGGAGTGTGTCAGTCAAAGCGCGACCGCCGCAGAGATCCTCGAAAGCATCCTCCGGCGATCACGGGATGTCGATGCCGATATCGAGAAACTCAGCGCGGGCTTCTCCGAGGTAGGCGATGCGTCATCGTCCATGAGTGAGTCCGTGACGCAGCTGGCCGAGCGCAATGAGCAGCTCACCAAATTGGCCGAGCAGTTCACGACGTCTTGATCGTTCGGGTAGGTGTTGGCGAGGGCAAAGATATCTTTACCTAGCCGCGCAGACCATCGAGCATATTGCGTATCCCTTGTGGTATTCCGATGTTTCCACGAGGTGATGCGATGAAAGAGCTTGGTATTTATGGCAAGGCCGGTTTTCTTCTATCGGGGCTCGTTTGCGCGGTGGTCGATGCGAATCCAGCGGTAGCTGCTACCGTGACGCTCGATAGCCAAGACCGCGAGACGTCGGTACGGATTCAGGCCCGGACCGGGCCGGCAGACGACGTGAATGTCACCAACACCGCGGTGGATTTCGGCTTGTTCAACGACACGATCGATGAGGGCTTGGTGATCGGCGATCGACCGTCGCAGATCAGCAACGCTTTTGCGGCTCAGACTTCCTCACAGGGCGTGGCCGGCATGGATTTTGTCTTCGATGCTGCGGGTAACGTGTCTTACGACTCGGTCGAAACCGATACGCTCACTTTTGCGGACAGCGAATACGCGGTGACGTTCACGGTCGACATGGCCACGAACTACAGCCTGATGGGGACCGGGACCTACATCGACGGCGCAGGCGGTGCGGGGGGGTACCGTGTAGCGCTGCTCATGGGCACCGAGACGTTCTCGCCTGACCCGATGGATACGGTCTTCACCTCGTTTGGCTTCGCCGATATGGGCCCGGACTACGACGGGTTGGTTGAGGTGGTGAACTTTGCCGACGCGGGTGTGTTGGGGCCGGGGACGTACACCATCTTGGGCGACACGGGGGTGAGCGGGGGGATCAATGCGGGCAACCCGGTGACGGGGTCGTATGACTTTGAGCTGCGGCTGTTCAACACCGTGCCGGAGCCGACGACGGGGCTGGTGCTGGCGGGGTTGGTCGCGGCGTTGGCGGGGCGGAGGCGAGTGGGCTTGGCTTGTGCGGAATGATGGAAGATTCGTAAGCCGCGGTGGCCCCGGGTCTGAATGACCCGGGGCTAAAGTGAAGCCGCCCACAGTTTTGGCTGTGGGCGGTTGTGGTTTTGGATGGTGGGGTGCGGTCAGTTGCCTAGGGCGGCGTTGAAGGTTGCGCTGGGGCGCATCGCGGCGCTGGCCTTGGCGTCGTCGGGTTGGAAGTAGCCGCCGAGGTCTACGGGGCTACCTTGGGTGGCGTCGATCTCGGCGAGGATCTTGGTTTCATTGGCCGACAGCGATTCGGCGAGCGGGGCGAACTTTGCTTGCAACTCGGCGTTCTCGGTTTGGGCCGCCAGGGCTTGAGCCCAGTACAGCGCGAGATAGAAGTGGCTGCCGCGGTTATCGAGTTGGCCGACTTTGCGCAGCGGGGATTTGTTTTCGTTGAGCAGCTGGGTCGTCGCGGCGTTGAGTGCGTCGGCGAGGACCTGGGCGTCGGCGTTGCCGGTTTTCTGGGCGAGGTCTTCGATGGAGACCGCCAGCGCGAGGAACTCACCGAGGCTGTCCCAGCGGAGGTGGGCTTCCTGCACGAACTGTTGGACGTGCTTGGGAGCGCTGCCGCCCGCGCCGGTCTCGAAGAGGCCGCCGCCGGCGAGCAGCGGGACGATCGAGAGCATCTTGGCGGAGGTGCCCAGCTCGAGGATCGGGAAGAGGTCGGTCAGGTAGTCCCGCAGCACGTTGCCGGTGACGGCGATGGTGTCCTGGCTGTCCTTGCAACGCTGCAGGGCGTGACGGGTCGCCTGCTCGGGGGCCATGATCTGGATGTCGAGGCCCGTTGTGTCGTGGTCGGGGAGGTAGACGTTGACTTTTTCGATGAGCTGGGCGTCGTGGGCGCGGTTTTCGTCGAGCCAGAAGATCGCGGGGCTGCCGGTGAGCTTGGCGCGGGTGACGGCGAGCTTGACCCAATCGCGGATCGCGACGTCTTTGGTCTGACACATCCGGAAGATGTCGCCCGCCTCGACGTCGAAGGTGAAGATGTTGCTTCCGTCTTGATCGACGACCTGGACTTGGCCGGCGGCGGGGAGTTCGAAGGTCTTGTCGTGGCTGCCGTACTCTTCGGCCTTCTTGGCCATGAGCCCGACGTTAGCGACGCTGCCCATGGTGGACGGATCGAACGCGCCGTTCTCGATGCAGAAGTCGATCGTCTCGCGGTACACCCCGGCGTAGCAGCGATCGGGGATGACACACTTGGTGTCTTTCTGCTTGCCGTCGGGGCCCCACATTTGACCCGAGGCGCGGATCATGGCGGGCATGGATGCGTCGATGATCACGTCGCTGGGCACGTGCAGGTTGGTGATACCCTTGTCCGAATCGACCATCGCCAAGGCGGGTTGGCTGTCGTAGACCGCATGGATGTCGGCCTCGATCGCGGCCTTCTGCTCGGCGGGGAGGTCGGCGATCTTGGCAACCACATCGCCGAAGCCGTTCTTGGCGTTCACGCCCAGCTCGGCAAACAAGTCGGCATACTTCTCAAACAGGTCGGCGAAGTACACCTCGACACAGTGGCCGAAGATGATCGGGTCGCTGACCTTCATCATGGTCGCTTTCATGTGCAGCGAGAACAGCACATCGTTGGCCTTGGCGTCGGCGACCTGCTCGGCGAGGAAGCTGCGTAGAGCCTTGGCGCTCATGACCTGGGCGTCGATGACTTCGCCCTGGAGCAGGGCGAGGCCTTCTTTGAGCGTGGTGGTTTCACCTTCGCTGACGAGGTTGATGCTGACGGTGGTGGGGCCAGCGCAGGTGTGCGACAGTTCGCTGCCGAAGAAGTCGTGGTCGCTCATGTGGGCGACGTGGGTCTTGGAGTCGGACGACCAGGCCCCCATCGAGTGCGGGTTGGCCTTGGCGTATTCTTTGACCGGCCCGGCGACGCGGCGGTCGGAGTTGCCCTCACGCAGCACCGGGTTCACCGCACTGCCCAGCACCTTGGCGTAGGCGGCTTTGATGGCTTCTTCCTCGGCGTTCGTGGGGGACGCGGGGTAGTCGGGGACGTTGTAGCCGTGCTCTTGCAGCTCGGCGATGGCGGCGGTGAGCTGGGGGATGGAGGCCGAGATGTTGGGGAGCTTGATGATGTTGGCCCCGGGCGTCTTGGCCAGTTCGCCGAGCTCGGCGAGGGCGTCGGATTGCTGCTGCTCGGGCGTCAGCCGATCGGGGAACAACGCGATGATCCGCCCGGCCAGCGAGATGTCTTTGATTTCGACGCCGATGCCCGCGGCTTGGGTGAACGCCCGGATGATCGGCAGGAGCGAGTAGGTCGCCAGGGCGGGGGCTTCGTCGGTCTTGGTGTAGATGATCGTGGGCGTGGCGTCGGACATCGGGGCGGGCTTCCGTTTTGCGGGGAACAGCGGGGAAAAACTTCTGGGAGTGAGGAGTATAGTGTCAATGCAATTTCAAGCGGGGGGCAAGGAGGCCTGCGGGATGCGATGGGGCTTGGTGCTGGGCTGGGGGTTGTTGACGGTCGTGGCGTTGTGGCCCGGGTTGGCGGATGCGCCGCTAACCGGGACCGAGGGGCACCGCGCGATGACGGGCTCGCAGATGCTCGAGCGGGGCGAGTACGTGGTGCCGACGTTGTTTGGGCAAACGTACTTAAGAAAACCTCCGGGGCAGTATTGGCTGATCGCGGGGGCCGAGGGGGTGGTGGGGCAGCCGACCGAGTGGGTCTGGCGGCTGCCGGGGGTGTTGTCGATCGCGGGGCTGGTGGCGTTGCTGGCGTGGTGGGGCGGGCGCTGGTTCGGAACGATGGGGGCGCTCGCGGCGGGGGCGGCGGCGGTGTCTCTGTTTTCGTGGTGGACCATGGCGCGATCGGCGGACATCGATGCAGCGAACACGCTGGCTGTGGGGCTGTGCGTGGTGGGCTTGATGGAGGCGGGGGTGTCGGGGAAGCGATGGCCGTGGGGGGCGATGGCGTTGGTGGTGATCGGGGGCACGGCGATGTGGCTGCTCAAGGGGCCGGCGGGTCTGCCTGCGGTTTTGGGGGCGTGGGTCGGGGTGGCGATCGCGTCGGCGTGGGGCAGTGGCCAAACGGTTAAACGCTCGCTGCTTGTCATGGTCCGACCCAAGCTGTGGCTGTCAATCGTGCTGGGCCTGGCGGGGTTCGGCGTGTGGGCCACGCTGGTGTGGATGCGGATGAACGCTGGCGGCGACGGGGCGGTGGACACGACGGGGATGAAAGAGGTGTCGGGCTACATGGGTGGTTCGGGACTCGCACGCTACGGACGGGCGGTCGGCGCGGCGCTGCTGTCACCGACATACGCGCTGCCTGCGTGTCTGTTGGCGATCCCGGTCATCCTCGGTCTGCGACGCGGCGCGTGGGACGAGCGCGAACGACGGCTTCTGATCGGCTTGATGGCTGCGTTCGTCGTGGGGGCGCTGGTGAGCCTGGTCGTGGGGTTGCGGCAGCCGCGTTACTACTACACGCTGCTGGTGATGGTGCCGATGTTCGCCGCGGCGGTGGCGGGGCGGTGGGACACGATGGTGGGCGGCGAGAAGGGACGCGAAGCCGTGCGGGCGGGCATGTCGATCTTTGCGATCGTGTTGGCGGTGGGTTCGGTCGTGTTGGCGAAGACGTCTACCGAAGCGCACGAGATGAGCTGGCCGTGGATCACCGCGGGCCTGGCGATTACGGCGAACGCCTGGGCGCTGGTCAAACTCATCCGTCACCGCGCAGGCTGGGGTTTGGTGGGGCTGTCGTTCGCGCTGCTCGCCACGATGAGCACCTTCGGTGGACGCTGGCTGTCGGATAAACACGACAAAGGCGTGCTCACCGCGTCAGCCCAGCTGCGCGAGACCGTGGCCGATGCCCCGGCGGTGTACGCCACCAAGACCGTGTTCGACCACCCGGAGATGTACCACCACTCAGGCGTCAGGCCGACGCAGCTCCCGGCGGATTGGTACACGCCCAGCAACTCGCTCCAGCCCGGAGCGTGGTGTGTGTTGCAGGATTTCGAGTGGGAGCTCATCCGCGACCGCGAGGACATCGACCGCTGGCAGCCGCAGGAGATCGTCTTGGACGGCGACACCATGTGCTTGGTTCGCGTGGCGGAACCGAAAGCCGCGGCTATCGGCCGTGCACCATCTTGATCAGGTCGTCGACGGTGCGGTGGGCTTCGACGGGGTGACGCAGCGGCTGATCACGGTGGATGATGTAGTGGTTGCGTCGCCCCTCTTTCTCCCGGGTCACGATCCCGGCCGCTTCGAGGTCGGCGACGATCTTCTGCACCGCCCGCTCGGTGATGTTCACCTGCGTGGCGAGGTCGCGTAGCCGAAGGTCCGGCTCGAGGGCGAGCAGCAACAACACGTGGGAGTGATTGCTGAGAAACGTGAACTGCACGTGGTTATCGGCCTCGATAGACGGGCTGGGAGTGGGCGCGGTTTTTTTTGGGGCCATGGGGTTGACACGAATCTAAAGTAGGGATAAAGTTTTCACGAAAATAAATTCGTGCATTTGTTTTCCAGATAGATTTTACCAGAAACCTCGTCCGGAGACCCTCAATGACCGCCGCCCTCAAGCCCGCCTTGGCCGAACTCGAAGCCCCCGCTTCCCTGACGTCCGCCCCGACCAAGACCCGCATCGCGGTGGCCTACGGCGACGGCATCGGCCCGGAGATCATGGCCGCCACGCTCAGCATCCTCGATCTCGCCGGGGCCGAGCTCGACTACGACACGATCGAGATCGGCCAAAAGGTATACGAACGCGGTATCTCTGCGGGCATCGAGCCCGAGTCGTGGGACGTGCTCCGCGATCACAAGGTCTTCCTCAAAGCCCCGATCACTACGCCCCAGGGCGGCGGCTTCAAATCGCTCAACGTCACCACTCGCAAGACGCTTGGCCTCTACGCCAACGTTCGGCCGTGCGTCGCTTACACCCCATTCGTCGCCAGCAAACACCCGGGCATGGACGTTGTCATCGTCCGGGAAAACGAAGAAGACACCTACGGCGGTATCGAGCACCGCCAGACCAATGAAGTCACCCAATGCCTCAAGCTCATCTCCCGGCCCGGCTGCGAGAAGATCGTCCGCTACGCCTTCGACTACGCCCGGTCCACTGGCCGAAAGCGTGTCAGCTGCTTCACCAAAGACAACATCATGAAAGCGACCGACGGCCTGTTCCATCAGGTCTTCAATGAGATCGCCCCTGAATACCCCGAGATCGAAAACGACCACTGGATCATCGACATCGGCGCCGCCATGCTCGCGGACCAGCCCGAGCGGTTCGACGTGATCGTCACCCCGAACCTCTACGGCGACATCATCAGCGACATCGCTGCGCAGATCGCGGGCAGCGTTGGCCTCTGCGGTACGTCAAACATCGGCGAGCATTGCGCGATGTTCGAAGCGATCCACGGCAGCGCCCCCGACATCGCGGGCCAAGACATCGCCAACCCCTCGGGATTGATTCTGGCCGCGGTGCAGATGCTGGTGCACCTGGGCAAGAACGAAGCCGCCGAGCGTATCCACAACGCACTGCTCAGCACGATCGAGGACGGCATCCACACGCCCGACCTCTACGATCCCAATCTCAGTCAACTGAAAGTCGGCACCGCCGAGTTCGCCGACGCGGTGATCGACCGCCTCGACCTCAAGCCCCGGCAGCTCAAGGCCGTGCAGTACCACACCGCTCCAGAACCCGCCGAGGTCAAGGTGCTCAGCCGAAAGGTTCCGCCCGCCAAGCCGTTCAAACAACTCGTGGGTGTAGACATCTTCCTGGACTGGGACGAGCCGAAACGCGATCCCCAACGGCTGGCCGCGCGGTTGAAATACATCTCGCAGAGCTCGGGCCTGCAGCTGCAGATGATCACCAACCGCGGCGTGAAAGTTTGGCCCCAGGGCTTCCCCGAGACGTTCTGCACCGACCACTGGCGCTGCCGATTCGTGCCCCGCGAGGCCAACGAGAAATTCGATCACGACGATTCGACCACCCCCAAGCAGTTGATCCTGCTGCTCACGCACCTGGCCAACCACGGCATGGACGTGATCAAAACCGAGAACCTCTACACCTTTGATGGCAAACCCGGATACTCCCTGGGGCAAGGCCAATGACGAAAGATCCAGGTGAACGGTCCGCCGACCGCCCGACCTGAAATGAACGTCGTCTGGAAGATACCAGACGATATCATCACCCACCCACGGGCTGGCCGACCGCAACCCGGCTTCACAATTGATCTTCCCCGTCTCCCGGACGGCCCGCGTCCCCTCTCCGCGGTCCGTCTTTTTTATTTTCCTTCTTTCGCGGCGGTATTTACCACTGGCTGTTGCGTTGACTCTTGGCGGCTTCCATCAGGCCTTGCAGGTACATCAGTCCCAGCGAACGGTCGAACAACCCGTAGCCTGGTCGCCCTTCTTCGCCCCAGATCATTCGGCCGTGGTCCGGTCGCAGCGGACCGTCGTAGCCCGTGGCGACCAGCGCCTTCATTACCGCGTACATATCGACACTGCCGAGACGCGACAGGTGAGGGGCCTCGTTGAACTGTTTGTTGCCGGTGACCGCGACGTTACGCATGTGCACGAAATTGATTCGGTCGCGCTTGCCGAATTTGTCGACGATCTGCGGGAGGTCGTTGCTGAGGCTCGCGCCCAATGAGCCGGTACAGACGGTGACACCGTTGGAGGGGCTGTCGACAATATTCGTAATGCGCTCATAAGCGGCTTCGCCCGTGACGATACGCGGCAGACCCAGGATCGACCACGGCGGATCGTCCGGGTGGATCGCCATTTTGACACCCGCTTCTTCCGCGACCGGCACCACCCGCTGCAGGAAGTAGGTCAGGTTGTTCCACAGCGTGTCGGTGCCCAGCGCCCGGAACCGATCGATCAATTCCTTGAAGCGATCGGGCGTGTACACCGTGGACCACCCCGGAAGGTTCGCCGCGCCCTCAGCGTCGAGATCGATGTCGTTGAGCTCTTCGTAGCAGAAACTCAGCGCATGAGAGCCGTCTCCCATCGTGTGCTGGAGGTTGGTCCGCGTCCAGTCGAACACGGGCATGAAGTTGTAGCAGAGCGTGGGTATGCCAGCCTTGCCGACGTTCCGGATCGACTCGCAGTACGCATCGATGTAGTCGTCGCGCGTCGGCAGGCCGAGCTTGATGTCTTCGTGCACCGAGATGGATTCGATGACGTCGAGCTCGAGACCTTCTTTGTTGATGGCCTGCTTGAGTGCGGCGATCTTCTCGAAAGGCCACACATCGCCGACCTCGACGTCGTAGATCGCGCTGACGATCCCGGTGACGCCGGGGATTTGGCGGATTTTGCTCAGCGGCACGGGGTCATCCGTGCCGAACCATCGCATGGTCATTTTCATGGGTGGAACTCGATTGGGGATTCTGGCGGGAAGTTAAATATATTATCAATTGATTTCATGTCAAATTTAATACGGTTATGCTTGAGTGTATGGCCGTGTACTGCAAGCAATGCCGCTACAACCTGAAAGGGCTTCCGGCTGGGGAATGCCCCGAGTGTGGGCGTGCGTTTGATCCAGCAGATTCAGCCACCTTTTGGGATGGGAAGCTGCCG
Source organism: Planctomycetota bacterium (assembly GCA_039194345.1). Classification (GTDB taxonomy): domain Bacteria; phylum Planctomycetota; class Phycisphaerae; order Phycisphaerales; family Phycisphaeraceae; genus Algisphaera. The sequence goes on from JBCCWB010000019.1 coordinate 27,010, forward strand.
ATCGCCCGATGGTTTTGGACGTGGGCGATCATTTTTTCGCTGGCTGTGCTGCTTGGTGGGGTTCTGCTCACGATGGCGAATGAAACTCTGAGGCACGGTGAAATTTTGGAGATAGGTGCACCTGCAGTGATGTGGTCGACGGGATACCGGCCGGGAGTAAATGGTGGCAGGCCCATTTGGCACGGGGATGGAATTGTCCTCAATTCGTTGATTTCTATGGGCTTTGGTCTCAGCGCGGGATGGATTCTTGTATACGTCAGGAAGAGAGTGAGTTTGAGACCGCCTCGTGATTAGCTTTCGGGGGCTAGGAATTCTGCCGATAGGGGGTTGGGCGAAGTTCCATGATTCCCCGATTTCGTCGTTGACATCCCCGACCCTCACGACTACCTTTTTCGCACATGCAACGCGACTCCCTTATTCTCTCGGTCCTCGGCGACAAGCTAAACGGCTTGCTGCTTATGGATTGGGCTGGATAAGGTTCGCTGCTGCTAAACGCACAAACGCCAACCCTGTCCGGCCACGCCCGACAGGGTTTTTTTGTGCACCTGTTAACCCTCACGCCTCGAACCTCAACCCTCACGCCTCCCAACCCCCGAGCCTGCCATGACTGACATCCGCATCTTCGACACGACCCTCCGTGACGGCGAGCAATCGCCCGGCGCTTCGCTGAACCACGCCGAGAAGCTCGAGATCGCTCGTCAGCTCGAGGCCCTGGGCGTCGATGTCATCGAGGCCGGCTTCCCCATCACCAGCCAGGGCGACTTCGACGCGGTCAAAGCTATCGCCGGCGAACTGACTAAGCCGATCGTCTGTGGCCTGGCCCGCTGTGTCCCGCGTGATATCGATCGCGCCGGCGAAGCGGTGAAGGACTCGACCTCCGGCGGCGGCGGACGCATCCACGTCTTTTGCGCCACCAGCAAGATCCACCGCGAGCACAAGCTGAAAAAAGCTTTCGAGCAGATCATCGAGCTGTCGCAGCGCAGCGTCGAGCAGGCCCGCGGGTACGTCGAGGATGTCGAGTTCTCTCCCGAGGACGGCAGCCGGACCGAGCTGAACTCCCTGGTCGACATCACCGCGGCGGTCATCGCGGCCGGCGCGACGACGATCAACATCCCCGACACTGTCGGCTACGCGGTCCCCGA
>JBCCWB010000020.1:0-26971 GCA_039194345.1 Planctomycetota bacterium
AACCCCCTAGTTTTTGGAGTATTTGAGGTATGGCTCTCAAGATCGGTATCAACGGATTCGGACGCATCGGTCGCCTCGTCTTCCGTGCCGCCCAGGAAACCGAAGGCGTCGAAGTCGTCGCCATCAACGACCTGTTCGACAACGACGCCCTGGCTTACCTGCTGAAGTACGACTCGGTCCACGGCCGATTCGACGGCGAAGTGTCGTCCGACGACCAAAACCTCTACGTCAACGGCAAGACCATCCGCTCCACCGCCGAGCGCGACCCCGCCAACCTTAAGTGGGACGAAGTCGGCGTCGACTACGTCGTCGACTCCACCGGCTTCTTCACCGATTACGACGGCTGCGCCAAGCACATCGCCGCCGGTGCCAAGCGTGCGGTGATCTCGGCCCCCACCAAGAGCCCCGACCAAGTGCCCACCATCGTCATGGGCGTGAACCACGAGTCGCTCGACGCCTCGGCCAAGGTCGTCTCCAACGCTTCCTGCACCACCAACTGCCTCGCCCCGATCGCCAAGGTCATCAACGATGAGTTCGGTATCGCCAAGGGCCTGATGACCACCGTCCACGCCATCACCGCCACCCAGCCCACCCAAGACGGTCCTTCGAAGAAGGACTGGCGCGGCGGCCGTGCCGCGGGCGTGAACTGCATCCCCGCCTCGACCGGCGCCGCCAAGGCTGTCGGCCTGGCCCTGCCCGAGCTCAAGGGCAAGCTGACCGGCATGGCGTTCCGTATGCCGACCATCGACGTCTCGGTCGTCGACCTCACCGTCGTCACCGAGAAGGAAACCTCCTACCAAGCCATCTCCGACGCCATGAAGGCCGCCGCGGAAGGCTCGATGAAGGGCTTCCTCTCGTGGACCGACGACCAAGTCGTCTCCACCGACTTCATCCACGACCCCAGCAGCTCGACCTTCGACCACGGCGCGGGCATCGAGCTCGACTCAACCTTCTTCAAGGTCGTTTCGTGGTACGACAACGAATGGGGCTACTCCAACCGCGTCGTCGACCTGATGAAGTACATGGCGACCCAAGACGGCATCAGCTAAGCCCGCCGCAATAGTTTGAAACACAAAGCCCACACATGATTTCAAATCATGTGTGGGCTTTTTTACAACGCTAAGCTATCGCTCATGGCTCGCCCCACCAAAACCGCTCAAGCCCTGATCGATGCCGCTCGCGAATTATCCGACGCGTGTGACCGCCTATCGTTTTCCGGTCCCGTCACCCACGTCTACAACCCGCTCGCCTACGCCCGGCCGATGCACGAGCAGTACCTCTCGCGTTTCGGCCGATCACGCAAACGCATCCTCATGCTCGGCATGAACCCCGGCCCCTGGGGCATGGCCCAGACCGGCGTGCCCTTCGGTGAGGTCGCCGCCGTGCGCGACTGGATTAAGATCACCCACAAACTCAACAACCCGCCCACCCCCGACACCGGACAGCACCCCAAGCGCCCCGTCGAAGGCTTGGCGTGCTCCCGTTCGGAAGTCTCGGGCCGACGCGTCTGGGATCTGATGCAACAACGTTACGGCGAGCCCGAGGCGTTCTTCAAGGAACATTTCATCACCAACTACTGCCCGCTCGTGTTCATGGAAGCAGGCGGCAAGAACCGCACCCCCGACAAACTCCCGGCCGAGGAACGCGAGCCGCTCGAAGCGGTGTGCAATGCACACCTCAAGACGATCGTCGAAATACTCAAACCCAAGTGCATTGTCGGCATCGGCAAGTTCGCCGAGCAAAAAGCCCACTCGGTTCTCGGCGAGAGTGATTCGCTGAAGATCACCTCGATCCTCCACCCCAGCCCGGCGAGCCCGCTGGCCAACCGCGGCTGGGCCGAGCAAGCGACTCGACAGATGATTGACGCGGGGTTGTGGTCGTAACCGCATGACATTCAAACACGCCGTGGGCCGGGTGGCCGGGGAAGAGCCCAGCGAAACCCCGGAACGGTTCTCGTAGGACGTGACCGTGCTCAGTTGTTCCGGGCATCGAAGACTCTGCCCCGGTCACCCGCGTAGTTGTCTCGCCCAACTCCATCCATCCGGCTCTTCCAACCGACACCCACCTTGCGCAAGCATTATTCGCTGCGCCAGCAAAGTAAGGCATGTTGAAAAACCATGAGTGAAAAATGAAATTTGTCGCCACAACGTTAGATTCAAGTAAATAGCAGGCAGCCTAACGGACTGCGTACCCACTGCACTCGCAAGGATGTACTCCATGATTGACAGTGTTTCACACTATTCACGACAACGAGCCGAGCGGGCGCAACGGATGATGACCTACTCCGCTCAGCCTCAAGCCACCGCTATGTCCGCTCTCACGATTCTGGCTGAAGGTGCCCGCGAGGCGATGTCCAACGACACCGTCCGGGCCCGCTTGCCCCGGCGATTCGCCCCGGCCTTCATCGCGGTCTCGCTGGCCGACCTCGTGCTGACCTGGGTGATCCTCAACGTGCACTTCGGCAGCGAGGCCAACCCAATCGCCAACCTGATTCTTAGCAAGGCGGGCTTTCCGGGATTAACGCTGTTCAAAGCTGCGGTCGTGGCGTTGGTCCTGATGACCACGCATGCGGTGTTGACGCAGTCACCCGCCGCGGCGCGACGCCTCGCAATCTTCGCGGTGGGCATCAGCGCGGTGCCCGTGGTGTGGTCACTGCACCTGCTGCTGTCGATCCGCTGGTTCGTTTGGATGTATAGCTGAGATCACTCAGCCAGCGATTTGACGCCGACGCAAAAGCAGCCAGCCCATCACGCCTAAGGACAGTGCAGCCGTCCCCGGCTCAGGTACAAGCCCGGAGTTCGTCAGGTTGTTAAGCGCGTTCTCATTGGCGCCCCACCCCGCGTTTTGGTTCGCGAAGTTGTAGCGCGAGCGGTCCCAGAGATACAGCCGGTCCACAAGGTGCCCAGCCGATCGGCTGGAGAGCTGAATCGCATACTCGGTATCTTTTTGCAGCGACCACGAAATCGAGTGCGGATCGTTATCACGGTTCGAGGCTTGAGAAATCCATTGGCTGACATTGCCGTTGCGGTACGCCTTCATCCAGCGTCCCGAACGGACATCGTTGTTATTGGCGATCGGGGCGATGGCGTTGCCGTTGCGATCGACGAGGCGGACCCAGGTGTCGTTGTGCTCGGTGTTGCTGGTGCCCTGACCGATGCGGGAGCGGAAGTTGAACTGGAAGTTGCCGGTGCTGGTGGTTTGAAAGTTGTAGCTGATGGTCCCTCGGCCGGGGTTGCCGAAGGAGTTGGTCTTGGCCCGCAGGTAACTGCCGCCGGATGCGCCTGCAACAGAGCTATCGACCGCCCAGTGGTTGGTCGGGATATTGCTTGCGGCCTCGGCTTCGAGCACGAGAAGCCCGTCTTTTTCGAGATAGGTGTCTTGAGCAACGATTCCAGAACCCATCGACACACTCAATACGAGCGCAGCGATACCCCAGGCCGAACGACGAAACAACAAACTCATGGTGTGGGCTCCAGAAAACTAAAGGTGAGGCAGAAACAATCGGGGAAGACACCCCAGGCGGGAACGCAGAAATTGAAAGCGTTCGCATATAGTAGGTATGACATAAACTAGAACCAAGACTAAAACGGACAACACATCATTTTTTCTATCCAAGCCCGCCACTGCCCCATATTGAGAGGTTGATGTTTATGCTCAATGCGAATCCAGGTTTGCTCCGTCCGCAAGAGCTTCCGCCACTCGGCCTCGCTATTGACCAGGGTTTCCTACCGTGCCCCATCGACATATGCTTGCACTACCTAAGGAGTGCCAATTCATGAACCACCGTTATTCGCCACGCTTTTCCAAGACCATTGCCCTCTTCACATGTGCTGCAGCCGTGCCGCTGACCATGAATGCGCCCGCCGTCGCCGACGCCCCGTCTACCGAAACCGGTGCCGCGGTGCTGCGGATTACGCACGCCGTGGATAACGTGCAGCGATCGAACTACGGCAAGAACTCTTTCACCGTGCTCAACACCGGCGGCAAGGCGATCACGGGTTTCACCCTCGACGTCACCGGGGCTCTGTACCCCGATTGCGTGTTCGACCCCGAGGGGCTGGCCGGGGACAGCGTCGCCAAGCCGCTCAAGATCGATACGCCCGGGGGCACGGGGCTTGTAGCGCCCAGCGACATGGAAGACTCGCCGTACGTCGGCGCGGGCGGAACCCAGGGGTATCGAATCATCCAACTCGTGTTCGATCCCGAAGTGGACGGCGGGTTCACCCCCGGCGAATCCGTGGGCTTCTCCATCGACATGGACCCCAACTCTATCGCTAGCACGAACAAGAAGCCGCTCGATCAGGGCACCACGCCGAAGTGGGACGTCGGCGGCGTCTCGGGGGCCGAGCTCATCGGCTCCACCTTCACCGTGACGTTCGCCGACGGTAGCCAGGCCCAGGGCCAGCTCCACGGCACCACCAAGCAGGCGGGTTCGCACGGCTTGGCCTCACAGGAACTGCCCGGCCACGAAGTGTCGCTCACCGTCAACGGCATCTCCCCCGGTGGTGTCGGAACCTACTCTCAAGATGGGCTCAAAGTCGTCGTCAACGGCCCCGCCGGACTCACCGCCCGCGTCGTCCTGACCCACGGCTTGATCCAACCCGTGACCCCTTACGACGACTTCCTCACCGAGCAGCTCAACACCCTCGCCGCCGCCACGTTCCCGGCCAACAACGCCGCCGCGTTCCAAACCCTCGACGTCTTACTCACTGGCGAAGACCAGGACATCACCGATGCGTTGATCAATACGCCCCGGCCAACCTATAACTTCACCGCCCACCCCGACAAGCCGTTCAGCATTGATGCCGATAAACTGCCCGTCGGCGTTGTCGCCGCGATCGTCGATCCCGAGCAAGACGCTCTGCCCCTGGGCCCGGTGACCGAACCGATCTATCTGCAGTACGAGTGAGTTACGCCAGACACTTTGCGATGGCCTCAGCCACCTCAGTGGTCGAGGCCGAGCCGCCGAGGTCTCCGGTGAGGGTTTTGCCCTCTTCCAACACTTGCGCCACCGCGTTTTCGATCTTGACCGCGGCGTCGAGACAGAGCTGGTCGTCGTGTTTGTCACCGAGCCAGTCGAACATCATGCCGGCCGAGAGGATGGTGGCCATGGGGTTGGCGACGTTCTTGCCCGCAAGCTGCGGCGCGGTGCCGTGCGAGGGTTGGAAGAGCGCGTGGTCTTCGCCGATCTCACCGGACGGGCCTAGGCCCAGGCCGCCAACCAAGCCCGCGCCGAGGTCCGAGAGGATGTCGCCGAACTGGTTCTCCATGACCAGTACATCGAAGTCCCAGGGGTTCTGCACCATGTACAGGCTCATCGCGTCGACGTAGACCGCGTTGCTCTCGATGTCGGGGTAGTTCTTGGCGACATCGAAGAACACCTCGCGGAAGAAGGCGAAGCTGCGGAAGACGTTGGCCTTGTCGACGCTGGTGACCATCTTCTTGCCGTCGCTGGGTCGGCCGTTGCGGCGCTGCGCCAAACGGAAGGCGAAGTCAGTGACCTGCGAGGTGCCTTTGCGGGTGACCACCAACGTGTCGGTTGCGACTTCGTCGCCCACTCGGCTGCCGCCGTTAAACGAAGCGAAGAGGCCTTCGAGGTTTTCGCGGATCACCACAAAGTCGATACCCGGGCCGGTGTCTTTGAGGGCGCAGGGGGAGCCGGGGTAGAGCTTCACCGGGCGGATCGCCGAGTGCACGCCGAGCGCCCGGCGGAGGCCAACCATCATCGTGGGCTGCACTTCGGTGCCATCGGGCTGACGCACATCAGGCAGGCCAATCGCCGAGAGCAGCACCGCATCGGCGTCGAGGCAGTCGTCGAGCACGGCTTGGGGGAGCGTTTCGCCGGTCTTGCGGTACAGCTCGGCCCCAGCTTCGTGGGAGGTGTACGACAGATCAAGCCCCGGGAACACGTCGCCGAGACGATCCAAAACGATGCGTGTGGCGGCCATACATTCCGGGCCGATGCCGTCGCCGGGGAGCAGTGCGATGCGGTACGAACTCATGAGAAAACCTGTGAGGTGAAAGAAAAAGCGGGAGGGTCGAGGTTCAGAACGTGGGCGATTCCAGCCAGACGTTGACCGTCTTGCCGGTTACCCAGTCGGCGACGGTTTCGGAAAACGTCTTGAAGTGATCACTCGCCAGGTGCACATCAAACGCAGCGCGGTCGGTGTACTTCTCGTAGAGGAAACACTTACCTGGGTCTTCCGCGTCGAAACACACATCGAACTGGTGGCAATCGGGCTCGAGGCTCAACGAGTTTTCTGCTTGCTTGAGCATCTCGAGGCGGAACGAGTCGACGTGCTCGGGGGCGACTTCAAACAACACGGTGACGACATACATGGACATGGGCGGAGTGTATCCGGGAACGGGATTAGCTGGGGAACCGCTCGTGCAGGTCGGCGACCTGGACATCGGTGAGGTAACGCGTCTTCTCGCCGCGCAGGAGCAGGAAGAGCTTGGCGGTTTCTTCGAGCTCTTCGGAGGCGTAGACCGCGGCGTCGAGGCTCTTGCCCGCGACGACCGGGCCGTGATTGGCGAGCAGCACCGCATGCGAAAGCTTGGCGGCCTGCTCAACCGCCTCGGCGAGGCGTTCGTCGCCCGGCGCAAAGTACGGCACGAGCGGGAGCTTGCCGATGCGCATCACGTGATACGCAGTGATAGGCGGCAGGAGGTTCTCGGGGTCGAGCCCATCCATGCACGAGACCGCCACGGAGTAGGTCGAGTGCAGATGCACGATAGCCTGCTCGTCCGGGCGGGCCCGGAACATCGAGTGGTGTAGGAAGGCTTCCTTGGACGGCTTGTCTCCCGCAAGGACGTTGCCGTTGTGGTCGAGCTTGGTGATGCGATCGGGGTCGAGTCGGCCGAGGCAGGAGTTGGTCGGCGTGACCAGCATGCCATCAGGCAGGCGGACGCTGAGGTTGCCCGAACTCCCGGCGGTTAGGCCACGGTCGAAGAGCGACTTGCCGTGCATCGCGATGCGTTCGCGGAGGTCGCGTTCGCTCATGGCAGTTTCTCCCATGCGGTGGTGAAGATGTCTTCCTGACCGAAGTTGCCGGACTTGAAGGCGAGGGCGACGGCTGGGGATTGGCCGAGCGTTTGGGTCCACGACACGCCCGTGGCGATCTCCGGGCCGATCTGTACCGCGTCGACGTTGAGCGCGGCAGCCACCGCGCCCGAGGTCTCCCCCCCCGCCACGAGGATGCGGCGGACGTTACAACGCTCAACCGCAGCGACCGCGATACGGCCCATCAGCGTTTCGACCGCCGAAGCCACGGCGTCGGTGCCGTGCTGCGCCTGCAAGGCTGAGACCTTCTCCGGCGAAGCGGTGGACGCGACCACGGCGGGTTGCGAGGCGTCTTGCTGCTCGATCCAGGCACAAACCTGATCCAAGTATCCTGCGGGGTCCTCGAGCAAGGCGGGGATATCCACCGGCCACATCGGCAAGCGACCCTCGGCCCACTTCACCTGCCCCTGCGTCGCCCGGGAGCAGCTGCCCGACAACACCAGCGCCCGCCCCGCCGCGTCCGGCACGTATGGCTCAACCTCTGCATCGCTCAGCAAGCCCTGCTGGCGGTACGCCTCGGGCAGGTAACGCGCCAAGCCTGACCCGCCGGTGACCAACGGCATCGAAGTCACGGCGTGCGCCAGCGACCGCAGATGGACATCATCACACGCATCGGTCACGACGTTGGCCACGCCCGCCTCAGCGAGCGTGTTGAGCTTGCTACGCACCGCCTCGGCGTCGAGCAGTGGCGTGTCGTAATCCACCAAGCCTACGGGCCGTGTGGTTTGCGGCGCCAACACACGTACGAGATCCGCATCGGTCATCGGCGTAAGCGGGTGGTTCTGCATGCCCGAGTCGTTGAGCAATCGATCGAACACAAACAGGTGCCCGCGGTAGACGGTGCGTCCCGCCCGCGGGAAGGCGGGGCAATAGATTGTTTGTGCGGTACTCAAGGCGTCGGCCAACGCCTCGGCGACCGGACCGATGTTGCCCGCCGGGGTGGAGTCGAAGGTGGAGCAATACTTGAAATAAAACCGCGAGCACCCGATCGATTGCAACGCCTCCAGCGACGCCAGAGATTGCTGCACCGCGTAGGCGGCGGGGATGGATCGGGTCTTGAGGGCGACAACAAGTGCGTCCGCCCCGTCTGCGTGTTGCAACACCTTAGCCGTGGGCACACCCATCACCTGCACGACACGCATGCCACCCTGCACGAGGTTAATCGCCAGGTCGGTCGCGCCGGTCACGTCGTCGGCGATGCAGCCGAGCAGCGGCGGGTTTTCGGTGGGGTGGTCTTCAGCCATTCAATTCATCTCAACGCTCGATCGCGATCGCCCGCACCGGTGAGCCGTCGCCGCCGTTGATCTTCAGGGGCAATGCGGTGAATTCCACCGTGGTCGATTCAAGTTGATCCAAATACGCTAGCCCCTCGACGATAAGCACACCGCCACGGAACAGCGTCTGGTGGACCTCGGTGAGTTCTTCCATGTTGGTCACATCCGCGACCAACGGCGGCTCGACGCCGATCATGGCGACCTCGTGTTCGACCAGCCAGTGCGCGAGTTCGATCGAAATGCGGGGCAGTTCGTCGCGGTAGGCGTCGGTGCCGTAGCGTTTGTACCAATCGGTGCGGAAGAGCATGCGTGCGTGGGGTTCGATGCTCCCGGCAAGTTCCCCCAGGTCGTCCACGGTGATGAGCTGCTTCGGCTCGGCGGGGGCGAGGTTGATCACCGTAGCGGGACCAATACAGACCGACAGGTCTTGCTGATCGAGCGTGTCACCGCCGGGTAGGAAGTGATGCGGGGCGTCCATGTGCGTGCCGCTGTGGGAATAGAGCGACAGCGTGGTGGCGTTCCAGCCCTCGACTTCAAGTCGGCGGGCGACGGAGATGTCCACGCCGCGCATCGTGTCGTCCACGGGCAGGGTCAGGTCGATCACCCGCATCACAAGCCCCCTTCCGTGAGGTTGCGTTCGGGTAGGCCCGACTCGGCCGAGCGATACACCGCTTCGACCACGGCTAGCGACTTGAGATACTCCGACCCGCTGGTTTCGAACGCCTGAGCATCACGGAGGCGATCGACAAAGTGCTGCTGCGTCGCGAAGACGCAGTCGCCCGCAAAGCCTCGGTTTTCGCAGGGGTAGTCGAGGTCTTGCTCGGGCTCGCCGAGGGGCTGAAGCGTGAGACGCCCGTTGCCGTAGAGCCGCAGCGAACCGCCCCTTCCTTCAACCAATGCTTCGCCGAACGTGAACCGTGCATCCGGCGAGGTTGGCTCGTTGTAGCGGTTGCCGTCCCACAAACCCTTCGCCCCCGAGCCAAACTCGAACATTAGCATCGCGGCGTCTTCCCCCGCGATGTCGGGGTTGAGCTTGCGCAGCGAGGCGTAGATGCCGTCGATCTCGCCGCCGAGGTAGCGGTAAGTATCGATGAAGTGCACGCCGGTCTCGAAGATCAGCAGGCGTGGCATCTCGCGGAAGTACGGCTGCCGGGCGAGATACGCATCCTGCTGCCAGCCGTCGCCCATCCGGCAGCGGAAGGAGACACTGTGCAGCTCGCCGATCGCGCCCGCGTCGACCTGCTTGCGGATCTCGCGGTACCACGGCTGAAAGCGGAAGTTCTCGTGCACCATCAACCGCACGCCCGCTTGCTCGGCGACCGCGACGATCTGCTGCGCCTCTTCGAACGTCGGGGCGAGCGCCTTCTGACACATGATGTCGATGCCGCGCTCCGCAGCGAGCTTCACCAGAGCCAAATGCGAATCCGGCCGGGTGATGATGTCGACGAAGTCGGGCTTTTCCGCGTCGAGCATGGTGGCGACGTCAACGTAGGTCTTGGCGATGCCGCACTTGGACGCCGCGGCTTGTGCCGCCTCGGCGTTGACATCACAGACGGCCGCGAGGTCCACGCCCTCGATCCGCGACCACGCATCGAAATGGAATTGGCTGAAATACCCGGCACCGATCGCGACGCCTTTGAGACTACTCATACTCGAACTCCGTGCCGCAAGATACGCCCGGCCGGGGGCAACCACAACCCTTCACGAAATACCGATCTTGCACGGGCCAGCACTAGAACTTGGTGTAGAACAGGAATCCGATCAGGATCAAAATCAGCAGCGCAAAGAACGCCAGGCGTGCTTTCAACGCACCCGAAGAGATCGGCTTCATCTCGCGTTTCGGGTTCATGAACAGCCAGGCGACGATCGCCGCCGCGTTAATCGCCGCCGCAAGGACGAAGAACGAGTTGGCCGTACCGGTCTCCGGGGCAAAGAACGGCATCGTGACGTTCGCCACGAAGAAGGGGAACGCGATCGCGCTGACCGCGGCACCCATGTTGCCCATCATGTTCATGGCTGCAGAGACCGCACCCGAGCGCGAGCCGCCGATGTCCATGCAGAACGCCCAGCTCGGGCTGAGGGTCATCTCCACGCCGAACATCGCCAGCGCGTAGCTGAGGATCAGCACCCACACCGAGTTCATCTCGACCGCCTGGGTCGTGAGCAGCAGCCCGATCGCCCCGAGCGTAAAGCCGATCATCGCGGGCAGGCGACGCGAGAGCACCGGCATGCCACGCTTGTGTAGGGCCGTGACCATGTAACCCGACAGCCACAACGCCACCGCACCACTCAATAGCGGCAGCGACGCCATCCAGGCCTTTTCTTCGCCGTAGGTCTCGCTGACGTAAGGCTGCATCCAGGAGATGCTGATGAAGAACGTGAAGTTACTCGCGATGTACTGGAACATCGCTAGCAGCACGTTGCCCGAGGTGACCACCTGGATGTAAGGCACCGTCGACTCGGTGGCCTTCTCCTCCTCGATGCCTTTCTCGATGAGGTCTGCCTCCGCATCATTCACCCACTTGTGGTCGCGTGGGTTGTCGCGGTACCAGAACCACCACGCCAGGCCCCAGACCACGCCCAGCAAGGCGTTGGCGACAAACGTCATCCGCCAGCCGATCAGGTCGATCAGCATCGGCATCAACACCAGACAAATCGCGGCACCCACCCGGGCACCTGAGTGGAAGATGCCCAGGCCGAGCCCGCGTTCTTTGGCCGGCAGCCAACTGTACATCGCCCGCGCAGCCCCCGGATACGCCCCCGCCTCCCCGACCCCGAAAAGGAATCGGACCACGATGAGCGCGATCGCGGTGTACACGAACCCGGTCCACGCGGTGAAGATGCTCCAGGCGATCACCACGATCGTCAGCGCCAGCCGTGGCCCGGCCTTGTCACTGAACCAGCCCGCGGGGATCTGAAACAAGGCGTAGCCGATGGCGAAGATGCCGAAGGCGATCCCCATGCGTTCATCAGTCAGCCCCGAGATGTCTTCCTGCATGTCCAGCTTCGCGGACGAGATCGCCACGCGGTCCATGTAGGTGTTCATCGTGTGGAGGAACAGAAGAAAAACTAACAAGAACCGTTGACGAGTTGCGAACGTGTGAGTCATAGAACTACTTTCGATTCGAGAGAGATGGGCGAGGCTAAAATACTGCACCTCGCAACAAATGCAATAGTTGCGCGCGCAATTGACCAGATAACACTGAAAAGTATGGCCCTCGCTTACGCTTCGGGCTCGGCGAAGATGAGGTGCATCGGGTTCGATCCGAGCGTGAAGCGTAAGCGAGCGTATCTGCGTTATAACCGCTAAGTTCGTGGGTCACGCATGCTTGCCTGACATCGAGTCATAGAAACTCCGTGTCAGGCAAGCATGCCTGACCTACAGCACTACATCTCCCAGTCAGAGCGACGCCAAACGCTGCGCACGGTCTTCGGCGATTAGGGCTTCCACTAATTCTTCCAGCGCCCCGGACATGTGCGTCTGCAGGTTGAAGTTGCGCCCCAGGCGGTGGTCGACGACCATGTTGTCCTTCCAGCGATAGGTCCGCACGCGTTCACTGCGTCCGCCGGTGCCGATCATCTTGCTACGCTCTTCGGCGTACTCCGCGTCTTTTTCGGCCTGCATGCGTTCGTACACGCGGGCCCGCATGAGCTGCATCGCCTTCTGACGGTTCTGGGCCTGGCTCTTGGATTCCTGCATCCGCACCTCGATGCCGGTGGGCTTGTGGATCATGTGGACGGCGGTGGCGACCTTGTTGACGTTCTGTCCGCCGGGGCCTTGGGCGGTGGTGACGTGGACCTCCAGATCGCTGTCGGGGATGTCGACCTCGACTTCCTCCGGCTCGGGCAGCACCGCGACGGTCGCGGTGCTCGTGTGGACCCGGCCCTGGGTCTCGGTCGCGGGGACCCGCTTCACGCAATGCACCCCGCCCTCGTAGCCCAGGCCCTGCCAGACGCCTTCGCCGCCGACGGTCGCGGTCGCGTGTCGCACCCCGCCCTGCTCGCCCGCGGCCAGGTCGACGACCTCCATTTTCCAGCCGCGCGACTTGGCGAAGTTCTGGTAGACCTCGACGAGTTCTCCGGCAAACAGTGCTGCCTCGGCCCCGCCGGTGCCCGCGCGGACTTCGAGGATGACACTGCCGATGGCCGCGTCGTCCGCGGTGACTAGCTCGTTGCTGATCTCTTCCATCAGGGCCGCGGACCGCTCTTGCAGTTCGGGCAGCTCAGCCTCGGCCATCTCGACCAGTTCGGCATCACGGTCGTCGCCGGTCGCCTCGATGATTTGCTTCGCCTCGTCGGCCTCGGAGTCGAGCTGTTGGAGCTCACGGTACTTGCCCACGATCCCCGCGATGGCGGAACGCTTAGAGCCCAAGACGCGGAGCTGCTGGTGATCAGACACGACCGCGGGGTCGGCGAGCTGACGTTCGAGCTCATCGAACTGCGCTGCGACTTCATCAAGCTTCTGTCGGATCGCATCGAGGGTGGAGGGATTCAGAGCCATCCGGGCAAGATACCACAGCCCGGAAAGAAAAAGGCTGTGCGGCAAAGCACAGCCTCATGCGAAGTTAAGTTTGCAGCCGCAGATCAACCGCCAAGCCGATTCATATACGGCGGCGACGGCTGGCTAACGCAAGGACAGCCCCGGCCAGCAGAACCGCCGAAGCGGGCTCGGGCACCACCAACTCGAACACAAAATCTTCAAGCGAAATCCCTGTCAATGAAGACCAGCTGGGATCAAAGCTTGCGGGGGTTTCCGGGTCACGAACCTGCGTGGTAAAGAACCCTTCACCCTCGGTGTAAGTGTCGTTGTTAACCGCCCCCAAAAAAGCCTGCCCCGTCCCCGCGGTATCCGTGGTGTACAGCAGGGCGATGTACTCACCGGGCATCAACTCCAGTCCAGGCGTCTCAACAACCAACGGCGTGTAGGTGTTGCTGGTGATCGATTGGGTGCTGCCTTGAGCGAAGAATTGCGTGGACGTGTTTTCGTTGGTCGTCGAGTTCCAGCCGTAGATGTATGCACGGTAATCCACGGTGTCTGCCGTCGATTGAGCTTCAAAAGAAAAGCTCTGGACCGCGGTAGTCGATGCGATCGTGAACGACTGGCCAACCCCCCGAACGGTGTCTTCGTCAAACGCAATAAAGTTGTCGGTACGCGGACCGATCGAGATCGGCGCACCGAAGGCTTGTGGCGAGCCCAACGCACACAGGGCAGTCACAGCAAGAACGGCTGAGAGAACGGGGTATCGCAAAGTCATTTCCTCTCCAAAAACTTATGTACCAACTCAGATCGAGTTACGTCATATGGATTAAAGCGGATATACGCTTGGGGAACAAGCTCTAAATTTTAAGGATATCCCCGAAAAACACCGTTCACCGACTAGGCCGATGAACGCTGGATTGGATTCGAGTTGGAAGTGGCGTCGGCTTACTTCTTGCCGAAGTAGTTGCCCGCGAACTTCTTTTGGAACTTCTCGACGCGGCCGGCCGTGTCGACGAACTTCTGTTTACCGGTGAAGAAGGGGTGGCTGGCGCTGGAGATATCCACCTTGACCAGGGGATACTCGTTGCCGTCTTCCCACTTGATCGTTTCCTTGGAGGTCGCGGTCGAGCGGGTGAGGAACATCTCGTCGGCCGAGACGTCACGGAAGACTACGGTGCGGTACTCGGGGTGGATGTCGTTCTTCATGGCGTGGTAGGGGTTAGGGGCTTGGGTGTTGGGGACTTAGGTCGAAAAGCCGGGGCCCGTGGGGCCGCCCGATTTTTCGAGTCAAGTAATATACACTTTGCCGCCCAGTCCGCAACCACCCGAACCCCAGAAAGCTCGCCATTTCCAGCCCAAGCCCCCAACCGCCAAGCCCCCAAGCCCCGCCCGACATCTACCTCAACGGCCGGATGGTGCCCGCCTCGGAAGCCGTGGTTTCGGTCTCCGACGCCGGTTTTCAGCACGCGGTGGGGCTTTTTGAGACGTTTCAGGTCCATCAGAGCCGGGCGTTTCGCCTCCGGCAACACCTCGAACGCCTGGCGGGCTCGGCACGAGAGCTAGGCCTGGTCGATGAGTTCCATACCGAGCCTCTGGCCGAGGCCGTCCAGAAAACCATCGAGCACAACAGCCTGGTCCGGGCCCGGATGCGGCTGACGCTGACCGCGGGGACGCTGTCCATGCTGCAGATGGGCGAGGATGGCAAGCCCGAGATCGAAGTCCAACGCACCCTCGCCATCGTGCCCACCGAGCCCACCGCCTATGCCCCGTAGTACTACACCCAGGGCATTACCGCCCGCATCCACGGCCCCGCCGCCAACCCGTTCGATGACAACGCCGGGCACAAGACGCTCAACTACTGGTCGCGGCTGCGATCGCTCCGCCGGGCCGCAGCCGCGGGGGCAGGTGAAGCGATCTGGCTGAACATCACCAACCACCTCGCATCTGGTGCGGTGAGCAACATCATGCTGGTGAAAGAAGGCAAGCTCCTGACGCCGTTCGCCCGGGGCGAAGAAGTCCCCGAAGCGCTACGGGCTCCAGTGCTCCCCGGCGTGACGCGCGGCGCAGTGATCGAGCTGGCGCATCAGCAAAGAATCGACGTGGTGCGGAAGATGCTGACCGTCGAAGACCTGCTTGAGGCCGACGAGGTGATGCTGACCAACTCGGGATGGGGCGTGCTGCCCGTGACCAAAGTCGAGCAGCGGGAGGTCGCCGACGGCAAGGTCGGCCAGATGACCACGATGCTGCGTGAAGGACTCAACGCCCTATTCGTCACAGAGACTTCCGGCGAGTAGACCCGGCATCGACCGGCTTATTGTTGTTGCTTACGACGCTGGCTGAACATCTCGCGCATGAGCTGGTTCATCTGCGAATCACCGTTGGCCACGCGGTCGCTGATGTGATCACGCAGACGCTCGTCTCGCTCCGCTTGTTCTTCGGGGGTGCGTTCAGGGCGTTGGCCTTCTCCCGGATTCGAGCCACGATCACCACCACCGCCTTGCCGACCTGAAGGCGGTCCGCCTCCGGGGCGGCCAGGCCCAAAGTTCGACATCATGTCGGTCCGTTGCTTATCGTCCATCTCGGCCAAGCCGACCAGCATCGAACGGAACTGGATCGTGCGGGCTTCTCGCATCGTCTCGGCGAGCTTCTGATCTTCTTCGCGCAGCTGACGCCGGGTCTCGGGGTCTAACGACCCGTATTGCTCCCGGATCACGTCGTAGTAGGGCTGCTTGGCTTCTTTCGAAAGCCGTTCGAAACGCGGAGATTGAACCAACGCCTGGGCGTCTTCGATTGACTGAGGCATAGCAGGCGGAGTGAAGTACCACGATGCGGCTCCCGCCACCGCGATCACCACCACACCGCCGATTACCAAACCACCACGCCGAAACAGGCGCTTGCGCTTTTCGGCTTGGACATCAACTTCCTGTACTGAAATGTTGCTGGGCATAGGTTCGATCCACTCAAAGAAAAGCGGTTACTTGACGACGATATCGACGTGGCCGTCGCCAAAAAGTATGTTGCGTTTGAAGTGACGTTTAGGAACCAGGACCGTATCACCGCCGATGAGGTTGAACTCGGTGCCGCCCTCTTCACCGTCGAAATCGCTGGCGATCTCGATCTGGGCATCGGTCCAGCCCATCCGCTGCACAAACGTGCGAGCCAAAAGGTCGTTCATACTCGTGCCCGCAACCGCCGGGCTGTAAACATAGCTCATCCCCGCGAGTGGATAGACCGTATCGTCGTCGGGGCAAAGGTAGAGCGGATTGGTTTCGGGGGCTGGCCCGGACTTCACGTAGGCGTCGAGCACTTCGTAGAGCGGCGGATCGCCACTGATGGCCACGAACGGCTCGGGGATCGGGCGCGCCAGCGGATAGACCTCATCGTGATCGATCAGGTAGCTGCTGAGCACTAAGCCGATCTGCCGGAGGTTGCTGGAGCAGGTCACGCGTTGAGCGGACTTGCGAGCCCCACTCAACGCGGGCAGCAGTAGCCCAACCAGGATCGCGATAATCGAGATGACCACCAGCAGTTCGAGGAGGCTGAAGCCGTGTCTGCGAAGCGGGGCCGAGCGGGTGTTTGAGGTTACAGATTGGGACATGCGGAAGGATCCGAGGTGCAGCGTTAGACGCGAACAAGAAGGGCGGGCAACATCAAGCTCTACGCTCAACGATAGGAGACCGTTACCACATGATCCAGCAATAATGCTCAGCCGCCGTTTTTCTACTCCTGGGCTTCCCGCTGCTTTCGGCGTTCGATGCGCATTTCGCTGCGTAGTTGGCTATTTTGCGCACTGCCGTTGGTGGCACGCTCGTTGACGCGTTCGTTGCTGGGGCCATCGCCTCGGCCGCCTCGGCCCTCGCCGCCCCCGGGACCACCACCTGGGCCGTCACCACCACCACGATTCGCTTGATCTCCGGGCCGATCGCCTCCGCCTCCACGCCCTTCGGGTGCGCCGTCGCTACCACGTTCACCGCCTTGCCGATCTCCCCCGCCCCAGCCCCCTTCGGCACGGCGTGCCTCGCGCTCGGCTTCACGCTCACGATTCATCGCGGCACGCTCCTGCGGGGTAGCCAACACGTAAGCCTTGGTAAACGCATCACGCTCCGCATCACGCGACGCCCGCAAGGCCTCGCGCATCTCCTCGTTTTCGCGGATCATCGCCCGGCGTAAATCCCGGTCGAGCGAACCATACTGTTCGCGGATCACGTCCAGGTACGGCTGCTTAGCTTCCTTTGTCAGGCGGGCGTACCGCGGCGACTCCACTACCGCCTGGGCTTCTTCAAACGTCTCGGGCATCGCGGGCGGCGTGAGATACCACGCCATCCCCGAGCCCCCGGCGAGAATCACAACCGCCCCTAGCGTGCCGCCCCAGATCTTCAACATACGCTTACGGCGTTCTGCCTTTACATCTACTTCTTGTACGGTCATCCGTCCAGCCATGTCTTTTTTCCAATCAGAGGTTTGTAATGATTTGTTCAGTTCGAGCTCGCGATGGGTTGCGATCGCCGCGATTGCCGAAATGTGCAGGGCTTAAATACCGGGCAGGTTGATATCGACGTGTCCGTCCGCGAAAAGTAAGTTCCGCTTGAAGTGACGCTTGGGCACAAACAGGTCGCTGCCGTCTTCAAGGAAGAAGACCGAGCCGCCCTCCGGGCCGTCTTCGCCGTCGAAGTCGCTGAGGATGCGGATGTACGACGCGTTCCAGCCCATACGCTCGACAAAACTGCGCGACAAGATATCGGGAAGCGTGGCCCCCGCGATGTGAGGTTCGTATTTGTAGCTCATGCCCGCCAAGGGGTAGACGGTGTCGTCATCCGGGCATTGGTACACGCGGTTGGTCTCGGGGGCCTCGCCGGTCTGGACGTAGTAGGACAATACCTCGTGCAGCGGCGCGTCGGTACTGAGCGTGGGGAAGGGCGAGGGGATCGGCCGGGCGACGGGAAAGACACCGTCGAAGTCCTGGGTGTAGGACTCCATGACGATGCCGAGCTGCCGGAGGTTGCTGGAGCAGGTCACGCGTTGGGCCGACTGACGGGCTCCGCTGAGGACCGGGAGCAGCAGGCCGATGAGCAGAGCGATGATCGAGATCACCACGAGGAGCTCGATGATCGTGAAGCCGGAGCGGCGGGTTTGATGGGTGGGGTTGGGCATAGGGCCATCCGTTGTAGGGGTGGTGCAGTGCGGCAGGACTGCGGTACAACGTCGGCCTCGGAGGTTTATTGCGTCGGTGCGGGCTCGAATTTCATCACCAGGTCGAACACCTCGGCGTCGAGCGCCTCGGCCACGCCGGTGTCCTTGAGCATCGCTAACTTCAACGTGTCGCAGGTCATACGCGTGGACAGGTTGGTTTCCACCGCCCGGCCCATCCCTTCGAGTACCACCAGGTCCACCCCGGCGGCCTCGACCGCTTCGGCGAGTTCGGGGCTGACCCGCGTCAGGTCGATCAGCGGGGCGTTGTTCCCGCTGGCCACGAGCGTCAGCCGCCCCGCCGCTCGGGCGTCACGCAAAACCGGATCGAAGGCTTCGATGCGGGCGATCAACTCGCCGAGCTCATTGTGGGTCACATCGTTGAGCGACGGATAGGTGTTGGCGGTGAGGATCACGTCGGTGCCCCGCTTGAGCAGCTCACGAGCGAAAGGCAACATCCCCAGCGTCACGTCAGGCCCGGCGTTGTCCACGAACAGCACCGCGGCCTGATGCGGCGGGCCGTCGAGACGCTCCAGCCATTCGTCGAGCGCATCAAACCGCCACGGACGGGGTCGCAGCTTGGATCGCACCGCGTGGAAATCGACACGCTGGTCGGTGAACATCGCCGCGGTCTCGGTCGCGCCGAGGTCGTAGATGTTGCCCGCGAAGACACCCTGAATGATCGCCACGCGACGCTCGGCCTCGGGCATAGCGTCCAGCTGCTCCAGCAACTCGGGCAGCAGCGCCAGGGCGTGCTCGGTGTCGGTGTGCTTGGCCAGGCGATAGGCGTCGTCGATGCCCGCGGCCCGCAACGCTCGCTCCCGGGCGTAACAGATTTTGAGGATGTCCAGCGGACCGAAGGCCGCGGGGTCTTGGCCGAGGATGTCGAGGTAGCTGTTGAACCGATCGAGCGCCTCGCCGATGGCGCGTTCGACCTGCTCAGCATCCTCGCCACGATCGTCCGCTTCCTTGCGATAGGCCTCAAGTAGCGTCGGGAAGTGACGCCGGAACAGGTCCAGCCAATACGCGCATCGCTCGGGATTCTCGATCAGGTCCCACTCGCACGGCCGATACCCGTCCGGGTCGGCCAAGCGCGGGAACACCGCGGTGTCGGTTGAAGCGCTCGCGTCCATGCGGACTCCCATCGGGCGGGTTACATCGCCGAGAAATTCTTGAGGATCTGCAAGCCCACCCGCTGAGACTTCTCGGGGTGGAACTGTGTGGCCCAGACATTATCGCGGTGCAGCGCCGCACAGAACGGCGAGCCGTAGTCGGCTCTAGCGGCGACGACCTCATCGTTCTCAGGAACGCAGTAGTAGCCGTGCACAAAGTAGACGTAAGAATCGTCATCCAGCCCAGCAAACATCGGGCTTCCATCGGTGATGTCCAACCGGTTCCAACCCATATGAGGTACTTTCAGCCGCGGCTGATCGGGCCCTTGGTCCTCTTGAAACCGCAAGACCGTCCCCGGCACGATCCCCAGCCCGGCGATCGGATCGTCCTCCGCGCCTTCGGTCGAGCTGTCCAACAAGAACTGCATCCCCATGCAAACCCCCAGCAAGGGTCGGCCGGCCTGGATGAAGTCTATGATCGGGTCGGTGAACCCTCGGCCATTGAGCTGAGCCATGCCATCGGCAAAGTTGCCGATGCCCGGGAGGATCACTTTTTCGCAGCCGGTGACCTCGTTGGGGTCAGACACCACCACCGCCCGAGTCCCGCCCAGTAGCTCAAACGCCTTCTGGACCGACCGGAGATTTCCCATGCCGTAGTCGAGGATGCCAATCATGATTCAGTGAACAGTAATGAGTGAATAGTGAACAGTTCGAACCAACGAGCAACATCTGTTCACTGGGCACTGTGAACTGTTCACTCTCCCGAAAGCAGCACCACGATTTCAACGCGGCGGCTGAGCTTCTTGGTTTCCTTGGGCTTTTGGGCCCCGAAACCCGAGGCGTACATCAGCTCGGCGGGGAGGCCTTGTTCTTCGAGGTAGCGGTAGACCGCTGCCGAGCGTTCGAGGCTGAGCTGGAGGTTGTCGACCCAGCCCGACTTTTTGATCGGGTCGGTGTCGGTATAGCCTTCCACTCGGACGCGGCGGCCGGGATACTCGGCTTCGATGATGCTGGCGATGCTCGACAGCGTGCTCTTGGAGGCGTTGTTGAGTGCGACCTTGCCCGAGGCGAACAGCAGGTCGCCGGGGACGCTGACGGTGATGGCCTGGTCGGTCGCGGTCGCGGTGACGCCGCCGCCGACGTTGTCGAAGGCCGTCTGGTCGACGACGGTCGAAGCCCCCGCCAGGTCGCTGCGGAGCGTCGAGTTCTCCATGTTCAGGGCGTCGTTGGCCCGGCGCAGGTCGTCGATGAGGTTCTGAGCTTCCTGGTTCTGCTCGAACAGGGCGTTGCGTTCGTCACGCAGACGCTTCATTTCGGGGCCGCAGCCGGTGGCGACGATGGCGAAGACCAAGAGGCCCAGGCCGAATAGCTTGCTTTTGTGTTGACCGATCATTGCCGTTCCTTTCGCCGAGGCGTGTTGTGGGAGTCCGTTCCAGACCGCCCCTCCAGAACGACAAGATAGCAAAATCACGAGGTACCGGCGACGCGAGTTGAACGGGCTTGCCGGGGATCGGGCTGCCGTAAACTGTGTTTGGGGTCCGACACCCCATCCTGTCCATGACGACCGTCACCACCGCCAACCCGTTCGAAGATGCCCTGCGTTCCGCGGTGCGGGGCGAGGTGTTCGCCGACCCCGCCACCCGGGGCCTCTACGCCACCGACGCCAGCCACTACCAGCAGCAGCCCCGCGTTGTGGTCGTGCCCCGCGACGAGGCGGACGTGGTCGCCGCCCTCAGAGTCGCCCACGAACACCGCGTCCCCACGACCGCCCGCGGCGGGGGCACCGCCCTGTCCGGCCAATCCTTCGGCCCGGGGATGGTCATCGACTGCTCCAAGTTCATGAACCAGGTCGTGGAGATCAACGCCGAGGAGGGCTGGGCCCGCGTCCAGCCCGGCGTGGTGCGTGATCAGCTCAACGCCGAGCTCAAACCGCTGGGCCTGCACTTCGCCCCCGACCCGGCCACGTCCTCCCGGGCCACCATCGGCGGGATGATCGGCAACAACTCCTCCGGCACCCGCTCGATCATCCACGGCAAAACCATCGACCACACGCTGTCCTGCCGTGTCGCCCTGGCGGACTGCACCGTGCTCGAATGCGGCTCGATGGACGACGATACTTGGCAACGCAGATCGGCGGGCGGCGATGGCGTAAATCCGCGGGGGGCCGAGGTGTACCGCGGCGTCCGTAATCTGGTGAACCGCCATCAAGACGAGATCACGGCGAAGTTCCCGCGCGTAATGCGGCGGGTGTCGGGCTACAACCTCGACGAGTTTGTCGATGGCGCTGGTTATTGCGGGCCGATCGGGCCGAGGGCGGATGCCATTGCCCCCGAAGCGCACCGGACGTGGAACCTGTCGAACCTCATCGTCGGAAGCGAGGGCACGCTTGGCGTCTTGCTCGAAGCCAAGGTGCGTCTCACGCCCTTGCCGCGGGCCACGGCGGTGTGCGTCGTACACTTCGATGATGACGTCGCCTCGCTTGCGGCAGTTCCAACCATCAACACTCATAACCCCTCAGCGGTCGAACTGCTCGATCGCAGCGTGCTGCGGGAAGCGAAGGTCAACCCCGCCACAAAAGACATGGCCACTTGGATCGAGGGCGACCCCGCCGCGGTGCTGCTCACCGAGTTCTTCGGGGACACTCCGGAAGACGTCGCCGCCAAAGCACGCGCCTTTGCCGATGCGATGCGCAACCAAAAAATCGGCTACGCCCACCCGCTGCTGCTCGAACCCCGCGAACAACGCGATGCGTGGGAGACCCGCAAGCTCGGATTGGGATTGATCTCCAACGTCAAAGGCCCGGTGAAGGGTCAGGCATTTGTTGAGGATGCGTGCGTGCCCGTCGAGGTGTTGCCCGAGTACATCGGCGTGTTACAAGCAAAGTGTCGCGAACTCGACATCGCTTATTCCATGTACGCCCACGCCTCGGTCGGCGTGATCCACTTCCGCCCCGCCATCGACCTGCACCGCGACGACCACCGCGACGCCATGCAACAGATCGCCGAGTACGCCTTCACACAAGTCCAAAAACACGGCGGCGTCTTCGCCGGGGAGCACGGCGACGGCATCGTCCGCGGCGGCTTCATCCCCCGCACCTTCGGCCCCGAGCTCTACGACGCGTTCGTCCAGCTCAAAACCCTCTTCGACCCGCATCACCTCATGAACCCCGACAAGATCATCGACAGCCCGTCGATGACCGACCCCAAGCTCCTGCGCTACGGCAGCCAATACCGCGTCGCGGAAGTCCCCTCGCAGTTCCACTACCGTGACCAGGGCGGCTTCCGCCTGGCGGTCGAGCAGTGCAACGGCGTCGGGGCGTGTCGCAAACTCGGTAGCGGGACGATGTGCCCGTCGTACATGGCCACGCGGGATGAGAAGGACACTACCCGCGGGCGGGCCAATGCGCTGCGGCTGGCGATGTCCGGGCAGTTGGGCGGCGACACCCCGGATGACGATTCCGAGTTGACCGTTCAAGCGATGACCGCGGCTCTCGGCGGCGACGCTGTGGAGGACGTGCTAGACCTGTGCCTGTCGTGTAAGGCATGCAAGAGCGAATGCCCCAACGCCGTGGACATGGCCAAGCTCAAGGCCGAGGCGACGCAGATGCGCCACGACCAGCACGGCATCCCTCTCGGGGCCAAGCTCATCGGCCGTATGCCCGACGCCTCACGGTTCATGTTCGGCCCGTTCGCATGGATCGGAAAGACCCTCGACCGCTTCCCGCCCTACCGCGTGCTCTTCGAAAAGCTCACGGGTATTGACCGCCGCCGTCCGCTACCCGCGTTCGCCAGCAAGCACCTGAATTCACTGCTCAAGCAACGGCCAGCCAAAACACCCGCTGCGGACGCGAAGACGGTCGTGCTGTTCAACGACACGTACACCAACACCATGGAGCCGCACCTCGGCCTCGCCGCGATCGATCTACTCGAAGGCTGCGGCTACCGCGTCGTCCTCGCCAACGCGGGCTGTTGTCAACGGCCGCGGCTCTCCAAAGGCCTCCTCAAAGAAGCGAAGCAGCTCGGCGAGCAGACACTGTGCAACCTCGACGCATTCGCCCAGCAAGGCTTGCCCATTGTGTGCCTCGAACCGTCGTGCGCCTCGGCCTTGAAAGACGACCTGCCCGACCTCATCGACGACGAGGCGTTGGGCCGACGCGTTGCCGGGCAGGTCACGATGATCGACGTGTTCCTCGAAGCCGAGGGGGTCCAACTCCAAAGCAAACACCCCGACCTCCTACTCCACGGCCACTGCCACCAGAAAGCCCTCTTCGGCACAAAGGCCATCCATCAACTCGCCGACGCGATGCCCGACACCACCTGCGAAGAAGTCGACGCGGGCTGCTGCGGCATGGCGGGTTCATTCGGCTACGAACACCACGACCTCTCCAAAACCATCGGCGAAGACCGCCTCTTCCCCGCTGTCCGCGACGCGATGGCCCAAGACAAGACCGTGGTGGCGTGCGGCATATCCTGTCGGCATCAGCTCCACGATTTTTTAGGCGTGAAGGCCAAGCATTGGGTGGAAACCGTCGAGCCCCGCCCATCCGAATCCAGTGGATCTCCCGGCGAAACCCCTGTCTCCTGATCATTAGACGACCGCTAGCGAGACCGGATCCATCGCCCCAAAACTTGCCCAGCCGTTGCAGACCCACCCCAAGCCTTCGCCAAGGCAGGTATAACAACCCTGGCATCCCCGACAGGGGTCGATAAAATCTAGATCGGCAAGCGTTCACGCGATTCGACCGATCCATAGCCAGGGCCTTCCCCCAATCCGACCCGTCAAGGACCGACTCGTATGCCTCCAGGCAAAAGCAGCAACGCCCGCCGCCGCGACGTCCGTCGTGCCGTGCCGCGCCCCACCCCGCGTTGGCTGGAGATCGTGCGCCAGCGCGAAGTCGCCTGGGCCGCGCTCTACGTGCTCTGCTTATCGCTGATCGGTGCCGCCATCGCGGTGTCTGCCCACAACCGCCCCGCTTACTACCTCAACCAGCTCGTCTCAGAGCCCGTGGTCGCCCGGGTTTCGTTCGAAGCGATCGACACCGAAGCCACCGACCGCAACCGCGACTTCGCCCAGCGCAACGTCCCGCCGGTCTTCACGCACAACCAAGACCTCTACACCAGCATCCAAGAACAAGTCCTGGGGCTGCTGAGCATCCCCGACACCCCATACGAAGAGCTCACCCCCGACTACGCCGAGAGCACCCGCCTCACCCCGGACGGCTACGCCCTGCTCAATCGCTACGCCACCGGCACCGACCCCAATGGGCTCACCCCCAAACGCTGGACCGAGCGCACCGACAACATGCTCCAGCGTCTGTTCAACAACCCCATCCTCGACGCCGAGCAACACCAAGATGTCGTCGACTCGGTCGGCATCCTCCGCGCGATCCACCCCAAACCCTACGAAGGCAATCCGGCCGAACGCCCCTACCCCGAACGCGTCCTGATCCCCATCGACAACCAGGACCTCATCCAACGCCGCCTGGCCACCGAAGTCATCATCGACTTCCAGCCCGAGCTCCGTGACACTGTGCTCGCGACGATTCAACGGCACCTCGCCCCGACGTACTACCTCGACGAAGACCTCACCGCCGAGCGTAAGAAAACCGCCTTCGACGAAGCCGAGATCGAAAAAGCCACCTATCAGCCCGACGATGTACTCGTGAACTCGGGCATCCGGCTGACCAACGACGAACTGCTGCTGATCCACGCCGAGCAAGACGCCTACGAAGCCCAGAAGCCTCTCGCCCGCTGGTGGATGACCTGGCTGGGCGCTGCCGGTTTGATGGCGATTCTCGGCACCGGGGTCTGGGCCTACGTTTTTGCCTACCACACCAAGATCCGCCGTAACCCGATGCGCGGCTTAGCGCTCACCACGATGCTGCTGCTCTGCCAAGGCATCGCCGTGCTGCTCGTGGGCATCTGGCCGCAGATCTCGATCGGGGCGGTGACGTTCTCAACGCTGCTCGGGGCGATCGTGTTTGCGATTGTGTACGACCAGCGGTTTGCGTTGGCGATGGGCCTTATGCTCACCACGCTGATCGTGATCAGCCTCCGCCTGCCCATGACCGCGGCCATCGTCATGATGGTGGGGGTCAGTGTGGCGGTGGCGCAGCTCAGCGAAGTGCGTAGCCGATCGAAACTCGTCAGCGTCGGCCTGTGGTCGGGCTTGGCGATGGGGCTCGCGACCGCCGTGGGCGGTTTGGCCGAGCGGAGCTTCGACCTACCGTCGATGTGGAACGTGCCGCTGCTCGACATCGACGTCTCCGCCCAGTGGGGCCTGCTCGGCTCGGACGTGCTCTACGCCCTGCTCGCGGGGTTCGGCGTCGGACTGCTCGTCCAAGGCATCCTGCCCACCATCGAAAAACTCTTCCACGTCACCACCGCGATGACGCTGAAAGAACTCAACGACGCCAGCCACCCGCTGCTGCAACGCCTCGCCCAAGAGTCGGCCGGCACTTACCAACACTCGCTACGCATCGCCGACATGACCGAAGCCGCCGCCGAAGCCATCGGCGCCGACGGCCTGCTCTGCCGTGTCGGCTCGATGTACCACGACATCGGGAAGATCAATAAGCCTCAGTACTTCATCGAGAACCAGGGCGGCGGGCCGAACAAGCACAACAAGCTCTCCCCCGCGATGTCGCTGCTGATCATCGTCGGCCACGTCAAAGACGGCGTCGAGATGGCCCGCGAGTACAACCTGCCCCAGCCCGTCCGCCACTTCATCGAATCGCACCACGGCACGACCCTCGTCGAATACTTCTACCACGCCGCCAAGAAACAAAAAGAAGCCGAGGACAAGCCCGCCCCCAGCGAGTTCGAATTCCGCTACCCCGGCCCCAAACCCCAGACCAAAGAGGCCGCCATTATGCTGCTGTGCGACGGCATCGAAGGCGCCGCCCGCGCCATGGACGAGCCCACCGCCCCGCGCCTCGAACAACTCGTCCACGCCATGGCCAACAAACGCCTGATGGACGGCCAGTTCGACGAGTGCAACATGACCCTCCGCGACCTGGCCAAGGTCGAAGCCTCCGTCACCAAGACGCTATGTGCCGTCTACCACACCCGCATCAAGTACCCCGACGGCAAGAAGTCCGACGGTGGCAACGCCAAGGCCACGGCGTAAGAACTCCTACAACGCCTCTTTCTCTTTCTCCCACAGCCGGGCTGCTACGTAGCCCCGGTCGCTGTGCCGCATTTCCTAACTCTGCAACACGCGATTCCTCGCAAAGCATTGACGCGTCCTGCAGATAGTCAGTACGCTGAACCTGCCGGTTCACCACGTATCAGGGATCCAACATGAAGTGCTTCCGCCCCGCCGTCCTCGCCGCCGCTGCGTCTTGTGTTATGGGCTCGGCCACCGCCGACGACCTGTTCTCCATCACCGCCGTGGGCAGCGGCACCGTCACCGCGACCAGCGACAGCGTGCTGGACCTCTACGAAGACGCGATTGAAACCACTGGCGCCTTCAGTAGCCTCAGCGGCTCGGCCGTGGTCTCCACGCTCAACTACGCCGGGGTCGCCGACGCGGTGCGTATCAGCGTAAACGCCGCGGGCACCTCCGCGACGCTCGAGTTCCCGGGCATCGGCTTCGCGCGGGTCTTCGCCGGGACCGACGCCGACAACCTCGCCGACCAGATCGAAGACTTCATCCAGGACGACGGCGCGGGCGTCTACGCCGACTTCCTCGCCCAGATCCGCGAAGAGTCGGTCGCCGCGGTGCTCGACGGCAACCCGTTCAGCACCACCGCGATCGGGGCCCGTCACCTCTTCGACCTCTACGGCCTGGGCGTGTCCGGCCCGGAGTGGGCCAACCCCGGCCGCTTCCAATCCTCACCCGACAGCCCCAAGCG
>JBCCWB010000021.1:0-26652 GCA_039194345.1 Planctomycetota bacterium
GCACAGCTTCCCGATTGACGAGTACTCGACCCACCGCATCAAGTTGGTCGACGGGAAAGCAGTAGCGCCCGACGAGCCCGGCATCGGTGTGGCTTTTGATTGGGAAAAACTGGAGCCGCACCTGGCTAGCCAGAAAGTCATATCCGCGTCATAAGTTTTTCTTTTTCTGTTTACCGGGTTGGTTGAGTATCTGAAATTCGTCGCATTGCGGTGCTTCGGAATCTGTTTTCGTGCTTTGACAGTTGTGTTTTGGCATCAGATCGGTAAAAATCTTGTGATCCATCGGGGCTTGTAGCGTGTTGCCGAATTTGACGGATGGAATCGGCTCTGATAATGAAAACGTTTGCAATATCTTTTTGTTAAGCCGATCGGTACTCAGAATAGGATTTCACACTTGAAAACGGTTCGAGAACAAGTAACGACCAAACTCCGGGACGAATTGGTGGCGGGCCAATACGAAGGCGGAAAAGTGCTCCGTGAAGCCGAACTGGCGGCCCGGATGGGGGTCAGCCGTGGCCCGGTTCGCGACGCGATTCTTCAGTTGGCCAACGAGGGGTTCCTGGCTTATCAGGCCAATCGTGGCGTAACGGTGAAGCATCCGCCGAATACGCGAAACCGGGCGTTTATTGTTTCGCTACGCATTCAGATCGAGGTCTTTGCCATCGAGACTGGCCTTGAAGATATGTCTGATGAGGCCATGGAGAAGATCGAGCACGCGATGAACGACCTGAAACGCGCCTGCGTTGGCGACGATGCAGCCATGGTCGCACGCTACGACATGGCTTTCCACGAAGCGATCATCATGGGGTGTGGCGGTGAGGATTTCATCAACGCATGGAAGCAATTGTGCGCGAAGATGCTCATGAATTACACGCGTCTTGAAGACTACGCCGAGGTATTTAACGAGCACGTCCATATTCTTGATCACCTCCGGGAACGCGACGCCAAGCAGGTCATCAAGGCCATCCGCGACAACATTCAGTAATCCAACTCGACTTGCTACTAGGTCTCTGTTTTAAGCGCACAAAAGTCTGCTGATGTGTCTCTGACTCTTGTTATTCGAGTGCGTGGGTGTTTCATACTCAAGTCATACCGAGTTGCACCTGTTTTGCGCGCGAATAGCGCTACCGGATAGGTAATGTTTAGATGTGTATATTGTCAACATTGCGCTGCTGAGTGGCGGTGCAGTTTGGCTATCGAATTAGGACGTGTAATTATGGATCAGACCATCGAGATACAGGAAGATGCGGGGGTATACCGGGTTACGCTCAACCGGCCCAAAGCCAATGCCTACAACCAGGCTTTTTTGGATCGCTTTGTCGAGGTCATCGATCAGGTCAATAGTTCGGATGACACACGGGTCGCGGTAATTCAAAGTGCGAGTGAGCGATTCTTCTGTGCGGGGGCGGACATCGACGCGTTTGCTAAATCGGATGTCGCGGGACAGAAGAAAATCGCCGATACGGCCCGCCAGGTCACCGGCATGATCGAAGCCAGCGACAAGGTGTTCATCGCTTCCATGAACGGCCACGCGCTGGGGGGTGGGCTTGAACTGGCGATGGCGTGTGACATCCGTTTGGCGTGTGACCGTGATTACCTGCTGGGACTGCCCGAAGTCAAGTTGGGGCTGATGCCCGGCAATGGAGGGTCGCAGCGTCTGCCCCGACTGGTTGGCTTGGCCAAAGGTTTGGAGCTGGTCATGACGGGCGACAACATCTCCCCTCAGGAGGCCTACCGGATCGGACTGGTGAATCACCTCTACCCCCAAGAGAGCTTTGCGGAGCAGGTTGAGGCTTACGTGCAAGCCTTGGCGGCGGGCCCAACTTTAGCGATTGCGGCCATCAAGCGGGCGGTCCGTCAGGGGTGGCAGCAATCCTTGGAAGAGGGGCTGGCCGTTGAGGCGGCATGCGGAGAATCCATCTACGACACGGAAGATGCCAAAGAAGGGTTCCAAGCTTTTCTCGACAAGCGTTCGCCGCAATTCACCGGACGGTAGGCGTTCAGTAGCCCATAGAAAAAGGCCTCGGCAGGGGAGGCGTCCTGCACGAGACCCGATCCAGGGCAAAGGGATGTCGTCGACTTAGCGCGACGGCGGGGCGGCCCTGTCAACCACGCCCGCGTTGAACAGATGAAGAGTCCAATTCAATCTTTGGGCTGTCCAATCCGGTGGTTGGATTTCCCGTGGCGGGCGTCCGGTTGTAACGATCATGCTGGGCGGCGAGTCTGAGGCCAGCGTTCCGGGCGCTGGACAGGTATACTCCCGCGATGGGCGAAACATCAGCCAAAATCAAGAAAATCGGACTGTTTCCCGGCACGTTTGACCCTTTGACCAATGGGCACCTGGACGTCATCCGCCGAGGGCAGGACCTATTTGACCAGTTGATCGTCGCGATCGGACACAACCCCGCGAAACGGGCGATCTTCTCGATCGACGAACGCATCGACATGATCAGTCAGATCATCCGCGAAGAATGCGGGGACCACGTCGAGGCCCGTAGCTTCTCCGGCCTGACCGTAGATTTCGCCCGTGAATCCGGGGCCACCGCGATCCTCCGCGGCATCCGCAACGTGACCGACCTCAACTTCGAATTCCAGCTCGCGTTGACCAACCGGGCGATCGCCGACATCGAAACGGTCTTTATCATGACCGGCGAGTCGACCGCGTTCACCAGCTCGACCCTCATCAAGCAGATCGCATCGGCGGGTGACATCGATCGCCTGTCGACGCTGCTGCCTCGTGTTGTGATGGAACGGCTCAAAGACAAGAAACAAGCCTTCGGCGGCAAGCTGCCTTGGGCCCACGTCGATCACCTCAAAGACTAAACCACGCAGTCGCCCGGCCGGATTTCTCCCGTTTCCGTCGAGCGATCAGGAACCCCCAATGCCACCAGCATCCGTTACCTATCGCATCATCAGCATCGGCGCGTTGTCGGTCCACGAACACTGGCCCGCCAGCCAGACGCCGCGCACGCCCCACGCGACCACAACACTGGTCAGTAGCGGCGACCGACACATTCTTGTAGATCCGGGGCTTCCCCCGCAGGTGATCTCCGCCCGGCTCACCGAACGCTCGGGCCTGCAACCCAGCGATATCACCGATGTTTTTCTGACCAATTTCCGTCCCGCGCACCGCGGTGGACTCGATGGGTTTGAGTCGGCCGAGTGGTGGGTGTTTGAGAATGAACGCGAGCGCATCGGCCGATCGCTGCTCGCCCGGTTCGAGCAGGAGGCAGACAACGCAGTACGCCGATTGCTGGATGCCGAGATCGCGCTGCTCAAAAGGTGCAAGGCCGCGCCCGACAGGCTCGCCCCTCAGGTCGATCTGTTCCCCTTGCCGGGATTTACGCCCGGCACATGCGGGCTATTGCTGGCCCACTCCAGCTCGACCACGGTGATCGCGGGCGATGCCGTAGCGACCAGCGAACACCTTGAGCGTGGTCAAGTCCTCAAAGGGGCGTTTGATATCGAAGCGGCGCAGGAAAGCTTGGTAGAGGTCTTGGAGATTGCGGACTACGTGGTGCCCGGGCACGACAACGTCATTCTCAACCCCGCACGCCGTCGTAACTAGCAATCTGGCCCGTTCAAGCCACGCCAGGCCAACGCA
The DNA here is from genome assembly GCA_039194345.1 of Planctomycetota bacterium. Taxonomy (GTDB): domain Bacteria; phylum Planctomycetota; class Phycisphaerae; order Phycisphaerales; family Phycisphaeraceae; genus Algisphaera. The sequence continues at coordinate 3,605 of JBCCWB010000021.1, forward strand.
CGACCCGGTCCGGTGTCCGCCGTGCCGAGAGGACCATGTCGGTGTTCAATCGATCGTTGCGTTGGTACTTGGCCTCGGCTTCTTCGGGCGTTCGTCCTACGGACAGGTCACGTTTCATGAGCCATTGGCGGGCGGTCTCGGCGGAAACGTCCAGCCACCAACACGCATCCAACACCTCGGCTAAGTCCGACCAAGGCGCAACCGGGCAAAGCAGGTACTGCCCCTCGGTCACGATGATGCGTGTATCCACTGTAACTCGCTCATCCGAAAGTACCGGCTCATGGACGTCTCGGCAGTACAACGGATAGTTGCCGGTCTGGCTTAACGCCCGGTATCTTCGCAGCAAGTCGATGTACGCCTCGGCGTCATACGTGAAAGCCGCACCCTTGCGCGGCTTCCAGCCCTTCGCGATGAGCTCGTCGTTTCGCAGATGGAACCCATCCATCGGGATAAATGCCGCCACGCCTGGTTCGATTTGGTTGGCTTGCTTGGCCAAACGTTCCGCGAGCGTGCTCTTGCCCGATGCCGCAATACCCGCGACGCCGATCACGAATCGTTCATTTCGCTGCTTGCTGTCGTCCAGCCAACGCCGCACGGTTTCATCGATCGCGTTGTCGGTCAAGGTCAAAGGTGTCTCGGCGTCCATACGGATATGCTATCGGCATGGCTAAAGGCGTCCCGCAAAGCGTGATCGAGCTGCTCCAGATGATGGTGCGGGTCAACACCGTGAACCGTGCATTGCCCGGATCATGTGACGCGGAATCGATGCTGGTCGATCAGCTGGGATCGGTGGCCACGGTCTGGGGTCTGCAAGTCAAACGATTGGCGGTGGAAGGGCAATCCGATCAACTGCTGCTGACGCATTGTGTTGATCACGATCAACCCTGGCTCATGTTCGATAGCCACCTTGATACGGTTTCGGTCGAGGGGATGACGATCGATCCGTTTTCTGCTGAAGTGAAAGAGGGCAAGGTCTGGGGGCGGGGGAGCTGCGATACCAAAGGCACCGGGGCTGCGATGCTATGGGCGATGAAAGAGGCGGTTGAGCGGCAGGCCGAACAGCCGCTGCTGAACAACCTCGCATTATTGTTCAGCGTGGATGAAGAAGTCTCGATGCGCGGCGTGGCGTCTTTTGTGAAGCAGGACCTCGCTTCACTTGGCTGGAGTCCTGCTGCGGTCGTCGTGGGTGAGCCCACAGAGATGCGCCCCGTCATCGCACACAACGGATGTATCCGCTGGTCGCTGACCACGCACGGCAAGGCTTGCCACTCCTCCGTGCCTCATGAAGGTGTTTCGGCGATCAGCGCGATGGTCCGGATCATCGACTTGATCGAGAGCAAGTACATCCCATCTCTCAAGGCTGAGCACCCGCTCACGGGCCCCGCGGTGTGCTCGATCAACATGATCCAAGGCGGCAGCGCGCCCAACATCATCCCGGATCGCTGCACGATCGAGATCGACCGGCGTATCGTGCCGGGAGAGGACTTGGACCAAGCGATTGCGGATATCCACGCATCGCTCGAGCCCTTAACTGCCGGTGACTCTCCGGTGCAATTCACTCAGGAGGTGGTGGTTGGCCATCCCGCGTTCGGCATCGAGCGCAACGGGCCGTGGGTCGACCACCTCGTGTCGGTACTCGTCAGCCTGGGCATGTCCAAGCTCACCCTCGGGGCCCCATTCGCCACCCACGCCGCGTATTTCGACCAGGCCCAGATTCCCGCGGTGGTGCTCGGCCCGGGGTCGCCCCACACCGCTCACACGAAAGACGAGTGGGTCGCCGTTGACCAGATCGAGCGGGGCGTCGAACTGTACCGGGCGATCATGCAGGCCCCGCTCGCCGCGATGAGCAGCTAAACTATCCGGCCCGGCGTGGTGCTTGAACTACGCCAGTTCCCCCCATTGGATCGAACCCATGACCGCCGACCTGAACCGCTACTCGAAGACCGTTACCCAGCCCGCCCGCCAAGGCGCGTCCCAGGCCATGCTCCACGCCACCGGCTTGACCCGCGAAGACCTCAAGAAGCCCCAGGTCGGCATCGCCAGCGTTTGGTATGAGGGCAACTCCTGCAACATGCACCTCAACGACCTCGCCGCCGAGGTCCGCAAGGGCGTCACGGCTGCCGACTGTGTGGGCATGCGGTTCAACACCATCGGCGTGTCCGACGGCATCAGCATGGGCACCGACGGTATGGGCTACTCGCTCCAGTCCCGCGACCTCATTGCCGACTCGATCGAAACCGTGATGAGCGCCCAGTGGTATGACGCCCTGGTGACCATCCCCGGATGCGACAAGAACATGCCCGGCTGCATCATGGCGATGGGGCGGCTCAACCGTCCGTCGCTGATGGTCTACGGCGGCACGATCAAGCCCGGCTGCGCCACCATCAAGGGCGAAGACCTCAAGCTCGACATCGTCAGCGCCTTCCAGTCCTACGGCCAGTCGTTGGCGGGCACAATCACCGAAGAAGAACGCCAAACGATTGTTGAGAACTCCTGCCCCGGCGCCGGGGCGTGCGGGGGTATGTACACCGCCAACACGATGGCCAGCGCGATCGAGTGCATGGGGCTTAGTCTGCCGTATTCGTCTTGCACCCCGGCGGTGGATCAAGAAAAGACCGACGAATGCATCCGGGCCGGCCACGCCGCGCGGAAACTGCTCGAGCTCGACCTCAAGCCTCGCGACATCGTGACCAAGCAGAGCCTGCTCAACGCGATGCGGCTGATCATCGTGACCGGCGGCTCGACCAACGCGGTGCTGCACCTCCTGGCGATCGCCCGGGCGTTCGATATCGAGCTGACCATCGACGAATGGCAGCAGATGAGCGACGACACGCCGCTGATCTGCGACCTCAAGCCATCGGGCCGATACGTCATGGAAGAGCTGCACGCGATGGGCGGCACGCCCGCGCTGATCAAGTTCCTGATCGCCGAAGGCATGATCGACGGCAGCCAGATGACCGTGACCGGCAAGACCCTCGCCGAGAACGTCGCCGACCTGCCCGGCCTGCCGCCGTTCGGCGATCCTGCCACCACGCCGGGCACCCAGGACATGGTCCGCCCGCTGTCCGATCCGCTCAAGCCCACCGGCCACCTCCAGATCATGCGCGGCAACCTTGCCCCCGGCGGCTGTGTCGGCAAGATCACCGGCAAGGAAGGCACCGTGTTCAAGGGCACCGCCCGTGTCTACGACTGCGAAGAAGACATGCTCGACGGCCTTGAGCGTGGCGAGATCGTCAAGGGCGACGTCATCATCATCCGCTACGAAGGCCCCAAGGGCGGCCCCGGCATGCCCGAGATGCTCACGCCCACCAGCGCCGTCGCCGGTGCCGGTCTAATCAAAGACGTGGCGCTGATGACCGATGGTCGTTTCTCCGGCGGTAGCCACGGCTTCATCATCGGCCACGTCGTCCCCGAAGCCCAGGAGGGCGGTCCCATCGCGCTGGTCAAGACCGGCGACGCGGTGACGATCGACACCGATCACGGCGAGATCAACATGGACGTGTCCGACGCAGAACTCGAAGAACGCTGCAGAGCCTGGACCGCACCCCCACTCAAAGCCCGCCGTGGCACGTTGTACAAGTACATCAAGAATGTGAAGACCGCGTCTGAGGGGTGTGTAACGGACGAGTGATACGAGCAGTATCAAGAGCATGCAAAAGAAGATCGACTCTTTCGCAAACTGCTTGATTACCCTACCGACTCTGTTCTACTACGCGTTAGCGATACTTGGTCTGAGCGTCGCCGTTTATGGATGGCTAACTGAGAATCCTGAACTAGCTGGCCAAGGGCTTGTTGTGGCTACTCCTGGAATCGCCGTATTGGTATTTGGGGTATTTATACTGCTGCTCGCCAGGATCAGCGGGAAAGCTACAGCTAAATCGCGACTGTTAGATGAGCGGAAGTCAGACTTGCCCCGCTGCATAAAGTGTGGTGAGCCCTGTCCTTCGTATCGTGCAACGTGCCGATACTGTGGATTTGAAGTTGGCCGCGGAACACACAATCGTCGGCTGTACAATCAGCCCGAATGAATGCCGCTTCTGCCAACGAGAGTGCTCAAACCAAGCGCCTGTCCATGCGGGTCGATGACCTGCCCGGCATCGGCAAGGGGCGGGCGGCGGCACTACGGCGGTTGGACATCCATACGGTGACGGACCTGTTGCGGCACACGCCGATGCGGTACGAGAAGGAGGCGGCCGAGGGGATCATCGCGGATCTGCCGACTGACGGGAAGACGGTGGGATCGGCCCGGGGGCAGGTGGTGGCGTGTCGGTGGGTGCCGTCCATGGGCTACGGCAAGAAGGGGCGGTTCGAGGCGACGCTGCGGGACAACTCGGATCAGGTCGGCGGAAGGACGTTGATGCTGGTGTGGTTCAACGCGGGTTACCTGCGTGAGAAGATCATGCCCGGGCTGATGCTGCGGGTGCAGGGCAAGGCCAAGATGTTCGGCGACTACCCGCAGATGGTCTCGGCCAAGTGGGAAGTCTTCGACGAAGACGATACGCCTGAGGCGTCCACGGAACGGCTGCGGCCGGTGTACCCCGCGACGGAGAAGTTTTCGTCGGTGAAGATCGAACAGCTGTTGGATACGGTGTTGCCGTGGGCCTTGCCTATGGTGGCCGACCCGTTACCGGCGGATCTGCTCAAGCACCACAACATGCCCGCGTTGGCCGAAGCGCTGCGGATGATTCATCGGCCCGAGGATCTCGATGAGCCCAAGGCGGCCCGGAGGCGGTTGGCATTCAACGAATTGCTGCTGCTGCAACTTGGCATCGCGATGCGGGCGGCGGAGGTCGAGCGGATGTTTGTCGCCCCGGCGCTAAAGCATTCCGAGGCGATCGATCAGCATATTCGCAGCCGTTTTCCGTTTGAGCTGACCGACACGCAGTCCGCGGCTGTGTTGGAGATTGCCAAAGACCTGTCGCAAGACAAGCCCATGAACCGCATGCTGCAGGGCGATGTCGGCGCGGGTAAGACGGTGGTGGCGTTGTGCGCGATGCTCATGGCCGTGGCGGACCGCAAGCAGGCGGCGCTGATGGCTCCGACTGAGTTGCTGGCCGAGCAGCACTTCCTCTCGATCTCGCGCACGCTTCAGGGCAGCAACGTCTGCGTCGCTCTAGTCACCGGCAACCAACGTGATCACCTCGACGCGGTGGCCAGCGGCGAAGCTGATCTGATTGTCGGAACGCATGCGTTGCTCTCTGAGTCCGTGAAATTCAGCGACCTGGCGGTGGTAGTGATCGACGAGCAGCATCGCTTCGGCGTGATGCAGCGGGCGACGCTGCGGCATTCCTCAGAGGCCGATGAGAAGGGCCGTGAGCGTGTGCCGCACACGCTGGTGATGACCGCGACGCCGATCCCGCGTACGCTCAGCCTGACGCTGCTGGGGGACCTCGACAACACGACGCTGACGGGGCTGCCGCCCGGGCGGACGCCGATCCAGAACCGTGTTGTCGGTCCGCAGCAGGCGGATGAGGTTTACCGGTACCTGCGAACCCGCCTCGAGCGTGGCGAGCAGGCTTACGTCGTCGTTCCCGCGATCGATGGCGGGAGCACCGCGAGCGAATTCTCAGAAAACAGCAAGACGTTGAAGTCGGTCAATGCTTTGGCGAAGACGCTGCAAGAGAAATTTCTCGATGGCTACACCGTGGGCACGGTCCATGGTCGCCTGAAGCGAGAGACCCGCCAGAAGGTCATGGAGAAGTTTCGTACAGGCCAGATCGATGTACTCGTCGCGACAACGGTGATCGAGGTCGGCGTGGATGTGCCAAACGCAACGGTGATGATCATCGAACACGCGGAGCGTTTCGGCTTAGCGCAGCTCCACCAGTTGCGTGGCCGAGTGGGGCGGGGTGATCATGGGCGGCGGTCGTTGTGCGTGTTCATTGCCGAGCCGACCACCGACGATGCGGTGGCTCGGATGGAGGCGATCGCTTCGACGAATGACGGCTTCCAGGTGGCGGAGCTGGACCTGAAGATCCGCGGCATGGGCGAGATCCTCGGGACCAAGCAGTCGGGCCTACCTCCGATGAAGCAGGCACGGATCCCCGAAGACATCGAGCTCTTACAACTCGCCAAGCGCGATGCACAATCAATGATCGCGGAAGACCCCGAACTCAAGGCGTCGGAGCACGCGAACCTGCGAAAAGTATTGATGTTGCAGTACGGCCCGGCTTTGGGGCTGGTTGACGTCGGCTGAGTGCCGTTAGGTGGCGGCGTTGGACTGCGAGAGGGCGGCGGTCATCCGCACGGTTTCCTCAGCCAATTCGCTGATCCGCTGTTCGATGATCGGCGACATTGCGCCGTGTGGGAAGTCGCTGTCGTCGGCGTAGACGAAGCGAGGCACGATCACGCAGCGGAAATCGAGCATCAGGCTGTTGGCCATGGGCATAATCGACATGAAGCTGCCGCGTCCGCCCGCCGAGCAGACGAAGCTAACGGTTTTGTTCAGCCACGCGGGTTTGCCGGTGAGCTCGATGAGGTTTTTGGCGGCGGCGTTGCCGTCGTAGTTGTAGATCGGAAGCGCCAGGATGATCCCGTCCGCAGCTTTCACACGTTCTCCAATCGCTTGGACTTCCGGCATGGCATAGGCGGTCGATCCGTCGCAGATCGGAAGCGGATGATCGCGCAGGTCGATCCAGTCGGCCTCCACACCCGCTTGTTCGAGGGGTTGGCGGAGCGATTCCGCCATCGCGGCAGATCGGCTTTCGGGGTTCAGGGAGCAGCAGATAACAGCAATTCGCATGGCCAAGCCTAGGCGCGGGGAGACACGATATCCGTGGTAAACGGAGCTTAGAGTAGGTTAGTCGGATTCCAACAGTTCGCCCGGCATGGGGTTGCGGAGCAGGACGCGGTCGCCGCTGGTGAGGCCTTGGGTCACTTCGACGAGCGTTTCGGACGCTCGGCCGATCTCAATGGTCTGTTTCTTCACCCGCCCGTTACCTGCGGGCACGTAGCTGAAGTGTACTTCGCCTTCGGTAAAGACGGCTTGTACAGGGACTGCGAGTGCGTTATCGACCTGGCCGACCTTGATCTCGCCGGTGCAGCGCATCGCGGGTTTAAGCTCGGCTTCGAGATCGGCGGGAAGCATGACGCGGGCAGTGAATTCGCGCTGACCGGGATTGAGCCAGCCGCCAGACTCGGTGAGCGGTGTGGTTCGGTCGATTACACCCTCGAACACTTCACCGGGACGGGCATCGACGGTGACGCGTACGGTCTGTCCGACTTTGACGAGAGGTTCGTAAGCCTCGGCAATGGCGAGGTTGGCGACCATTTGGCGGATGTCGGGCAGGAAAAGGATGGTTTCGTTGAAACGAACCTCGCGGCCCTCGGCCATCGGGTCGCTGCGATATCGAGCTCGGCCGACCGAGGTGCCGTAAACGACGAGGCCGTCCTGTGGTGAAACAATGGTGCTGGCCTCGAGTTGCTCTTTGAGTTGGTCGAGCTTCTCTTGCCGGATCATCAGGGTCTGGGTCTTGCTTGACAGGTCCGCTTCCTGCCTTGCGATTTCGCTTTCGTTCTTTGCGATCTCGCGTTCGAGGTTGGACTCGGCTTGTTCGACATCCGAGAGCTTTTGCTGCTGCTCGGTCTGAAACGTGTATTGGTCGTAGACCGATAGATTCAACTCCGCAGTAAGCAAGGCGTCGGCCGCTTCGAGCTCCGCGATTTCGCTGTCTTCGAGGTCGTTCTGACTGATGAACTTCTGAGCATAGAGGGCTTTGCTAACCTCATGGTCTCGCTTGGTCCGCTCCACTTGACGCTGGGCTTTCTGGAGTTCCAAATCCAGTTCGCGGCGTTTCTGCGGGACGTCACCCTTTCGCCATCGCGCGAGCTCCAGCTTGGCCAAAGCCAACTCAACTTCTGCTGCGGATTGGCGTGAGCGTGCTTCGTTACGCTCGATCTCTAGGCCACGCCGGGCAAAGATTTCATCGGTCCGGGCTTTTTCGACGGCCAGGGCAGCTTCCTCGATCTTGCCACGCAGTTCGTCACTATCAAGGGTGACCAGGACGTCTCCTTCTTTGACTTCGCTGCCTTCTTCAACCAGCGTGATGATCTGGGGACGGCCCTCCACCTTGCTCTTGATTTCGAGACGCTCCGCGGCGTCGAGATCGCCCGACTCGGTCACCGTCAACTCGAAGCTCCGGGGCTTGACGTGGTACCAATCGATCTCTCCCTGGCGGCCAGCAGCCACGGCGTTGTCCGAGTCTGACCCGGCTAACCAGATCGAGGTCAGCACGACAATCCCGACCAAAGCCGCCAAGCCGATCAGCCAACCCATGCGAGCGGCGCCTGCTCTTCTAGACTTTGAATTTGAGGGCTTGGCTGGTTGATTGGGGCGGGGGTTCATGGGGTCTCACGGAAAAGATGTGATTTAACGTATTTTAGCGACCGCCTGCGGTGGTGTCTCAGGAAGTTGATGGAGCTGTCTGCGGTGCTGGGGTTTCGATGGTGTTTGGCTTAACGAGCTTTCCGGGTGCCAGCCATCGTCCATCCGAATCAATCCGCATTTGTCCGGTGGCCAACAGGTACTGCAAGATGTTGATACGCAGGTCGGATTCCGCCTCGTCGCGGTCGTTCTTAGCGTCCAATAGGTCTTCCTGTACATCAATTACTTCGCGTGGGCCCAGCGAACGCTCGTTGATTTCGATCTGCTCCGCCCGGCGTTCGTTGATCTCAACCGCCCGTTCTTGCAGCTGCAGGATGAAGCGTGCCTGCTCGATCGCTCGAACCGCCCGGCGGACTTCCAAAGCGATGCGGTCTTGCTCCACCTGGTATTCGCGCTGTTCGCGCTCAAGGCGGATCAGCGCTGCACGGTAATCGGTGTATTCGATCTTGCGGTCCAGCGGGACGCCAAACGTCAGGCCTACGGTGTAGTCGCCATCGCCGGGCTCAAAATCCAAGCCGCCGCGGGCGATGGTTTCATCCGTAGGAATATTGAGGTCGGCATTGAGATCGAAATCGGGCAGGAGCTGATTCTTGGCGATCAGCACGCTGCGTACCGCGTCTTCAACAAGGTCGCCCTCGGTTTGGAGGTCCAGCCGTTCGGTGAGAGCGATGGTCACCGAACGATCGGTCTCGAGCATGATCTCGGGGACGTCAATCGTGACGGGGATAATCTCTACCGGGCGTGTGGTTTCGATCCCGATGCGGAGTTTGAGTGCGTCGAGGGCGCGGACGTAATTTTCTTGCTGCCGAACCAGTGAGTTGCGGGCACGCAGTACACGTTGCTCGGCTCGCTGAGCTTGAAAGTATGGCTCACGCCCCGCTTCGGCGAGCGCGGTGAAAAGCTCGGCCGAACTTTCGAAGTTGCGGAGTTGAACTTCCTGGTTGGTGAGTTGCCCCTGACGACGGAGCAGGTCGAAATAGGCGGTTGATAAATCGACGAAAAACTCGCGGCGGAAACGCTCAAATCCACGGACGGCGTAGATCAGATCACGCTCTGCCTGGATGCGTGCTTCGACCGTGGAGGCCGTCTTACCCGCTCCACGCAAAAGAGGAAGGTCCAGCGAAAACTGAAGCTCTGCGGCTTGGGTTTCGCGATCGCCGGTGTTGGTGGCTGCCTGATCGAGGAAGCGGACATAATCGACGAGTGCTGCCGCTGAAACCGTGCCGCCGTAGGGGAGGCGTTGGGTCGCGCCGAGGGAGCCGATAAGGCTGAGTGCGGTATCGTTGTCCCCGGCCTCGGGTGTGCCCTCGATTTGGCCGGTGATGGTCGAGAAAAACCGCGGCCCCCACTCGTGACGCTCGACGATGAGGCTGAGGGTGGTGAGGAAGAGGTCTTCCTTTTCGCGACGGTATTCGGGGGCGAACTCAATGGCTTGGCCGATGATGCCCTCGAGGTCGAGCCGGAGGGTATCGGGTTGGGTCCCATCGTCGAGGATAGTGGGGTAGGGCACCACATCGACCGGCGGTGCGGGTTCCACATCCAAAGCCTGGGCGGGGGTGTTCACCGTCGCGGGATCGTAGGTGTAAAGAGAATCTTTGGGCTCGGCGTCTGGCGTGGGGACCGCGGTATCCGACGCAGCGGCCTGGCCGATGCTTCGGGACTGTTGATCCTGAATGATGCGCTGCGCCTCAAGCTCCAGGCGATCCATTCTTTGCGACTCGTTGCAGCTCAGAAGCGCCCCGAGAAGCAGCAGGAGCCCGAGGTGTGGAGCATTGAAAAGGGCGGTGGCTTGAGCCTTGAGGTGTCGACGGACTGACTGAGATGGGTGAACGCTGTACACAGCTCTACTCTTAAGTTAAAACTTGTCCGTTGTGAGTCGTCCCCACTCTACCAAAACCGACGCTTTCATGGCCTTTTCGCACCCGATCCGCCGCAAGGTGGTGGAGATGCTCAGCGAAAATGAATTGACTGTTGGCGAGCTGGCTGAGCCGTTCAAGGTCAGCATGCCCGCGATGTCTCAGCACCTTCAGGTTCTGCGGAAAGCCAAGGTCGTACGGCAAAGACGTCTCGGTCGGCAGCGGGTTTACCGGCTCAACCCCGGGCCGATCCGCGAGGTCGCGGAATGGTCGGTCAAGGTGGCTGAGGCGGCGGAACAGGAGGATTAAGTGCCTCGTAGATGCCCTAGGACCTTCCGCACTAGGCCGGATGATGCGTTTGTGATGGGACGTGGCGGGCGATAAACTGCTTGGCTCGAAACTTTGGCGGGCGTGTGTTGGCGTTGTTTTCGTCGACCTGCTACGCCGAGTTCTTCAATCAGCCAGCCTCCAACTGGACACCGCCATGCAGCATGCGATCGATAAAGCCGCCGCCCTCGTCGAGGCCCACGCCTACATCCGCGAATTCGCGGGTGCTGTGGTTGTGGTGAAGATCGGAGGCTCGATTATGGACGAGCCAGAGACGCTCGCTTCGCTGGTGCAGGATGTCTGCTTTATGGCCAGCGTGGGCATGCGTCCCATCATGGTCCACGGCGGCGGCAAGGCGATCAACGCCGCGATGGGCCAGGCGGGCCTCGAAGCCCAGTTCGTTCAGGGGCGGCGTTACACCGACGAACGCACTCTCGCGATCGCTGAGCACGTCCTGGTCAATCAGATCAACAAAGGCATCGTTGAAACCGTCGGGACCTACGGTGCGAAAGGCTTGGGGCTGCACAGCCTGTCGAGCTGCGTCGTTTTCGGCAAGGTACTCAAGCTCGACGGCGAAGAGGGCCGTAAAATCGACATCGGCTTGGTGGGTGAGGTTGATCGGGTCAACGCCGAGGTGCTTAGCGCGGTACTGGACGCGGGGATCATCCCCGTCATCGCCCCGATCGCCCGGGACGCCGCAGGGGGCAAGCTGAACATCAACGCCGACTCGGTGGCCGGTCACGTCGCTGCGGCGATCAACGCCGAGAAGCTCGTGCTCGTGTCTGATACCCACGGCATCCGTCGCAGTGAAAATGCCGACGACTTGGCCAGCCACCTGACCCATGCGGAGATCGACGACTTGATCCAATCCGGGATTATCTCGGCGGGCATGTTGCCGAAAGTCGAAGCCAGCCTGACCGCAGTGGGTTCGGGGGTGCGTAAAGCGCACATCATCGATGGCCGTATCCCCCACTCCCTCCTGCTGGAGGTGTACACCGCGAGCGGCATCGGTACGGAAATCGTGCTCTGAGAACGTTGAGTGGTTCTATGGCTTGGTGACTATAAGATCGCCGAGTCTTTGCCGTCTTTTCACCGTGAGCCGTTATAACAATTTGAACGAATCGCCAATACACGCAATCACCAAACCGTAATATCAACCATGCGACACTTTCTTACCATCGCAGACCAGCACCCCGAAACCATCAAGCACATGCTCGAGGTGGGCATCAAGCTCCGTGATCAGCGGCAACGCGGCGTGGCCAACGAACCGCTGCTCGCGGGCAAGACCTTGGCGATGCTGTTTCAAAAGCCTTCGTTGCGAACGCGCGTGAGTTTTGAGCAGGCGATGTACGAGTTGGGCGGCAACGCCATCGTGCTGGGCCAGAACGAAGTTGGGCTCGGGACGCGAGAGTCGGTCGGTGATGTGACCCGGGTGCTCTGCGGCATGGTCCACGGCATCGCAGCGCGTGTCTTCAAACATGAACACCTGGTGGAGATGTCCACCTCTGCCACCGCACCGATCATCAACATGCTCTCGGATTACGCGCACCCCGCCCAGGCTTTGGCCGATGCGATGACGATTATCGATGAGTTCTCCCCCTCGCCGGAAGTGGGCGGGTTTGATGTGTCGGGGAAGACGGTTGCGTTCGTCGGCGACGGGAATAACGTTGCACTCAGTTTGGCAGCCATCTGCAAAGTCCTAGGGATGAATTTTGTGCTCTCCAGTCCCGCGGGCTACGAGCTCCCCGAGGATGGTTTTATCCAACTCATCCCCGATCCCGAAGAGGCGGTGGCTCAAGCCGATGTGATTTATGCCGATACGTTCGTCTCGATGGGGGAAGAAGACGAGAAGGAAGCCAAGCTCGAGGCGTTCGAGGGATATCAGATCAACCGTCCGCTGGTGAACAAAGCCCGTGAACACGCGATCGTGTTGCACTGCCTCCCTGCCTACCGTGGGATTGAAATCACCGACCAAGTGATGGACGGCCCCCGCAGCCGGGTGTTTTCTCAGGCGCACAACCGGCTCCACGCCCAGAAGGGTTTGTTGGCGGTTTTGCTGGGCGGAGCTTGAGTTCTCGTGTTGTGTGGCGGTTTGGCGTGGTAACCTTGTTGTAGGTATGTCAGAGGAACACTCCCCGCAACCCGAGCCGTCGCACCGCGTCATGATTGTGGTCGGATCGCACCTGCGCGCCGAGGAAGCCGATCGGCCATTGGCGTACCGGATGGTTGAGGAGATCGAGGAGTGGAAAGAGCGGTACGAGGCGCAGCTCGGCGTTGAGATCGAGCCGATCGTCTGCACGGACCTTTGGTACCTAAATCACGAGGACCTGCGATCGCTTCCGACGATCTGCATCGGCGGCCCGGGGGTCAATGCGTTGTCGGCCTATCTGGCGCAGCACCTCTCCGATGAGAACCGAGAGGCGGATGTCTTGCTGCAAATCGACCCCGATTTCACCGACCTACAGGCGTGCATCTGGGGCACCGATCACGAACTCACCTCGCACGGCTTGCAGCTCTTTGTCGACCGGTATCTGGATGCGTATCTTCGTGCCGTTGCGACCCAGGTCGAGCCGCGGGCAGAGTGAACCTCGCTAAAAACACTTCAGCACATCGGGGAGTCAATTGACTTGGCTGACTCGGCCGGGGTTGGATTTCAGTACACTGCTCTTGAAGTCGGGCCAACTGCCTCGACGCTTGGAGTATTGAATCATGGCGCGATTTCACCTGCTTCTCGTGTGCACCGGAAACACCTGTCGCTCGCCGATGGCGGAGGTGCTGGCATGGAAGATTCTTGAAGACCAGCCCGGCGTGGTGGTCGGCTCCGCCGGGGTGTTTGCTGGCGTTGGTCAACCCGCGAGCCCGGAAGCGGTCGAGGCCATGAAGACCATAGGGCTAGACCTTAGTCAGCACCGCTCTCAGCCGCTGACCCCCGAGCTTCTTGAACAGGTCGACCAGATCTACACCATGACTGAGTCTCACCGCCAGGCGGTCTTGGCTCAAGCCCCAAGTGCAATTGACAAGGTGCAGCGGCTGGACCCGGATGCGGATATCAGCGACCCCTTTGGGGCGAGCCTGCCGGTGTATCAAGAGACAGCAGAGCAGATCAAACAAGCTCTGGAGGCAAGGCTGAAGCAGTAGTTCGGGGAGCGATTCTGCTGCCAAGGATCAACTTTCTGGCTCTGGTGTGCGGCCTTCGGCCAGCGCGTTTATGATGGAACTCTATTCCACGGAACCGCTTGACTATGCCTGATTCTGCCCATCGCGTCCGCCTCGAAGGCGTCGATTTCTCCACCGCGTTCCCGACGCTGCGGCTGTTCGAGTCTTTTCGGATGGCGCTTCAGCCTTCGAAAATCCTTCTTGGCCTCTTGATGCTCCTGCTGATTTATTTCGGCGGGGTCGGTCTGGATTTCATCTGGGGCGAGCAGGAGGGCGACAGCGGCCAAACCTACCGCATTTTCGAGTCCACGTTGAATCTGGAATTGGCCTACTTCCATGCGTTGATCAACTCCGCGGCGAGTTTTGATCTCGGCTTGGCAGCACTGTCAAGCCCGGCAGCGGGCAGCCCCGGCATGATCGGAGCCCTGCACAGCATGATTGTGGAGGCTCCTGCGAAGGTTTGGAATCAACACCCGGTTTTCTTCGTGATCTTGGTTTCATATGTGCTCATCGTCAAGATGGTGCTCGGCGGGGCGATCGCCAGGCTCGCCGCGACCCAGGCTTGCGCCGGGCAAACCGTCGGCTTGTTCGAGACGACACGCTTCACCGGCCCGCGGGTCGTTTGGTTTGTGGTGTCGCCGTTGATACCGCTTTTCATCGCCGGAGTGATCTGGTTGGTGATGGCGGTGGCGGGTTGGGTGCTGTTCAACCTGCCGGGGTTGAATGTCGTTGGCGGTCTTCTTTTCTGGCTCATGCTTTTCGGCGGGTTTGTCGCGGCTTGTTGTGTGATCTTTGCGGCGTTGGGGTCGGGCATGTTGCCGTCGGCATTGGCGGTTGAGGGGACTGATGCATTCGATGTGGTATCGCGTGTGTTTACCTTCCTGCTCTATCGCCCGATCCGTTATCTGATCCTTACGGCTGTGATGCTGGTCTACGGCGCGTTCACTTATCTGATTGTGGGTCTGATCGTATTCCTCACACTATGGTTCACGCGTTCCGCCGCGGGCATCTGGGTGGATGGCTTTGATCAACTGCTACCGGCCGCCCAACTCGGCCAGCCCTTGGGCGAACTCGATACCGAGGGATTGTCATCATCTGAGAAAGCGACCTCCTGGTTGATTCGCGTGTGGTCGGCTCTGCTGTTTGGGGTTTCCATCGCTTACGCGGCGAGCTACTTTTTCACCGCTCAGACGTGGCTGTATCTGCTGCTACGCCGGGATGTCGATGGGACCGACTTCGCGGAGTACGCCGAGGAAGAAGTGTCGGGACAGACGGTCGTGCCGTCTTCGGCGGCAGCCAGCGAGAAGATCGATACTGAGGCGGCCGGCGACACTTCCGGCAACGAAGATGCGGATTCATAACCCACCACGCTGCGGATTGTTGATCGGCTTTTTTCTCCTGCTGACCTGTATGGGATTGATGTCCTGTGATGAGGCGCAGGAGGCGGATTTTTCCGACGATCAACTACGGATCGTGTCGCTCGCGCCCTCGATCACTCACACGCTTAGCGAAATCGGGTTGCGTGACGCGGTCGTTGGGGTGGGCGAGGGAGATGAGTTGGCCGCTTTGGGCACTCCGAGTCTCGGGCGATACGTCGATCTGGATCTTGAACGCCTAGCGACGTTGGCGCCGACGCATGTACTTGCGATGACCGGGCAGGCGGGCCTGCCGGGCGGCGTGAGTCGGATGGCCGAGCAGGGCCGTTTCGCCTTGTCCGATATGGCTTATCCCGGGGGAATCGAAAGCAGCATCGCGTTTATCGATCAGGTTGGCGTCGCCATCGGTCGTGAAGATCGGACCTCGTCATTGACGCAAAGCATGCGTCAGCGTCTGGCGGCGATTGCCGAGCTTACGGCAGACCGAGAACGTCCCAAGGCGTTGCTGGTTTTCAACCTGGAACGCGTCATGGCGTCGGGGCCGAACACGGTCAATGACGAGCTATTGCAGATCGCGGGGGGAGAGAATGCGGCCTCGGAGGCAACGGTAACCGCGCCGGTCTACGACCGTGAAGCGCTCAGGGCATTGGCCCCTGAAGTCATCTTCTTACTGATGCCAGGCGAGCCGCCGCTCACTGGCGGGGACGATCCTCGTTTGTCTGGGCTGCGCGGTTTGGGCATTCCCGCAATGGAGAACATGCGGGTCTACTTGCTTAACGATCCAGCGGTGTTGATCCCGGGGCCTTCGATGGTTTATACGTCCGTATCGATGGCGGTTGCGTTGCATCCTGACCTGGCGGAGCCGATCGCGGAGGTCTTCCGTGACAACCCGTGACCGCCAATCAGACCTCGTTGTTCTGGCGGTTCTATTTGGCGTTTTTCTGCTTGCCGCCGCATTCCGTCTCTTGGTCGGGACATCATCCCTGGGTTTGCCTGAAGGTGAAGCGCGTTGGGAAGTGCTGGCATTGCGTGGTGATCGACTTGCGAGCGCTGCACTTGTCGGGGCGGCCTTGGCGGTGGCGGGGGTCGCGTTGCAAGCGCTGCTGCGTAACCCTTTGGCTGAGCCTTTCATTCTTGGGTTGTCGACCGGGGCGGCCGCGGGAATCGTGGGGCAGCGTCTGTTCGCGGCGACGCTTGGTATTTCCCTGGGCTTTGGTTTTGGGGGAGCCGCATTTGGTGCCGGTCTTTGCATGGTGATCGTTTATCTCGCCAGCCAACGGCACGGTGTGCTGGACCCATTGGGATTGCTTTTGACAGGTGTTGTGCTCAGCACGATCAGCGGGGCGTTGATCATGCTCGCGGTTCATCTTCGGCCAGGTTTACTGCGTGTTGAGCTGAGTCAGTGGATGATGGGCTTTCTCAGCGGTGATCAAAGTGCGGTGGTGTCGTGGGGGCGGGGCATGTTGGATCGTGACGCGGGGTGGCGGATTGGTTTTCCTTGGGTGTTTTTTGTTGTGGCGGGTGTTTTGGTCTTAGGGCTTGGCTATCTGACACGCCAAGCCAAAGCGATGGATTTGGCCACACTGTCCAGCGGCGAAGCGCGGGCATTGGGGGTTAACCTCCGCCGTCTTCGGCGGGGCTTATTCGGCGTGTCGTGTCTTCTTGCGGCTGGCGCTGTGGTGTTGGCCGGACCGGTCGCGTTTGTCGGCCTGGTGTGTCCGCATGTTGCGCGGCTGCTCGTCGGCCCAGGCCATCGTGGGTTGCTTTGGAGCTCAGCATTGCTTGGCGCAACGCTGGTGATCCTAGCCGACACCGTGGGGGCGGAGTTAGCTCGGCGGCTTGGCGTGGGCGTGGTGCCGCTCGGGGTGTTCACCGCGATCGTGGGTGGCGGGGCGTTTCTTTGGATGCTTCGGCCCCACTTGGGACGTGGTGTCGAGTGACCGGGAAGAACGATTCGCAAGTTTGGGTTAGCATGCTGGGCGATGACCGAATCCGATAAAATGAATCATGCTGCTGACCGACTGATCGAGGCCTGCCGAAGCAAAGGCGCCCCTGTGTGTGTAGGTATCGATCCTGTGTTGAGTAAGTTGCCCGACAGCCTCGGCGGATTAGAGCCGATCGCGGCGATCGAAAAGTTTTCGCTGGAAGTCATCGAGGCGGTGGCGGAACACGTCCCGGCGATCAAGCCGCAAATCGCGTGTTTCGAGCGCTACGGCAGCGAGGGGTACGCCGTCTACGAGCGGGTGGTCATCGCGGGGCGAGAAGCGGGCTTGTTTGTGATCGGCGATGCCAAGCGTGGCGACATCGGTACCAGCTCAGCCCACTACGCGTCGGGTCTGCTGATGGGCGAGGAGGACAGCGCGGTAGGTTGCGATGCCTTGACGGTGAATACCTACCTCGGCATGGACGGGATCGAGCCATTCTTCAAAGCGGCTGCGGCTACGGGTAAGGGGTTGTTTGCTCTGGTCCGTACGTCCAACCCGGGCGGCGACAAACTCCAAGGCCTCCGGCTTGAAGACGGGCGTAGTGTTGCCGAGGCGGTGGCGGATCAGGTGGCTGATCTGGGCTGCGGCGAGCTCGGCAACAGCGGGTATTCATTGCTCGGGGCAGTCGTAGGAGCAACGAAATCTGAAGACGCGGTCTCGTTGCGTCAGCGGATGCCGCAGCAGATCTTTCTGGTTCCCGGTTTCGGGGCGCAGGGCGGATCGGCAGACGACGTGCGGGCCTGTTTCAAGCCCGATGGGACGGGAGCGATCATCACGGCGAGCCGATCGGTCATCTACGCGTACAACCCGGCCGACACGGATTGGCCCGAAGCGGTGTCCCAAGCGGCGATCGATTTGAAGCAACAGATCGCAGAAATCCTCGCATGACAAGCTTTCTTGGTTAAAACCTCGCATCCTTCCCCGCTATTGCGACCTCGTCACCATCGATTCTCAAAAACGAACACTCGGTATCTGCCATACTTGTGTCGGTAAGTCCAACTGAACCCTGTTAACCCGTGAGGAATTCGATGCACGCCATGTTCAACGACCTTCTGACTTTTGTGCCCCATACTGTTGCTGTAAGTGGCAATCTGATCGCAATCTTGATTTTTGTCGCGATCGTGGTGGTTGTCGGCTTCATTGTGATCGGTATGTACAACAAGCTGGTCTCGTTTCGGGAACGCGGCAAGAACGCCTTTGCTCAGATCGATGTACAGCTCGAACGGCGTTACGACCTCATTCCTAACCTCGTCGAGACCGCCAAGGGCTACATGGCCCATGAAAAAGAAACCCTTGAATCCGTGATGGCGGCTCGTGCCTCGGCAACTCAGGCCCGTGTTCACGTGGGCGGCGACCCCAGCAATATGGCGGCGATGGGTGAGCTCGCGTCTGCCGAAGGTGCACTCACCGGTGCGCTGGGGCGTTTGATGGCGGTGGCCGAGGCCTACCCCGACCTCAAGGCCAACCAGAACATGATGCAGCTCACCGAAGAGCTGACCGCCACGGAAAACAAGGTCGCCTTTGCACGGCAGGGCTATAACGACGCGGCCACTCGGTACAACGAATACAAGCAGCAGTTCCCGCCCGTACTCATCGCCAATATCTTCGGCTTCAGTGACTCGGCGTATCTCGATCTGGACGACAGCCCCGAGAAGCGAGAAGCGGTCAAGGTTCAGTTTTAATCCGAGGTCGCTTTAGAGCCTATGGACTTTTTCGATCACCAGGATGTCGCCCGCAAAAAGACCGGCCGACTGGTCTTGCTGATGTTTCTCGCGGTGGTGTCAATCATCGCGTTGATCTATGGCGTCGTCATCATCGCGGCGATCCAGATCCAAGGGCAATCCGCCTCGGCGGGAGCCAACGGGGCTTACGCCACGGGCATTCCTGATCTGCCCTATCTCGGGCTGCTAGGTGCAACCGCGGTAGGCGTGCTCGTCGTAGTCGGCGGCGGTTCGCTCTTCAAAACCAGTCAGCTTTCGGCGGGCGGCCGGGTGGTCGCCGAGTCGATGGGGGGCCGGGTGATCGACACTGACACGACCGACCCCGACGAGCGTCGGCTGCTCAACGTGGTTCACGAGATGGCGATCGCTTCGGGGGCTCCGGTGCCGACGGTCTACATGATGGATCAAGAGAACGCGATCAACGCTTTCGCTGCGGGGTGGTCACTGGATGATGCGGTGATCGGTGTAACGCGCGGCTGTGTGCAACAGCTCTCTCGTGATGAACTGCAAGGGGTCATTGCTCACGAGTTCAGCCATATTCTTAATGGAGATATGCGGATCAACCTCCGCTTAGTCGGGGTGATCTTCGGGATCCTCGTCCTCAGCGTAATCGGCGGCGTGGTCATGCGGTCGATCTTCTATTCCGGTGGCACCCGGCGACGCAGCAGCAATAACAAAGACGGCGGCGGGGCGGTTATCGCGATCTTCCTGCTCGGGCTTGCGCTCTACATCATTGGGTATGTCGGGGTATTCTTCGGCCGACTGATCCAGGCGGCGATCTCGCGGCAGCGGGAATTTCTTGCCGACGCCTCGGCGGTGCAGTTCACTCGCAACCCCGACGGTATCGCGGGAGCGCTCAAACGCATCGGTGGTTATTCGGCGGGGAGCAAGATGCAGAGTGCCCACGCCATCGAACACAGCCACATGTTCTTCGGCAGCGCGGTGACGAGCTATCTCGGCGGAGCATTGGCGACGCACCCGCCTCTGCCCGACCGGATTCGGCGTATTGATCCAAGCTGGGAAGGTGGCTATCCCGAGGAACGGCAGGTCGCTCAGCACGGCGATAGCTATGCGCCTGGGGCGGCGGGCTTTGCCGGGCCATCGGTTGCCGATGAGCCGTTAAGTCAGCCCAGTGCCGCTATGGGCTTTTCGCCAACCGAGGGTACGGCCTCTGCGTTTGATCAGATCGGTGCCCTTACGCCCTCGCACATCCAGCACGCACAGCATCTCATCGATGCGATGCCCAGTGTCCTGCGATCTGCAACGCAGACGCCGACCGGTGCCCAGGCGGTGATCTACGCCTTGCTTCTCGATCGCAAGGATGGAGAAACCCGGGCCAAGCAACTTACGTATCTCGATGCCCAATCGCTGGGGCCCGTTACGGCGCTGACGCAGCGATTGGCGGACGCGGCCGGTGACCTCAAAACCGAGATGCGTTTGCCGTTGGTGGATTTGGCGATGCCCGCATTGTCGCGGGTTCAGCCCCAGCCGCTTGAGCAATGGTTCGTTCATCTGGATGCGTTGGTGGCGGCGGACCGCCGATTGGAGCTATTCGAATGGGCGCTGCGGCAGGTGGTGTGGCGGCATCTCGCGGCCCCCTCGCGCGGCGGCAGCGGGAAAAAGAAATTGGCTTCTGGCCGAGATGCGTTGTCCGTGGTGCTTTCGGTGTTGTCACGGGTGGGGGCGGGCAACGCGCGGGAAGCGTCAAAGGCTTTCGAAGCCGCGGCGGATCATGTCCCGAAGCTGGGGCTGGAGCTGCTGCCCTCCGAAAGCGTGTCGATGTCTCGGCTGACCGATGCGGTGGACGAGCTCTCGAAACTAGAGCCCAAAGCACAGCGTCTGGCGATCGAAGCCTGTGCCGCGGCGATCGCTTCGGATCGTCAGGTGACGGCACGGGAAAGCGAGTTGTTCCGGGCGGTGGTGGAGACGCTCGGGGTGCCCGTTCCGCCGCTGCTGCCAGGACAGAAACTCATCTGAAAAGGCCTCGGGCCCTCGAGGTGAGCTCGTGTCGCGTGGGCCATCTGAATCCTTTAGAATTATGTGATATCTGGAGGTGTCGGGGGCTTCCCCGGCAGACACTCTCGCACCCCAAGGTCCACGCCCATGAACACCCCGGTCTTTTCTTCTCTCTGCCTGGCGGGTCTGCTGACCCTGTCGACTGGATGCAACCAGATCAATCGTCTCTACGAGCAAGACACCGGCGAGATGGCTGAGGTCCCCGGCCCGCCGCCCGAGGAATCCGCATCGCCATACGCCGCTGAAGAAACTGAAGAAGATGTGGCGTTTATCGAGCCCATGGATGCGGGTGATGAAGAGGCGATGCTGTCGGACGAGGTCGATGCCATTGAACCGCTGCCCGAACCCGAGCCCGTAGTGCCTCGCACCTACACCATCCAAGACAAGGATACCTACTGGAAGATCGCCAAGTCGGTCTACGGCGACCCGATGCGTATGAAAGACATCGAGGCGGCCAACCCCGATATCGACCCCAAGAAACTGAAAATCGGCGACGAAATCGTCCTGCCCGAGTAGTTCTCTTGACTGACCAGAGAGATCGCTGTCCCGCAGTGCGGTTCTGCGAGATGCATCCGTCCGCCCCTGTGGTTTGGGGCTGGCAATTATTTTTCCATTAAGTAAACTATTTAAGTTCGATGGTCGTTGGGTATCCGTGTTTCGAAATCACGGATAGCTACGGCCCAGCGTTTCTTGTGTCGGCTGTGTTGATCATTTTCTTCAGGCCACTCTGCCCTATCTCACCTTGAACAGGCTCCTACATGCAAACCGTTGACTGGATCATTCTTGCCGCTTTCGGCCTTCTGCTGCTCGGCATCGTGATCTTCACCAACCGCATCACGAAATCGGTAGCGGGCTTCCTGTCTTCCGAACGCTGTGCTGGGCGTTACTTGTTGACGATCGCCACTTCCATGGCTTTCTGCTCGGCCATCGGTATCGTCGGCCAGTTCGAGGGCTTTTACCGAAACGGTATTAGCGGTATCTGGTGGAACATGCTGATGATGCCCATCGGAACGATTCTTGCGCTCTCCGGCTGGGTGACCTATCGCTACCGCCAGACGCGATCGTTGACGATGGCTCAGTTCCTCGAAAAGCGATATAGCCGAAAGTTTCGCATCTTCGCGGGATTCATCGCGTTCATCTCGGGCATGCTCAACTGTGCGGTCTTTCCGTTGGTGACCGCGCACTTCCTGGTGTATTTCCTCGATTTGCCGCAAGTCACCTTCTTCACGTTTGGGCCCTGGGAATGCAGCACCCACTTCTTGGTCATGCTGATCATGGTCAGCATGGGTGTGACCCTGGCGATCGCCGGTGGGCAAATCACCATCATGGTGACCGACTTCTTTCAAGGCACCATCGGCACGATCGCCTTGCTGGCGATGGTCGGGCTGTTGTTATACACCGTGGGTTGGTCCACGCTGATGACCACGCTTAAAGCGTCCGAAGACATCCGGGTTCTCGAAACGGTGGACGGTGAGGAAGTCGAATACCCGCAGTGGTACGAGGACCGGGTCAACCCCGTTCGGGAGCACCATGCGGCCTTAGAAGCAGAAATGCCGGGCGTCTTTGCGTTGCTACGCGAACACCCCGAGGTATTTGATGCGCTGGGGCAGGGGGTTGAAAAGGCTCGGGTGCTCGCCTCACAGAAACGCGAGGTGGAGCTGATCGGGCTTGAGCTGGTCGCGGCTGACTACGAAGCAGACGCGGAATTGGCCGATGCTTTGGAAGCGGGTGTGGTCGAGGCTAAGGCGGTCGCTCTGGAGGCCGCAAACGGCTTGTTGGCTGACGAAGATACGGAGAATGATCAGGATGCTGAGGCGCTTAAGTCTCTTGCCAACGATCCATCGGTGTTGACTCAGGCTGCACGCAGCTACCGGTCTACCCGTCTCCTGGTCAACGAAGACTACCCCGATATGGTCACGATCCTTGAGCGGGCCGAAGACGCTTCGATGATGAACCCGTCCAAGCTCGGCAACGAGGGCGCGTTCAGTATTCCGTTCTTCGTCATGATGGGCTTGATTTTAATCAGTCAGACGGGGGTCTGGCAGGGCGGTTCGGGTTACCTCACCGCGGCCCGTACGCCGCACGAAGGCCGCATGGGTAGCATCCTCGGCGGATGGCGGTGGATGACGATTACCCTCGGCACCATCTCGGCGGTGACGTTGGTTTATTGCGTTATATGGAATGCCAACTTCAGCCAGGAACAGTAAGCGATCCAGGCGGCGGTCCAA
>JBCCWB010000022.1:0-26533 GCA_039194345.1 Planctomycetota bacterium
CGAACCCACTCGCGGGACGGTATTCAATACTTACAACGTTCACGTTCACCGCAAACAAGAAAACCGCACCATCCTCTTGGGCAATCCGAGTGCGACCTTGCTGTTTGTCCGCCATCACTCGGGGGAACATTCCATGGTCAACGCCAAGACCGGCGACATCCTATGGACGTTGGATGATGAAAACGACGTGGGCACCCCGATCGGCTTCACGGTCATCAACGAGATCGAATGGCTCGTCCTGGTGGAAAATGGAGACAAGACCAAGATTGCCATGGTTCACAGCGGCAAGCCCGATATCTTCCGTAGATTTTCTATCCCCAACAGCGACGATTTCAGCGTCAAAGGCCGTATGTCGCTCTCCCCAAACGGCAGCTGGGTTTGTGCCACAATCAGCAAAGATAAAGAGCACGGCTGGATCGCAATTTCACTTCTCAATCACCGGGAGACGGTGTCGATCCAATCGCGCTTCCCCCTGCAAGGATTCGCTTGGTCAACAGACAACCAACAAGTTGTGTGCGTTCAACGTCGCGGCATGGCGTACATCTATGATTTTCCTGACGGGACGTTGGTCAAAAAATTCGATACCGATATCAACAACGGTGAAGGTGATCTGCGTTGGCCCCACCACGTCGCATACGACCGGCAAGCTCAGCAGCTGGTTCTCTTCAACCTACTCCCCAAGCTCCGCTCGAGACGGCCAAACGACCGTATCAGCTTCAAACGGATCGACACCAACACAGGCGAGACCTTGCGAGAACTCCGGCTCGCGCACTCGGCCACGCGCGTGCGTTTGTCGGGTGATGGCCATGCATTTATGGCGTATGGGCCAGAGACTGAGGGCAAGTTTTATCTCGTCGATACCCGGACCCGCCCCATTCCGATTATCTGTTTGAACACCCGGGCGCAGCATATCAGCTCGGCGTGGTTCACCGACGACCTTAACCAACTTTTCACCTCTGAGTCGGGCGTGCCTCGAACGTCAAATAAAGAAGATGGTTGGCCCGGCCATGAGTGCTACTATGAACTCAAAGTGGATGAATTCTTGGATCTTCGCAAGAAGTCGAAATGAGCCCGCTGCACACTGCCCTTACTTAATCAGTCGATAAGCGCCATCTCACTCGGCCGAAGACCGCTCCGAATCTGGCTCTGTGCCGGGCTCGATCGCGTGTTTGAAGCCCACAGCGTCGTCGATCAAGCGAACCAAAGCGAAGTCATCCTTGTAAGCCAACTCAGCAAAGCCGTTGACCTCCTGACCGATGAACTCATCGGCTACCGTAGTGGAGGAGAGTTCGAAGCCCAGCAACGTCTCGGTGATGGCGGCAGCAAGGCCGGGTGCGAGATCGTGAGCGTGGCCCAACGCGGCGCGGGGGAAGGCAGGCGAAGTATAGATGGTTTTGAATTTTTTTGGATCGACTTTGCCCTCAGCGATAGCACTCTGGAAAAGGTCGCTAGCAACCGATCCGGCGACGTAGGCCCCTTTAGCAACCTCTTCGATAGTATTGGTGTGGCTGCCGGTAAAGGCGGGGTCAAAGTCACGTTCGGGCTGCATGTCGAAGTCACGGAAAAGATTGACCATCGGGGCTTTAAAACCGGAATTCGATCCCACCCGGGTAAAGGCGACCAGCTTGCCGCGCAGATCCTCGACCTTGCTGATGCCGGTATCGGTTCCAGCGACGATCAAGGTTTCGTACGACGCCAATTCGCCGTCCTGTGCCGGGGCGGCCACCGGCACGAAACCCGCAGCGTTGACGGCGCGCGGCACGTTGCCGGTGTTAAAGGCGGTGATATCTAAAGCTCCCGACCGTAGGGCGATGAGTTGGGCTTCGACATCAGCGTGTTGCACGTATTCAATCTGCTTACCGGTGCCCTGAGCCAACGCGTCCATGAGCGGCCGCCAATTCGTCGGATCGATATCGGCGGCCTTGGCGC
The DNA here is from genome assembly GCA_039194345.1 of Planctomycetota bacterium. GTDB lineage: Bacteria > Planctomycetota > Phycisphaerae > Phycisphaerales > Phycisphaeraceae > Algisphaera. The sequence goes on from JBCCWB010000022.1 coordinate 1,930, forward strand.
TGAGATAGCTGAACCGCAGGACTTCGGGGGTGCGAAGTTGAGTGGCGTCAGCGGGCGGATCAGCAACGAGGTCTTCATCCGAGTCGGTATATGCTTCGTCCAAGCGGTTCACGACCGGGGCACCCAACCCGAGCAGTTCGAGGTTCAGGGTATTGTCGGCGCGGCCGGCAGACTTAGCGGTGGAGTTCTGGTAGTAGGCAAAACCCAACACCACTGCCGTCAACAGCACAAGAACAGCAATCAAGATTGGCGAAAACTTGGCGGAGGGTTTGCCTGAAGCATCGGGCACGGGTTTTTCTGACATGGCGAAACTTTCCGGAACAGAATAGGAGCCGCCAATCAGACGTGGCCATCACGCCAAGGCGTAACTTGATTTTCCGGCAAAGTCTCGAGGAAACGCAAGGCAAAAGATGCGGGTTACAAAAAAACAACAAAGCACGGACGTTAAGCGTCCGCAATCCGCTTGAGGAAGCCCACGGGCTTCTCGCGGCTCTTGTACTCGGGGAAGAAGTCTTCCTTGTCGGCTTCGAAACCGTAGAGGCTCGCCAACGTCTCGGCAAAGACGCGACGGAAGTCGGTGTGGACCTTAAGGTCGCGGCCGTCGACGAGGTTACGGCGTTCCATGCCGGTCCACTTGCCGTAGACCTGTCCGCCTTTGACCATGCCGCCGATCGCCATCATGCAGCCGGCCCGGCCGTGGTCGGTGCCGTTGTTGCCGTTTTCGCGGACGGTTCGGCCGAACTCGCTCATGGTCAGCACCAGCGTGCGGTCCATGCGCGGGCCCATGTCTTTGACGAAAGCGCCGATCGACTTGGACAGGTTGCCGAGCATGTTGGACATCGTGCCCTGGTTGCCACCCTGATAGGCGTGGTGGTCCCAGCCGTTGTAGTCGATGGCGGCGACCTCGAGGCCTTCGCCCGCCTTGATGAGCTTGGCCACGTCACGGAATTGTCGGCCGAGCGTGGTCTTGGGGTAATTGCCCTGTCCACCATTGCCCACGAGCTTGTTGATCTGGCGGAGCTTGCGGATGCTTTCGTCACCGGTCTCAGCGATTCGTAGGCGCATCGCTTCTTCAGGCAGCAACTCGGTTTCGGCTTCAGCGGGCTTGTCGCCCTCGGCAGCATTCTTCTTGCGCGCCTCTTTGTTGGAGTCGCAATCATAAAGATCCTCAAAGGTGCTCATCACCTGATTCGCACCATAGCCCGGTACAGCCAAAGTGCCGTATTGCCCGCGCATCGAACGTGGCAATGTCGACTGCAGCGAGAGCGCTCGCAGGTCAGCGTCTTCGCTGGTCTGCGTTGCATACAGGTAACGGTTGAGCCAGCCCTCGGTGACGGACTTGATCCCCGGCGCAGCCCGTTCCATGAAATCTTGCGCATCGAAGTGCGAGCGGGTGGGGTGAGTGGATCCACAGTTGAGGATCGGGCACATCATGCCTTGGTCGTACAGCTCGGCGATCTCTTTCATCGCGGGATGGAAGCCGAAGTACTTGTTGATCTTGAGTACGCCGCCACCGCCGCCGGGCGGGTTGACCTTGATGGTCGGTCGGAGCTTGGCGTAGAGCGGGTCGGCGTAGGGAATGATCGAGTTGATCGGGTCCTGGCCCCCACGGAGGTACACCACAACGAGCGTGGGCGGTTGGCTGCCGTCTACGTTTGGAGCGCCGTAGGTCAGGCTGGGGGTAAGGCCCGACAGGCCGCTGGCCCCGAGGACCAGGCCAGATTGCTTTAAGAAGTCTCGGCGGGTGGGGGACATCGTGGGAACTCCTGAGATCGATGTGAAGCGTATGCGTTTAAGAAAAATAGCCGTCTGCTGAGGCGCGAGGTAAAAGAGTTACTGCTGTTGGAACTCAGGTGAACCAAGCATTACGCCCCAAGCTGAAGAAGCTCCACCTTTGGCCAACGCCTCTTGAGCTTCGTTGCGGGTCTGCGGGTCGATCCTGGCAGGGACCAGCCGTTGGATCAATCGCGTGTCGAGCGAATCAGCACTAAGGTTCGCTTGAAGGTGATCGGGTACGCGAACCCCCTTGAGGTCGTTGTTGGCCAGCGACATCGCGAACTGCCAGCGGTATAGCAGCACGCCCGGATCGAGCCAAGCCTCGGCCTGATCGTAGTAACCCGTGGGATCGATGCAGCGGTAGGTCGGCTGCCCCATCTTCTTAAGCATGTTGTGGGTCGGACCCGCCGAGTTGATCTGGGCCCCAGTGGCACGGAGGGCGGAGACGGTGTACTCAAACGGCGTCTTGAACTTCACCCGGTGATTTTGCCGGTACATGAAGTCGTCGGAGAAGATAATTGCTTCGTAAACCTTGGGCAGGTCGCCGTTGGTGCGCTTAAAGACCTTGGCGACCCGATCAACCAAGGCTTCGCTAGGCTCATCGCGCACGAGGTAGCGGCAGAGCTTGTACGAAATGAATTCCGCGGTGTACTTGTGGTCAGCCAACTCGCGGATCACACCAACGCCTTGCTTCATCCCGCCGCCGCGGAGAGTGCTGCCGAAGATTTTTTTGTTGTCGTCATCGTGGTAGTTGTCTTTGAAGTCGAAGCCGTATTCACCATCCTCGTTGTAGCCGACCGACCAACCGGTGAGGACACGGGCGAGCTCGGTGACGTCTCGCTGCTTGTAGTGCCGATCGACGCCGAGGCTATGCAGCTCCATGATCTCCCGGGCATAGTTTTCATTCAGTCCACGCGCTCGGCCCAGGGCGGCAACGCTTCGCGGCACGAAGTCGCGATTCTCATACCGCTCCATCAGCTTGAGCTCACGCTCAGTCAACGGCTTCTGGCTCACCGCGTTGTCGAGATAGACGAGCATCGCCGGGTGCTGCGAGGAGGCGAGCAGCATGCGCTCGAACTTACCGAAGGCGTGCTTGCGGATGACGCTGTTCTCAAAGTCGGAGGCCGTCCAGGCGACATCATCTTTGTTGTTGTCGATATTGAAGTGGTTGCGCCAAAACTCAACGATGACTTCTTCAAACTGCCGGGGCGAGTTGACCGCGCGATACAACGTAGCGTCGCGGAGCTCATCCCGGGCTTTCGAGCGCAACTGGTTGCGTCTCTTGATGTATTCCGGGTCGGCACCTTTCTTATACGGAAGTTTGTACTCTCTAAGTGCCTCGCCAAGCGACATCGTGACCGACGGGTACTTCTTCTTGAGCTGCTCGTTGAGGGCATCGTCGTCGATGCTCTTGGGGTCCAACTGTTCCCGAACCCATTCCTCCCAGCCCATTTCCATGACGCGGTTCACATCACCGGCGCGGGGGCCGAATGCCAAGCGGTTCAACACATGGAACGCTTGCTCCCGCTCGGTCAGTGCTGGCCCCAGATCTTTCTCGGGGCGTTCCGCCAAAGCGGGGGACAGACCGGCCAAGAGGAAGCCGCCGGCCAGCACAAACAAAACCATCGACTGAAAACACCGGGTCAAATCACTTGGTCGCCGCATGCTTGGAGAACCTCAGGGAAACAGAGTAGATAGAAAATCTGACCGAAGAACTTAATTATATCAGCCTCAAAGTCGATACCTAGTCCAATTTTCCAACCCGGTCTCTACGCCGCTTCGCTGACCGATTGGAGCGAGAAATTGAATTCCGCCACCGGCAGCCCATCGCACTCCGTCACAAACAAGGACGCTGGGCTCTCAGACAGATCGACCGTTTCGCCTTCGGCGTCTGCGCCGTCCTGTGAGGCATTCTCGGCCAATTCGGGAATGGTCTGCACCACCGGCCGGCACGGCTCACTTACGTTGTGATCGACACACGCCGCCATGCGTCCATCACTCAGACGCAGTTGAGTGCCGGGCGCGTAAGGCGGCACGACCTCGATCAGCGCCTTTAGCACATGCGGATCGAATCGCTTACGCATCGCCTCACTCATCATGGCGTTAAGCACAGCCACCGTCGGCTGTTCGGGCAGATTCATCGGCTTGCGCATCCGGTCGAACTGATCGGCCACCGCAGCAATACGAGCATAGATATGGATGCTTTCACCCGACTGCACCGGGAAGTCGGCCCCCGCGAAACCCGAGCCATCGAAACGCTGATGGTGGTGCAGCACCACCGTAGCCGCGGAGGGATCAACCTGGCCACGGACCGCACGGAACCCCAGAGCGGTGTGCTCCTGGTATTCCGGATCGCTCTCATCATTCTCAAGATAGAACCGCTCACGCACTTCTTCGGGCAACAGCGTCATGCCAAAATCATGAAGCATCGCCCCGACGCCCAGGTTCGTAATCTCTTTCGCCCGGGCGGGGTTAACATGCTTGCGTTGGCGGACCAGATAGGCCTCGAGTTTGAGCCCCATCAATACGGACAGATAAGTCACCGTCGAAGCGTGGCGCATCATGTCGTCTGCGGAATCCGACATCTCCCCTATAAACACCGCTGTCTTGGGATTGGTCGCCACATGATCGACCATGGACTGCACCGAAGTCGAATATGTTTCGTAGTCCAGCTTCGCCGCGGATTGGCCCTGCGTTTGATCGAAGGTGTCCGCGATCTTGGTCGCCACATCTTCCTGGACCTTCAACGCATCCATGCTCAGATACTTTTCAACCGCCGCCAGGCTGGGGTAGTCCACCCACAGTGTCCGAACTCCCATCTCATCGACCCGAACGATCGCTTCTTCTGTCAACTCGTACCCCGCCTTGAGCAGCGTGCGCGCCATCGCCTGGGGGTTCTTCACTGGCAACGCCAGCTTCATCCCCGGCTTCGCCTGCCTGACATCCACTCGTAACACGGGGCTTACTCCATAACGACAATCCGCAAGGCGCACGCAACGCCCAATGGACAGCGCCTCATCCCAATTACTCGACCGAGATGCAGGAGGTCTTAACTCTGTATTTCTTATCGGACCGCACCAAAGGCGCGATTCGTGTCCGAGAAACCCGGGAAACAAGCGTCACGCCGCGTTTGCTGATCCCTTCCCATCGGCTATCGAAGCCCAGGGAGGCCGACTTCCGACCGCTTCGCATTCAGTTGATTCAACGCCCGGGGCTCATGCCGCAACAACTTCAATAGCTGCGATACACTGACTTCGAGTAATTCCGCAGCGAGGGGAACCTCTTGCCCCTGACTATCCAAAACATCCAGCGCTTCAGCCAAAAGGGCGGGAAAATCGTCATGCGCCGGATTAATCGCCAAACGCCCGCCCCTGGTCCGGGATCGCCACAAGTCACTCGGAGACGTGAGCTGCCCCTCCGCCAAAGGGGTGCGAACCGACAACGCCAAATTGACCCGCAGCCTGAACACCGCCGCGGTGTGGTTCTGGGCCTGGCTGCGGCGTTCGCTCGCCTGGCCGGTGACTCCGGTGGGGCGGTGCAGCAGGCGGACCGCCGTCTCAACTTTGTTGCGGTGTTGGCCCCCGGGGCCCGAAGCCCGAAAACGCTGGGCCTCACACGACTTGAGTAGTTCGTCGATAGGCTTTCGGGCGGGGTGATGCATCAGGTAGATCGGGAGTAGGGAGATAGAGAGTTGAGAGTAAGCCCTTGAGCAAACACGAATACCCATGACAGGTCACGGCCTGCCGATGATTTCCCGATCTTAATCTCCCGTCCGCGAACATGATTATCCTACTCCGAGCTCCCTAGCTCCCTACTTCCTGTCCACGAGCCACGCGAATGCCCGAGAACGCCCCATCCCCTACTCCACCCCAAGCCAGCACCGGCCTGGACGGATGGATCCGCTCGAACCCCTGGCACCCGCGCATCGTGCCGTTTTTCTGCTGGATCGTCTTCATGACGGTCGCGCAGTTCCTGCCCGAAACGCTCACCCCCGCCAAACCCTTCCTTTACATCGCTCAATGCGTCGCCACGGTCTGGCTCCTCTGGTATTACCGCAAGCTCACGCCGGAACTCAACCTCAAGTTCCACTGGCTCGCGATCCCCACCGGCGTCTTCCTCTTGGTCGCTTGGGTGATCCTCGGCTACGCCATGGGCGGCGAGCTGGGGTGGCGGTGGGGACAGGCCATGGCCGGGGATTGGGAAGCGGCCTTCGGCGTCTTCCCCTACGACGAGCTCGGCCGCGAGCCCAACCGCTTCGGACCTGAGCTCGACGCCGAGGGCAAAACCATTCCCCATCCCATCGATCAGCAGATCACCGATACCCCGGCGTTGGGCTACCTCGCGCTGGGCCTCCGGCTGCTGGGCATGTCGCTTATCGTGCCGTTGTTCGAAGAGATGTTCATCCGCTCGGCCATGCTCCGCGGCCTGCAACGCCCCAGCACGACCCTGACGGGTTTGCTCCAATTCGCTTCCGATCTCCCGGTGATCGGCGACTGGCTGAGCAGGACCAAGGCCGGCAAGAAAGCCAACGAGCTACCCCCCGCATTCACGAAACAGTTGAGCGAGACCCCGGTGGGCGCGATGACACTCTTTGCCGTGATCGCTTCCACCATCGTATTCACTGCCAGCCACGCCATGCGCGATTGGCCGGGCTGCTTTGCCTGCGGTGTGGTGTGGTGCTGGCTGGTCTGGCAGACCAACAAACCCCGCAAAGCCAAGGGCGAAACCTGGAAGTCGGTCAACGGCCTAAAGGAAGACGCCCCCGACACCGAGTTCCTCCACGGCAGGGGCCGCCTGGGCCTCGGCCCCGTCGCTTGGTCCCACGGCATCACCAACGCCCTGCTCTGGGGCTACACCGTTCTCTGGCAGGATTGGCGTTTCTTGTAGACAAAACGACCAGACAAGCAAAACTCCACTTCGTTTGATCGTAAAAAAAATCCCCAGCATCACTGGGGATTGGAGCGTGAAACTCAAGTTTGGCGGTTTATCAAACAGCGCGGGCCAATCTTGGCCCAATCGCATCTCGATCACTGGATCACATCACCCACAGCCACCGAGTCATCGAGAAGGTTGGCGGTATTCCGCACGATTGATCCCGTGGGGAAGCCATGTTCAACACGGCGACTCTCTTCAATATTCATGGTCTCTCCGTGGCCGTCATAGAACAAAGCGTTCATCGCATCGTTCGCTCCGTGGCGATACGCAAAACGTTCGGAGTTCAGGATCTGTTGGTCGTTGCCCCGCTTGTAGGGGTTGCCGTTGAAGATAACCCCCGCCATCGAAGGACCCCAACTCGCAAAATTGCCCCCGTCGATCTGCTTGGCGGCGCTATTAAAAGTAACTTCGCCCGTGCTCGCATCGACGTAACGGACACCGTCACCCGCAGTCATCTTCAGCGATGCGTTTTTAATGAAGTCTAGATTGGGTTGATAATTGGTCGGCGGTTCGACGGCGGCAGACACAAAGTTACGCCCGTAGATCTTGTTGGCAGGCAGCGAAGAAGAGAACGGCACCCAGCTCACCATAAATTGGGAGATCGCTCCGTAGCTCGACACGGATAAGGGTTGCTCGTCTGCCGGGATGGTCAAGCTGCCAAAAGCAGAGCCGGCGTAGTCTTCGTTGTTCGAGGGACACTTGAACTCATCGTTATAGAGCTTCGCCATGCGCTCGCCAGCGTCCTTAGGCATGCCCAAGGTCTCGGCGATGGTGGGCGAAACCCAGTCAAAGTTCTGTACGGGCTCGGAGGTAATTCCTTTGAGCGATGAATAGTTGCCGTCTTCGGTCAGTTGTGCGCCGCTGGTATTGGGGCCCGGAACCCACGACTTGTAGTCGGCCCCATAGGAGTGGATGCCCTGTCCAGCACTACGCAGGTTCGCCAAGCAGACCCCAGCACGAGCAGACTCACGCGCTTTCCCGAGCGCGGGCAGAAGGATGCCGATGAGCAGTGCGATGATGGAGATCACCACCAAGAGTTCGATAAGCGTAAAGGCCGAACGAGAGGCCAACGGGGCGGAGCGGGCGGGTGTCATGAGTCATCTTCCTGTGCGTTGTCTGATGGAGACCAGAGCAGGCCATGGACCCGACATCCTGTCGAGCCCACGTACATATTTGGAACCTTGTTTAGCAATAAACCGTTTAACATTCTTCTCAAAAACACGGCCAGCCTTTCAGCCGGCCGTGTCGATATCTTTATAAGCATGCTCCAAATAATGCAGAGCATTTATCTGGTTTTCCCATTCAGGCTTTACGACGACGTCCAACCAGACCAAGACCACCAAGACCTACCAGCATCAGACTTGCAGGTTCAGGAATGATGCCATCGATAACAAGATTATCGATAGTAATGGTCTCATCACTCGACGAGCCCGACTGACGAAGCGCGAAACGATTCAAGGTTTCACCAGTAGACGAAGAGGTTCCAAAAATGGTTTCTCCACCAACCGTCAAAGAACCAATACCGGTATCTAGATCAAACCCAAGAACAACAGCAACTGTCTCACCAAATGTAAAGTCCGAGGTCAACGCTGCTTCGTTAGTGCTACCAGTACTGGAAATACCAAACGTGTAGTCTCCGCCAGCGACCGGATCAATAACATCTACTCGAGAGCGGAAGTTAAACGAACCGTCGGTAAAAAAGTGAGCAAAGTATTCATAGTCGCCGCCCCCAATCGCGGTTGCATTGACAACAACGTCAAAAGAGGCGGTAAGCAAACCCGTAGTTTGGTCAATAAAACCAATGCTAGCATCTTCTGATTGAGCACCACTCATGTCAACAACTGCAGCACCGCTCACAACTTGCATTTGCAACGCTGTGCCGCTGTGGTCACTCCAAGCAGGATTGGCAGTCAGTGAGCCATCCGCATAACTAAAGTCGTCGCTAGCAATAACATCGGCGTGCGCTTGATTGAAGGTACAAGCAGCCGCTGCAACACAAATCCCTAGTAATTCTTTCTTCATGATTTCCATAGCCTCCAAATTCAACTAGAACACATTTTTTAATCTCTATTCATACACTATGAATAGGTCATGTTAAATAATACGCATATCGCCCTGTAATCAGCGTTAACTATCCTTTAATTGTGTGTGTTTTGAGTAAAACACTGCACCGCTCAAAACACACATCTAACTCTGACGAGACAGAATCTCGACAAAGTACAGATGTCCCCGGAGTTTGGGTGCAGCATTTATCGACCGCTGCCGTCGGTCCAACCCGCAGAATGCAGGTTGCTTTCGGATCTCTCGAAACTCGGCATTCGGCTTTCGCCGCCCCACCAAAGTTCCGTCCGTCATGTCGGCGGATACGTCTCCGCATTTCCGACAACATTCTGAATATAGCCAGACGCTTGGGTATGTCTAGGTCAAATCACGGGTTTTCCAGTATTTTGACGAATCTCTAACCTTGCTCTCATGAAGCTGATGAATCGTTAGGCAAAACAAGGGTGCGAAAAGGCGAATGCATAGTTTTTCATCGATGTTACATTCAGAATTTTCTCTGGAACAATACGTTCCAACCAGACCGTTACGACGACGGGCTAGAGCCAGCCATTACGGAGATGCAAAGAGTCTTGCAAGCCGCTACTCGGTACCTGCGGGGTTAATTGAGGCCATGGTCTCAAACCTCAGGCTCACGGGGTGATTACAAGGCGAAGCCCATCGTTCGAGGGCGTAGCCGATTCATTGTCGCTTGAATCGACGTAATCGAATGTCACCGTGCTGCCCTCGGGCACCTCGCCTGCGACTAAGGCCTTGGCCAGGCGGGTCTCGAGCTGGTGCTGGAGGTAGCGTTTGAGCGGCCGGGCCCCGTAGACCGGGTCGTGGCCGGCCTCGGCGAGGTGGGCGGTGGCGGCGTCGGTCAGCTCCAGGGTGATCCGGCGGTCGTCCAGCCGTTTCTGCACATCGGCCGTCAGCAACGTGACGATCTTCTGGATCTCGCCCAGGCCCAACGGCGTGAACATCACCAGGTCATCGACCCGGTTGAGGAACTCAGGGCGGAAGTGGCTGCGCACCGCGGCCATGACCTGATTCTTGGTCTGCTCGGACATGCCGTGCCCGCCGTCGCCGGAGAGGATGGCGTCGTCGAGCATGAACTGGCTGCCCAGGTTGCTGGTCATGATGATCACGGTGTTCTTGAAGTTCACCGTTCGGCCCTGGCTGTCGGTCAGCTGCCCGTCATCTAGCACCTGGAGCAGCGCGTTGAACACGTCCGGGTGGGCCTTTTCGACCTCATCGAACAGCACCACGCTGTAGGGCTTACGGCGGACCGCTTCGGTGAGCTGGCCGCCCTCGTCGTAGCCGACGTAGCCGGGAGGGGCGCCGATCAGCCGGGCGACGCTGTGCTTTTCCATGTATTCGGACATGTCCAGCCGACCCAGGTTGTCCTCGCTGTCGAAGAGCGCCTCGGCCAGGGCTTTGCATAGCTCGGTCTTACCCACGCCCGTCGGGCCCAGGAAGAGGAAGCTGCCGATGGGCCGCTTGGGGTCCTTGATCCCCGCCCGGGCGCGGAGCACCGCGTCGGCAACGAGCTGGACCGCTTCGTCCTGGCCGATGACGCGTTCGTGGAGAACGTCTGCGAGGCGGAGGAGTTTTTCACGCTCGCCCTCCACCAGCCGGGCGACGGGGATGCCGGTCCAGCGGGCAACGATTTGGGCGATCTCATCGTCGGTCACGGCATCACGGAAGAGCGGGGCAGTTCCCGAGGTCGCATTTGACGCATCCGAATCCGTTTCCGCCGTGTGTGACTCTTCGTGGGTCAACTGCTTCTCAAGCTCGGGCAACTTGCCGTACTTTAGCTCGGCAGCCTTCTCCAACTCATAACTCTGCTCCGCCTGCTCGATCGCAAGCTTGGTCTGCTCGATTTCTTCGCGCAGGTGGCGCACCTTATCGACGTTGCCACGCTCGTTCTCCCACTGCGCACGCATCGCGTCTGCTTCCGTGCGCAGGTCGGCGAGCTCTTTCTGTAGGCTTTCCAAACGCTGTTTCGAGGCTTCGTCGGTTTCTTTCTTGAGGGCTGCTTCTTCGATCTCAAGTTGCATCACCCGACGCGTGAGGTCGTCGAGCTCGGCGGGCATGGAGTCCATCTCCGTACGGATCATCGCGCACGCCTCGTCGACCAAGTCGATCGCCTTGTCCGGCAAGAAGCGGTCGGTGATGTAGCGGTGCGACATTGTGGCAGCGTTCACGAGAGCGCCGTCGGTGATCTTCACGCCGTGGAAGACCTCGAAGCGTTCGCGCAGGCCGCGGAGGATGCTGATCGTGTCTTCGACCGTGGGCTGATCCACGAGCACGGGTTGGAAACGCCGCTCAAGTGCGGCGTCCTTCTCGATGTGTTGGCGATATTCGTTGAGCGTGGTCGCGCCGATGCAGTGCAATTCGCCGCGGGCCAGCATGGGCTTGAGCAGGTTGCCCGCGTCCATCGCGCCGTCGGCCTTGCCTGCGCCGACGATCGTGTGCAGCTCATCGATGAACAGGATGATCTGCCCGTCGGCCTGCTTCACTTCATTGAGCACCGCTTTGAGCCGTTCTTCAAACTCGCCGCGGAACTTAGCCCCGGCGATGAGCGCGCCCATGTCCAGCGAAAAGACGGTCTTCTCCTTCAATCCTTCGGGCACGTCGCCGCGCACGATGCGTTGGGCCAGGCCCTCGGCAATCGCGGTCTTGCCCACGCCCGGCTCACCAATGAGCACGGGGTTGTTCTTGGTCTTGCGCGACAAGATGCGGATCGTTCGGCGGATCTCTTCGTCGCGGCCAATCACCGGGTCCATCTTGCCCGAACGAGCGGCCTCAACGAGGTCGCGGCCGTACTTGGCGAGAGATTCGTACGTTGCTTCGGGGTTCGACGATTGCACACGCTGATGGCCACGCACTTCCGTAAGGGCACCGCGGAATGTGTCCAGGGAGATACCGAGATCGTTGAAAATCTTTGCCGCGGGCGACTTGCCGTCTGCGAGTAGTGCGAGCACAAGGTGTTCCACGCTGACGTACTCATCCTTGAGTTGGTTGGCTTGTTTTTCCGCCGCCACGAGGAGTTGTTGCAACCCTTGGGTGATGCCGATCTGGCCCTGGGCCGCGCTGCCACCGCTGACCGATGGCCGGGCGTCCAGATCGCGACGCAGCTCACCCGCCACGACGTCGGCGGGGCGTTTGAGCTTGTCCAGCAGCCGCGGGATCAATCCCTCGGGCTGCTCAACGAGCGCAAGGATCACATGCTCGATGTCCACGGCCTGGTGGCCACGTTCGATCGCGGTGCTCTGGGCGTTCTGCAACGCCTCCTGGGTTTTCTGAGTGAACTTGTTCGGGTCCATAAGGTTCCGCCTTTGGTGTTGGTTTCCGGCGTCTACACGGAGGGCGGTCTGGCTTGGCCAGGGCACCCCCGGCAGTCGCGGTGGGTTGGGTTAGGTTGATTCGAGATCGCGTAGTTGTTCGTAGAGCTTGCGCTGTTCGTCGGTCAGTGCTTTGGGCACGTTCACGAGGACACGCACCAGCAGGTCGCCGCGCTTGGCTTCGGGCCCCAGGCCCTTGCCGCGGACGCGCAGCTTGCTGCCCGAGGTGATGCCGGGGGGGATGGTCATGCTGACCGTGCCGTCGAGGGTTTCGACGTCGGCCTTGCCGCCCAGCGCCGCCAGCGCGGGGCTGATCTTCAGGTCGGCCGTGAGGTTCACGCCATCGACGCCGAAGCGAGGGTCGGGCGCGACGTTGATTTTGAGGATCAGGTTTTCGCCGCGCAGCCGTATCTTGCTGCCGGGCTTGAGCCGGGGCGGGATTTTGACGTCGACCTTCTTGCCCGCGCCCATCGCGCCGCCGCTGAGCGTGAGCTGGCGTGTGCCGCCGTGGTAGGCCTCGTAGAGCGGGACGGTGATCTCCGCTTCTTGCTCACGCGGGGCCTGGGCACCGCCGCTGAAGGGATCGCCCCCGAACGGGTTGCCTTGCGCTCCGCCTTGGCCGCCGAACATTTGGCGGAAGAAGTCGGAGAAGTCCTGGCCCTCGAAGTGGAAGCCCCGCGAATCTCCGCCGAAGCCTTCGAAGCCCGGCGGGGGGCGGAAGTCCTGGCCCGCTTTGTAGTTCGCGCCAAACTGGTCGTACCGATTGCGTTTCTCCGGGTCTTTGAGAACTTCGTACGCCTCGCTCACCTTGCTGAATTGCTCATCGGCATCGGGCGCATCGTTGCGGTCGGGGTGAAGCTTCTGGGCGAGCTTCCGATAAGCGCGCTTGATCTCGTCGGCCGACGCATCGCGGGCCACGCCGAGTACTTGGTAATAGTCTTCAAACTTCACAGCCATGGATTGATTCTCTCGCTGAACAAAAAGCAATCCGCTTGCCACCTCAAGCGACGTAAACCCCTATTTTTCATCATTTTGCCTGACATTTTTCGCCGAAACATGCCGATTTGGCAGTTTTTAAGTGGTAACAGCCGGCTTGTTGCTACGCCACCATCTCACGTCCGAGTTCGGTCTGTGCTGCGCAAATTTTCGGGCAGTAATCGCCGTGCCGCCGTATCGATGGAATGATTCAGCCGATGGGATGGTAATCCGATTGGGCTTCCTGTCTTTTACGGCCCGTCAGTGCTTCACTTCAACTCTAATCGAGAGATTCAAGACCATGGCCGAAAAGACCTCGCCCGCGCCCGTACGTTCTTTCCGTTTGTATCGCGCCTCGGCCGAGGACGCCCCCTTGGATCTGAACGAAGAAGTCCGCGAAGAACCGCTTCGCCAACTCCATCCCGACATGGTTCGGGCCACCCACGAAGCGCTGCGCAGCGACGAAGGCACCGCCGCTAATCTCGCCTCGACTCTCGTGCTCGATGCAACCCAGCAAGGCGCCTCGGACATCCACATCGATCCCACGAACGATGGCTGCGTCATCCGCTTCCGCGTCAACGGCGTGCTGTACGACACCGCCGAGTTCCTTGGCGACAGCACTCAGCGTCTGATCAACCAAGTGAAAGGTGCTGCCGAGATCGACCCGATGCGTAGCTTCAACCCGCAAGAGGGGCGTTGGCGTCAGGAGATGAACGGCCACCACGTCGATCTCCGCGTGACCACCATCCCCTCGGTCGCCGGCGACAAGATCGCCATCCGCCTGCTCGACCCACAGCGCGCCAACCAACAACTCGATGGCATCGGACTCAACGGCCCACAATTCCAAACCATCGAACGCTGGGCCGAGAACCCCGACGGCCTATTTGTCACCGTCGGCCCCACGGGCAGCGGCAAAACCACCACGCTCTACGCACTCCTGCAACGCTTCCGCGGCAGCGCCCGCAGCGTGGTCACCATCGAAGACCCCGTCGAATATCGCCTCGAAGGCCTCACCCAGATCCAAGTCAACGAACGGCAAGGCTTGACGTTCCCCGTCGCCATCCGATCGATGCTGCGGCTGGACCCCAACATCGTGATGGTCGGCGAGATGCGCGACGACGCCTCGGCCAACGCCGCGGCCGAAGCCGCCATCACCGGCCGGGTGGTGATGAGTAGCCTGCACTGCCGCGACGCCGCGGGCGCGATCACCGCGCTGCGTAACCGCGGCGTCAGCAATCATCAGATCGCTGCCAGCCTGCGGATGGTCGTGGCTCAACGCCTGATCCGTCGGCTCGACCCCGTGGCCCGCGTCGAGGTCGAACCCGACGAAGCCGACCTGCATTGGCTCAAAGCCGTCGGCAAGCCCGTGCCCAAAACCTGCTTCGATACCCCCGCCCACGCGGGACGCCAGGCGCTCACCGGCGAAGGGCGCATCGGCGTCTATGAAGTCCTTCAACTCACCGAGCAAGACGTCGAGCTCATCCTCGCCGACGCCAGCGAACGCGAGATCCGTGACCAACTGAACCTGCGCGGCCACACCTCCCTGATCGACGACGGCCTGGCCAAAGTCGAAGTCGGCCTCATCAGCCTGGGTGACCTACGGCAAGCCATCGGCGTCGGGCACGTCCAAACGAGCGATGAAGACAGCGATGACATCGGCCTTGCTGCGTCCAACGACGCGTAAGCCCGGCTTTCGATCAAACCCGCTCGGTGATGCGCGTCTGGCCTTGCTGATTCGCCTGCCAGATGCGGCCGGTCTCGGGTTCTAGACACGTCAGCCAGCCCTGGCCACAAGCCCAGGTGTCGATACAGATCGCATGCCCCAGGTCCAGGACCTCGCCCGTCTTCTGCGAGGTGTGGCCAGCGATCATGGTCTTGCCCGACATGTGAGGCTCGGGGTCGTAGAACTTGTCCCACAACAACGAATCGATCGACTGCTCGTTGAGGGGCAGCTCGTGGTTCACGTTGCCGTGCACATAGAGGTGGGTGTCGGTCTCGTGATACAGCAGGGTTTTGTCGAGAAACTGCCAGTGCCGCTTCGGCACGGAGCTGAGCGGATCGCCGTCACGAGAAGGAGGGTAGGCGTCCAGCGTCTTGTCGCCGTTGCAATACCACCAATCTTTGAATGCCGCGTGGTTGTCGCGTGCATCAAGCATCATCTGGTCGTGGTTGCCCCGTAGCGCCACGAGCGACTCGGGGTTGTGGCGCTGGCGTGCACACAGCCAGTCCAACACGCCCGGCGAGTCGGGGCCTTTGTCCACGTAATCCCCCAGCGTGATCAGCAGGTCTTCCTCACCGATCCCCACCAGTTTCACCAGAGCTCGCAGTGCGGACGAGCAGCCGTGGATATCGCCAATCGCGAAGGTTCGCATCAGCGCAGGGTAACGATTCGTTATTAATTTTGGAATAGCGCCACAGCTTAGGCCGACAACGGCGTGCAGAAGTAGGTCTGCTGATCGCCAACGGTAACATCACGCAATAGGTGCAGCTTCAGCAAGTCGCCCAGGCGGGCAACGAGATTCACCGAGAGGTCCGCCCGGTCGGTGAAGAGGTGAAGCACGGGGTCGGCATCCGGGTCGAAGCGTCGGCCGCGCTCGGTGAGTTGCAGCAGTTGGCGGTGCTGGCGGGCCCAGTCGCGGACCGCCACGAGTTCCACGATCGCTTCCTTGGGCGTGGGCGGGTCGCCCTCCGCGGAGTCGTGGCGGTGCAGCAGGTGCAGCCGGCCGATCGAATCCAACGCGAGCTGGGTGTGGGGCTGGCTGGGGCAGCGGGCTTCGAGGGCCAAGCCGCCGGGGATTGAGGCGGTGGCGCGGGCGTCGGAGTCGATCAGATCGAACAGATCGATTTCCGGAGCTTCGGTGGGTTCGGGCGTGAGTTCCCAGCTTGGAGCACCCGAAGTCGCCTCGGGCTCCGGCGTCGCTTGCACCTCGACCGGCTCGTCGAGCGGCGGAAGCGTGGCGTGGGTGGGTTCGGCGGCGGCCACTTCATCCTCGACCGAATCGAAGGCATCGATCGCGGAAACGACCAGCGGCGGCTCACCTTGGGTTTCTTCGGCCGGATCGACCGTCGGTGCTTCGAGCTTCGAAAGCCAATCGATCAAACGTGGCCAAAGTGTTTGGAGTTCGACGAAGGTGCCGAGCGTACGGCAACGGGCCGGGATCATCTTCTGCTGGTAGCCGATGAGCTCAACCGGGGTGTGCAGGAAGTTCGCCACGGCCGAACGCAGCTTCTTCGCTGCCTTCTGCCCGGCGTCTTTGTCCGAGCCCACCACCATCAGGCCGACGTGTGCCCGGGCGGCTTGGTCATCGGATTCGATCAGCCGCTTGAGCAGCCGATAGCCCGCCACGATCGCGGCATCGTCCGCGCCACTGAGCAGGGTCCAGTAGTCCAGGTCGAGCAGACGGGGCAACGCCTCGGGCGTCGGATCCATGTGCAGCAAGATCGTACGCACCGGCGAGACCCGGGAGCCACACAACTGTTCCAACACCGCGATTAGATCACGCCCCGCAAAGCCACCCGGCGGCACGCGGAGACTCGGGCCACTGAAGGCAGCGGCAGCGGGGTCGTTGGCGTCGTGCTGGGTGGGTTCGATCACTTCGAGATCGATGCTGTCGGTGTCGACATGCAGGATGGCGACCGCGCCGTCTTGTTGGGCCAAGAGTTGGCCGTACTGCGTCAGCCAAGGCCCCGCCATCCCGGGGAGGTTCCCCAGCACGACCGCCTCGGCCACGCCGATGAGAGGTTGCTTCATCCCGCCGGACCATTCGCTCGATGCCGAGTCGTCATCGCCGCCGGCCAAACGCAGCATCGGCCCGTCTTCTTCCGGGGCCGGGACGTCGGCTGGCGGTTGTTGATAGTCGCTGGCGGTGTGCTCGGTGTCGTGATGGCCGGATAGCAGGGCCGCGGCGTCGCCAAGCAGCTCTTGCGTCAGTTCGTCGAGCTCGCCGAGGGTGGGTTCGGGGGGCTCGTTCATGGACGATGGCCGAGTGGCTTGGGCCGCCTTGGGAGGCATCTTGATCGGAGCGGGGCCGGACAACGCGTCGCCGCCCGGCTGCTCCTCGGTGAGGAACAGTTCGGCCAAGGCATCGAGGGTGTTGTTGGTTTTCTCGTCCATGAGATTCAGGCTTTGATCTCGATGATGTTGTTCAACTCGCCGAAGGGGTTGGATTCCACGGTGCGGTTGAACGGGTCCTGGACCCATTGGCCGTTCTTGACCAAGCGGTAGCGGTAGCGTCCGGGGGGAACGTTGACGCAGGCCCGCCAGACGCCGAGGTTTTCGTCCTTGGTCATCGGGGTCTGGGAGGGGTTCCAGTTGTTGAAGTCGCCCGCAATCGCGAGGTTGCCTTCATTGGGCTGTTCGCTGTCTGCGGGTTGTACGAAGAGGATGCCGCGGGTGGTGTTGCGGACGCCGTACAGCTTGGCGAGTTTTTCTTCGAGCGATTCCACAGCCGGGGCCGGGGCAGGAGCTTGCGGGGAGAGCGTCGCGGCACCGTTCGAGCTCGGGGCGGGGGCGGCGGCAGGAGCCACCGATGCGGCTGCTGCGGGAGCAGGAACCGGAGCGGGCGTCGAACGGGGCAGCAAGTCGGGGCGGACCGTGGGAGCCGGGGCTTGTGCACCGGGTTGGATCTCAACCGGGGCTAGCGGATCCACCTGCGGCACAGGGGTTTGTGCAGGCGGTGCGATCGGCTGAGCGAAAGCATCCTGGTCGGGGTCTTCCTTGAAGCGCTCGGCAAGGCTGGCGGTGCGGGCCGAGAGAGCGCGGGCCCGTTCGACCAACTCGGCGGCACGGCTGAGCGCGGGGTTGCTGCTGCGGCTGGCCGGCGCGGGGACCGGAGCTCGGCTGCTGAGGGTGCGGGTCGTGGCGGGCGTGGGCATCTCGGCGTGCGCCAGCTCACCATTTTCGATCGTCGCGTCTTCTTGCGGGGCGAAGGAGACCGGGGCGGCGGGGGGGTTAGTGAGCAACCACTCGGCGAGGGCTTCGAAGTCCTGCATGCCACGCGAGGCGGCGTCGTATTCAGTGATGGGTTGGCCGAAGCTCGCGGCTTCCTTGAGCTTGCTGTTGAAATTGATCACCAGAGGGAGAACACGTTCGGCAAAATGCTTCTTCAGCTCGCTCAGGATCTCCCGGGCCAACTTAGTGCGAACGTCGTACATCGTCGGCAGCACGCGGAAGCGGACCTTGTGGCCGACACGGCGAACGAGCATGTCGATGGTTTGTTCTTGCCGGACCGAGCCCTGCATCGCGAAGTAGCCGGTCTCGACGGGGATGAGCACCTCGTCGGCGGCCCGCAGGGCGTTAAACGTCAGCAGGCCGATGCTCGGCGGGCAATCGATGATGCAGAAGTCGTATTTATCTTGGACGGTCGAGAGGACCTGCACCAGTCGGCGGTCTTTGTCGGGGGCTGCGGCGAGCTGCTGCTCCATCGCGGCCAAGTCCATGGACGAAGGAGCGAGGTCCAGCCCACGGCTGATCTGCCAGGTGATATCACCCACCGACATCGAGCCGTCCAGCCCGTGGCGGAGCAGGTCGGCGGTGCTGCGTTCGATCTGGGTTTCGGGGACGGCCAGGCCCAGGGCGCAATGCGACTGAGGGTCCATGTCCACGAGTAAAGTGCGGTGGCCTTTCAACGCGAGAACAGCGGCGAGATTGATCGACGTGGTGGTTTTCCCACACCCGCCTTTTTGGTTGATAATCGCGATCGTGCGCACGTTTGATAGCCTTCCGTCCGTGAAAGGGAGTCACCCACCCTCGGATTTATCGGGGTTAAGTCAGGGAAACCTTGAGGTTTTTTGGGTTTAAAAGCCCCGGCCCTACAATGCCCGCCTTGTCCAGCCCAGCACCCACCAGTGAACCACGCTTACTTTTGGCCAGTCGATCCCCTCGGCGAGGACAATTATTGCGTGAATCTGGGTTTAGGCTGGAGCAAATCACCCCAGATTTCCAGGACCCCGCTGACCCCAACCAAGCCTTCGAAAAGGTGCCCGACGGCCCCGATGCCGCGCTCTACTTAGCCCAGCACAAGACGTCCCAGCTACCCGATGCCCTGATCGCGCAGTTCCCCAACAGCACCATCCTCACTTCCGACACCGTCGGTATCGCCCCGGACGGCAAGCTCATCGGCACCCCCGAGTCCCGCGAACAGGCCCTGGACATGCTCCGCAGCCTTGTGGGCCAACTTCACACCATCGCCACCGGCGTCTGCCTCCGCCTACCGGACGGCACCACCGAGTCCTTCGTCGATACCGCCAACGTGAACTTGGGTCAGGTCTCCGAGGACGAGTTGCTACGCTATATCGACACCGACCAATGGGTCGGCAAGGCGGGGGGGTACAACCTGCAGGAACGTCAAGCGGCAGGCTGGCCCATCACCGTCGAGGGGGACCCGGGCACGGTCATGGGCCTGCCCATGCAGCGTCTCACGCCACTTCTGACCGCCTTGGGCATCCCACGCCACCCGAATCCCAACGCAGCCGACTGATCCCATGTCCAAACCCAGCCTCCTAGGACTACCCAAGCCCGATCGGCTCCACGGCATCATGTCCGGCCAGCACCGCGACCCCGCCGCCATCGGGCTGCGTCTGCTCACCAACCTCGGCACGCCGCCGTATCGCCTGGCCACCGGCATCCGTAACACGCTCTACAACCTCGGCATCATTCCGTCGCATCCGCTCGGCCGACCCACGATCAGCGTCGGCAACATCACCGCCGGCGGCACGGGCAAGACCCCGATGGTGATCGAGCTGGTCCGTCGACTTCAAGCCATGGGCCACCAGCCCGCGGTGCTCATGCGCGGCTACGAACCATCGGGCATCGAGAGTAAGAAGGGCAGCGACGAGGCCGCGCTGCTCCGCGGCTCGTTAGGCGCTGATGTGCCGGTGATGGCCAACCCTTCGCGTGTTGAGGGTGCTCACGATGTCTTGGTGGATCGGCCCGAGGTCACGGTGTTCGTGCTCGACGACGGGTTCCAACACCGCAAAGCCCACCGCGATCTGAACCTCGTGTTGGTCGATGCGAGCGTGCCGTTCGGCTTTGGGCGGGTGTTGCCCCGTGGCCTGCTGCGTGAACCGCTCTGCAACCTCAAGCGGGCAGACCAGGTGATCGTGACCCGTGCCGACCGCATCAAGGCCGATGAATTGGCGACACTCGACCAGCGCATCGAACGCCTGACCGGCCGACCCCTGCTGGCACACACCCGCCATCACTGGGCCAAGCTACGGCAGGGCGAGCAAGACCTACCCGTGGAATACCTGGCTGACAAAACGGTGCTGGGCTGTTCCGGCGTGGGCAATCCCACCGACTTCGAGAAGTCCCTGCGCGAAGTCGCGGGCAAGTGTGTCGGGCACATCGTTTTCGAAGACCACCGCAACTACAACCGTACCGACATCTCCGGGATCTTCCACACCGCCGAAGAACGCGGAGCCGATGCTGTGGTGATCACGGAAAAAGATTGGGTGAAGTGGCGAAAGAAAGCGGGCGGCGTGAAGTCCACGCTCCCAGTCTTCCGCCCCGTCGTGCAGATGCAGTTCCTCGATGGCGGCCACGCGTTGGATCACGTCATTGCTGAAGCGGCCGGAACCCCCGAGCAAACATCCACGGAGAACGAGGCGTAAGCGAGTGCATCGAGCTGCATATCGCCGACGCCACTCGCTCACGCTTCGTGCTCGGATCGGAAGCCGTAACATACGCCTATGTCTCACGCCGACCTCATCAACCACCTGGACCGCTGGGCCACCAAGCGTGTCGTCGTCGCGGGCGACTTCATGCTCGACCGCTACGCCTACGGCAACGCCGACCGGCTCGCGCCCGACGCCCCAGTGCCCGTCCTCGCGGTGCAACGCACCGAATCCATGCCCGGCGGGGCGGCCAACGTCTGCCTCGACCTCGCCGCGCTGCAGTGTGACGTGGCGTGCCTCGGATTAATCGGCGATGACGAGCCCGGCGAAACGCTCTCGCTGGCCCTGCAAAACGCAGGCATCGATACCTCAGGCCTTGTCGCCTCGAGCGAGCGTCCCACCACAGTCAAGCACAACATCGTCGGACTGGCCCAGCACCGCCACCCGCAGAAGATGTTCCGCCTCGACACCGAGGACAAATCACCCATCACCGCGGATCAGACCACCGCGTTGTTCGAGCAAGCCGAGCTACTTCTCGAAGGCGCAGATGTGCTCTGCCTGGAGGACTACAACAAAGGCGTGCTCACCGAGCCGTTGTGTCAGGGGCTCATCGCGATCGCGAAGCAGAAAGGCATCCCCGTCTTCGTCGATCCCGCTGCGATCAGCGACTATGGCAAATACCGAGGCGCCACGTGCATCACCCCCAACCGCACCGAAGCGCAGCTCGCCACCGGCAGCGAAGACCCGCACGCGATGGCCGAGAAACTCAAGGCCGAGCTCGAGCTCACCCACGTCGTGCTGACCCTGGACAAGTCCGGCGCTTTGCTGCTCGACGATCAAGATAAAACCCACACCGTCCCCACGGTCGCGCGGTCGGTGTACGACGTTACCGGCGCGGGCGATATGGTCCTGGCGATGCTCGCCGCAGCGCGGGCCAACGACGTACCTTGGGTGGATTCGGTGGCGCTCGCCAATGTCGCGGCGGGACTCGAAGTTGAAAAGTCCGGCGTTGTGCCGATCCCGCTAGACGAAGTCTTGCTCGCCTTACTCACGCTCCACCACGACAAGCTCGGCAAGGTCCGCCCGCCCGAAGCGCTGTACCGCGAACTCGAAGCCTACCGCGAACAAGGCAAATCCATCGTCTTCACCAACGGCTGCTTCGACATCCTCCACGCCGGGCACGTCGCTTACCTCCGGGCCGCCGCAGCGCTGGGTGATTTGCTGGTGGTCGGCCTGAACTCCGACGACTCAATTAACCGCCTCAAGGGTGAAGACCGCCCGGTCAACCACGAAGCCGACCGCGTTATGGTGCTCAGCGAGTTGCAGAGCATTGACTACATCGTCGTCTTCAACGAAGACACGCCGATTAACCTCATCGAAGCGATTAAGCCGGATGTACTCGCCAAAGGCGCGGACTACACCCGCGAGACCGTCGTCGGCTACGAGATCGTCGAAGCCCACGGCGGCCTGGTAGAACTTATCGATCTCGTCGAAGGCCGAAGCACCACCAACATCATCCGCAAGATCGCTCCGGATTCGTAGGGGTCCGTCGGTATTACTCGTTTACAACGGACTTCAACTCCGCGATCGCTTCATGCCGAGGGTCGATCAATTCAAGCCGTTCGAGCATAGTTTGCGCCGCCGACTTATCCCCTCCGCGCAGATACCAACGGACCGATTCCTCGGCATAATCGGCCCGGGTCGGCAGGTCCTTCAACGCCATCTCGTATTGCAAACCCGCCAGCACCGTCTGTCCATTCGCATCGAGATACTCCGCGGTCTCCCGCAAAACATCGGGCGAATACCGCGCGCTGGAAGACAAGGAATCCAACACCGCGATCGCCTCCATCGGCTCATCCCGTTCGGCAAACAGCCGCGCCAACTTCCGTGCATAAACCACCCGATGCTCAGCCCATTCTGCGGTCATCGGTAGCTTGGACAACGCCTTTTCCATCTGATCGATGGCTCGGACATCGTCCCCCAGCTGACCCCGTCCAGCATATACATCCGACAACGCTGCGTGGGGTTGATGCAGCGTCGAGTCCAACTCCAAGACCCGCAGCAAGATGTTACGCGACTCGTCCCAACGCTGAATCTTCAGTAGTACGTCGGCCAAGGGCAACAGCAACACCGGGTCGTCCGGTGACTGCTGCGCCGCCAACCGGTGATGCGTCTCGGCGGCGGTGACGTCGTCGAGCATCATCGCCGCGGTACCCGCGAGATTTTGCAGGTGGGCTTCATTGGGGTCGATCATCAATGCTTCGGCAAAGGCATCGTAAGCGGGTTGAATCTCGCCAAGCTGAGCATGGATTTGGCCGAGCAATTTCTGCCCGTCGCGGAGGCCCGGCTGCTGCGCCAAAATGGATTCGACCGGCTCCAATAACGGCCGGACATCACGCTCGTTCTCGATCGCAGCGCTGAACCTCGCCGCGAGGTCTTGGAGCTGAGTCTGGGCCTCTTCAGGCGAAATCAGCGCTGAGGTCGGCAAGGTCGAGCGGTACACCCCGAACATCAGGAGCAGCACAGCCACTGCCGCGGCCACAATCAGCAGGTTTCGTTTCATAATGCATAGGCTAACCGAGCACGAAGCGTAAGCGAGTGCCAGATATGTATGGGCGGGGCTGCACTCGCGGACGCTTCGTGCACGGACTGGTTATCTGCACGACCCGGGCTCAATTACCGTCCTATACTCGCACCAATGCTCGAACTCTGCCGCACTGTCCGTTTCTGCCTCTCGCCCGACCCCGGCGACGACCATTCGCCGCGCGATAACACGTTCGCGTCGTGGCCCGCGATGCGTGGCCTGGGGAGGTATTACGAGGTGCAGGTCATCTGCCACGGCCTGGCGGACCCGCAAACGGGCTACTTCATCAACATCAAGCAGATCGACACCGCGGTGCGTGAGCATGTGCTGCCCCAGCTGCGTCAAGCCATCGCCGATGAACAAGCCGCGATGGATGTGGGCATGGGTCAGCTCATGCGCGACCTATTCACCGCTATCGCTCCCGCTCTGAACCACACGGTCCACCACTTCGCCCTGCAGCTCACCCCGACACTTGCGCTCGTTATCGAGAAACACGCCATGAATACCATCCTCATCAAGCAGCAGTACGAGTTCTCCGCCGCCCACCGCTTGCATGTCTCCGAGTTTGACGACGAGCAAAACCGCCAGACCTTCGGCAAGTGCAACAACCCCGCAGGGCATGGGCACAACTACCGCGTCGAGGTCGTGGTCGGCGCCCCCATCGACGCTCAAGGCCAAACCATCTCACCCGCAGCGCTCGACGCCATGGTCGATCAACACGTCATCGAGAAGCTGGACCACAAACACCTGAACGTGGATGTGCCCGAGTTTGCCGAGCAAAACCCCTCCGTGGAAAATATCGTGCAGGTGGTATGGGACTACCTCACGCCCGGGCTGACCGACCTGCCCGATGGCACCCATCTGGATGAAGTCAGCGTCTGGGAAACCGGCAAGACGGTGTGCACCTACCGCGGCCCCGGGGCGTAACCGAAACACATCCTCATTTCGTAGCATCGGGTTACACTGTTGTGGTGCATCTCCTCCCCCTCCTCGCCGCCGTCGCTGACCCCAACGAGCCCACCCCCGAAGAGCGCATGCAGGCGTTCCGATTCGGCTTGATCCTGATCGTGGGCATCGGCATCGTGGGCATTCTGCTCATCGTCGCGATGCTCGCCGCGTGGCGCAACTTCCATAAACGCATCGCGGAACTTGAAGCCGAGCGCGACGCCCGACGAGAGCAGTCCGGCACCCACACCGACCTCTGGCAAGAAGCCGGCGACCGCGTGGAAGTCGAAGCCACACCCCGCGATGACGACCAAGACACCGACGACCTCGACGAAGACGAGCTCTACGGCAAAGACTGGGAGCCGGGGGATGATGACGACCCGGACGACGA
>JBCCWB010000023.1:0-26092 GCA_039194345.1 Planctomycetota bacterium
AATCAACTCATAAATAATTCAGGTTGTTGTCCGGAATATCAATGGGAACAGCGAGCGCAAGACAACGGCGGCGCTTGGTATCCAGATGGAGATGGTGGAGCTGGTATACTTCCCGGTTTTCAGAAGGTCGAGCCTGGGCCACCAACTCAGTCGCCCAATCTAGCTATATTTGACGATTACCCAATCAATGGATGGCGTGTTCCAATTCGTATTAGTAAGTTTTCTTTGAAATTTGAAAGTCGTTTAGTTTGCTTGCAAGGATCGATGAAAGGCGATGTCCTTGGAAGGTTAGATTGGGAATTTAGTTATAAACCGCCGGTTGGTGGCCGGGCGAAGCCTGGAACAAAAAAGCGTGGTGAGGAAATTAAATATTCAGTTACAGCAGTGGCATTCTGATGCTCAATAATTTCAAAAAAAATATTATGTATTGCTTCGCGTTCGGTATCGGAGTATCAGCGCTAACATATTTTCTATTCCCAGTGAGCCGACGCGCTTCTGGCATTAAGTATGATGTACTTGGAGCAAAAGTATTTTTTTTCCTAAACGACTATGCTCAGAGACACGGATGGAATGAAGAGACAAGAATACTTGTTAATTTCTTGACTTCTTTTATTATTGGGATGCTCATATACATACTGATAGTTATGTTTCGAAGTTTCCTTGCGAAGAATAAGCGGTTGTCCGCCCAGAACTAGTAAGCGTACTTACCCGTTTCTATATTTCTGATCCAGTTACATTTAATCCCTTTTGCGGGCAACGCGATGGTTTTTGTATCATGTGTTAGAGAAAGATATCGATAGCGTGTATCTTCGCAACGCATCAGGTCAGATATTTTGAACGGCTAAAACCAGAATGCGGCATGACTGCAAACATTCTTAGAATGGGACTAACTAGTCCCCCTTCACAGTCTTGACTTCAAGAGAGAATTCAAAAAAATTTCGCACTACATTTTGGGGTCAACCGGGACGACTTAGGGTCAATGTTGATCCCGGCTGCTGATTTTAGTGTAGCGTATAAGTGGTTGTTTTGGCTGGTCTTGTGTGTTTTGGCGGTGAGGAAAAGACGTGCCTGTTATACGGCTTGGAAGGCTAACGCTCTGCCAATTGCGCTACACCCTCGTGGGGCCCGCAAGACGAAACGTCACGCGGCATAGAACGGGGATGCTACCACAACCGCTTGGTGAAGACCACAGCCGAGTCGAATCGGCTCGCCAAACCCTTAGGGCGATG
The DNA here is from genome assembly GCA_039194345.1 of Planctomycetota bacterium. Lineage (GTDB taxonomy): Bacteria > Planctomycetota > Phycisphaerae > Phycisphaerales > Phycisphaeraceae > Algisphaera. Next base: position 1,230 of record JBCCWB010000023.1, read on the forward strand.
GTGTTTAGATTCTGTGGGCCGCAGGAGGATTGCGCTCGGGAGGTGTATACTGGCGTCGCAACGGACGTGGATCAGGCCTGCTGCGTGCCGTTGCGATGAAGCCCCAGGATTGCCCCCATGGCGATACGCATCGCCCTGCATCACCAGACCCGATACCGATACGACCGCCCGGTGGAGATGGGCCCGCAGGTGGTTCGCTTGCGCCCTGCGCCGCACTGCCGAACGCCCATCGGGGCCTATTCGATGAAGGTCGAGGTCGGCCCCGGCGAAGAGCAACCTTTCATCAACTGGCAGCAGGACCCACAGAGCAATTACCTGGCGCGGCTGGTCTTTCCCAAGCCGGTGACGCGTTTCGGGATCGAGATCGATCTGGTCGCGGACCTGACGCCGATCAACCCGTTTGACTTTTTCCTTGAGGACCACGCCGAGGAGTTTCCGTTCGAGTATGAGCGGTCGCTAGGGCGTGAGCTTCGGCCGTATCTAGAACCCCTCGGCAAGCGGGCGTGCGGCCCGTTGTTCGAGGAGATGTTCAAGTCGATCAGCCGTAAGAAGCGCCGCACGGTAGACTTCCTGGTCGATGTGAACCAGATGGTCGAGCAGCGTCTGGATTACTCGTTGCGTTACGACCCGGGGGTGCAGACGCCCGAGCAGACGCTGAAGAAGGGGATTGGTTCTTGCCGTGACTTTGCTTGGCTGCTGGTGCACTTGCTTAGAAAAAGTGGCCTGGCGGCGAGGTTCGTATCGGGCTACTCCGTGCAGCTCGTGGCGGACGAGAAGCCGATTGAAGAGGGGGCTGCTGCGGGTGTGCCGCAGGATGTGACCGACCTGCACGCCTGGGCGGAGGTGTACCTGCCGGGCGCGGGCTGGGTGGGGCTGGATGCGACCAGCGGCATGATGTGTGGGGAGGGGCACTTTCCCCTGGCAGCCTCGCCGGACCCGGGGAGTGCGGCGCCGATCTCCGGTGCGCTCAGTGAAGCCGAGGTCGAGTTCGACTATGCGATGACGATTAACCGGGTCCACGAAGACCCGCGTGTCACCAAGCCGTACACCGATGACCAGTGGGACCAGATCAACACCTTGGGCCAGCAGATCGACGATCGGCTCAATGCGGGGGACGTACGGCTGACCATGGGCGGGGAGCCGACATTCGTCTCGATCGACGACCAGGAAGGCGAGACGTGGAATACCGCCGCGGTCGGCGGGGGCAAACGCCAATACGCCGACCAACTGGTGCAACGGTTACGCAACAAGATCGCCCCCGGCAGCCTGCTGCACATCGGCCAGGGCAAGTGGTACCCCGGCGAGCCGTTGCCACGCTGGGCGTTGGGGCTCTACTGGCGCAAAGACGGCAAGCCGATGTGGAGCCGAGACGACCTCATCGCCGACGAGTCGAAAGACTACGGCTACGACACGCCCCACGCCCGCAAGTTTCTCCAGAAACTCACCAAGAAACTCGGCGTATCCAGCCGGTATGTGAAATCGGTCTACGAAGACACCAAACACTACCAGGACATCAAGGCCAAGCTCCCGGTGAACGTGACGCCGCAGGACAATCGGCTCGAAAGCATCGAGGACCGCGAGCGTCTGAAGCGTGTGTTCGGCCGTGGGCTGAATCGGCCCGTGGGTTACGTGCTGCCGCTCAAGCGGGTGTTCAGCCCGGATGGCCCGCAGTGGCAGAGCGGGCTTTGGATGATGCAGGGCCCGGCCGACAAGACGATGGAGACGCAGCCGCGCGGCAAGAAGAAGCCCAAACCCAAGCCGAAACCAAAGCCCACGGCGCGTCCGCTGCCGCGTGGCGGACGCATCCGGCTGATCCCCGGCGACTCGCCGGTCGGGCTACGCCTGCCGCTGGACCGATTGCCGTGGGTGGTGGAAGACGAGTATCCCTACGTCGTTGAGGCCGACCCGATGCACGCGGCGACCAAGCCCCTGCCCGAGCCCGACCACTTTACCCAAGGCGGACGCCATCGGGCCGCCCGCAGCGAAGAAGTCGAGCTCCCGCCCGATCGCCACATCAATCGGCAGGAGCCGATCCCCGCGCCGGGCGACCGTGTCCCGCAGGTCGGTGAATCCGCGAGTTGGGTGATCCGGTCGGCGATCTGCGTCGAGCCGCGTGAGGGCCGGATCTACATCTTTATGCCGCCGGTTGAGCAGCTCGAAGACTACCTGCACCTGGTCTACGCGATCGAGGCCACGGCGGGGGAGTTGAAGATGCCGGTGATCATCGAGGGCTACACCCCGCCGACCGACCCGCGCATCCACAACCTCAAGGTCACCCCCGACCCCGGCGTGATCGAGGTCAATGTCCACCCCGCCGCGTCGTGGGACGAATTGGTTGATACGACGACCACGCTCTACGACGCCGCGCGGCGTTGCCGACTCGGCACCGAGAAGTTCCAGCTCGACGGCCGACACACCGGCACCGGCGGAGGCAACCACGTGGTGGTCGGCGCCGCGACGCCGTTGGACTCGCCGTTCCTGCGTCGGCCTGACCTGCTGCGTAGCCTGCTCGGGCACTGGCACAACCACCCCTCGCTCAGCTACCTGTTCAGCGGGATGTTCATCGGCCCCACCAGTCAGGCCCCGCGTGTTGACGAGGGCCGGGCGGACGCCACCTATGAACTGGAAATCGCGTGTGGTCAGATCCCCGACCCCGGCGGGCAGGGTATCCCGCCGTGGCTCGTCGATCGGGTGTTCCGCAACCTGCTCACCGACCTGACGGGCAACACCCACCGGGCCGAGTTCTGTATCGACAAGCTCTACTCACCCGACTCGGCCACGGGGCGGCTGGGCCTGGTTGAGTTCCGCGGCTTCGAGATGCCGCCGCACCCGCGGATGGGCTTGACCCAGGCGTTACTCTTGCGGGCGCTCATCGCCAAGTTCTGGGAGTCATCGGGCAAGCATCACCTGGTGCGTTGGGGCACGATGCTGCACGACCGGTTCCTGCTACCGCACTTCGTGGAAGAGGATTTCAAGGACGTACTCGAGGACCTCGCCGAGCACGGCTTCGCGATCGATCCCGCGTGGTACGACGCTTTCTTCGAGTTCCGCTTCCCGCGACACGGCACCTATACCTGCGAAGGCGTCACGATCGAATTGCGACAAGCGATCGAGCCTTGGCTCACGCTCGGCGAAGAAGCGACCGGCCAAGGCACCGCCCGGTATGTCGACTCCTCGTTGGAGCGGATGCAGGTCAAAGTTACCGGCTTGGTCGGTTCGGTCTCCGGAGCCCGCAAGTATGCGGTCGCGGTCAACGGTCAGGAGCTCCCGCTGACCCCCACCGGCCGGCAGGGCGAGTTCGTCGCGGGGCTGCGCTACCGTGCTTGGCAGCCGCCGAGCTGCTTGCACCCCACCATCCCGATCCACACGCCGCTGACCTTCGATCTAATCGATACGTGGTCCAACCGCTCGATCGGCGGGTGCACGTATCACGTCGTCCACCCCGGCGGGATGAGTTACGAGACGTTCCCGATCAATGCGCTCGAGGCCGAGTCGCGTCGGGTGAATCGGTTCTTCCAGCACGGCCACACGCCGGGTTCCTTCCAGATGCGGCCGACCACACGCAGCGAAGAGATGCCCGTCACTCTGGACCTGCGTCGCAACCTTTGAATATGTACGAGATGCCCCAAGCCCTTGGGACCGCGGGCCACCACGATTCCCCGCTAAGATATGCGGCTCATGACCCACTCCGTGGCCAACCCGGACACCGAACACTCGCTGACTCAGTCGTACGGCGAGCCCAACGGCGTGCACGACGAAATGAAACACGCCGAGGGCGGCGTCCGCGCGGCGTGGCAGGATTTGGCGCGGCAGATCGATAGACTGGGCGCCGATGAACTGGGGCGACGTTGGTCGCACGGCCAGCGGATGATCCAAGACAACGGCGTGACCTACAACGTCTACGGCGACCCGCGCGGGATGGATCGGCCGTGGCAGCTCGACCCGGTGCCGATGATCGTCGGGGCCGAGGAATGGGCGACGATCGAAGCGGGATTGGTCCAGCGGGCGAAGCTGCTCAATGCGGTGTGCGCTGACTTGTACGGTCCGCAAAAACTCCTCAAATCCGGCCAACTCCCCGCCGAGTTGATCATGGGCCATCCCGGGTTCTTACGGCCTTGCCACAACCTCAAAGTGCCCAAGCAGCGGTACCTGTCGTTCTACGGAGTGGACTTGGCGCGTTCGCCCGAAGGCAAATGGTGGGTGCTAAACGACCGAACCCAAGCCACGTCCGGTGCGGGCTATGCCTTGGAAAACCGTCTGGTGGTCTCTCGGACGTTGCCCGGCGTGTTCCGTGATTGCCAGGTGACCCGCCATGCGCGTTTCTTTGCCAAATGGCGTGAAACGCTGCGGTCGATGTCGCCTCGGGTTGGCGAAAACCCGCGGATCGTGCTGCTGACACCCGGGCCGTTCAACGAAACATTCTTTGAGCACGCCTACCTCGCACGGTACCTGGGCTTTACGCTTGCGCAGGGAGACGACCTGACGGTACGCGACAACAAGGTGTTCCTGAAAACCCTCGGCGGGCTGCGGCGGGTCGATGTGATTCTACGACGCCTCGACGACAGCTACTGCGACCCGCTGGAACTGCGTGGCGACTCGGCCATCGGCGTGCCTGGCTTGGTGCAAGCGGCTTGGGCGGGCAACGTCGCGATCGCAAACGCGTTGGGTACAGGCCTGCTCGAAACTCCGGGCCTGATGCCGTTCTATCCCGGCCTTTGCAAGACGCTGCTGGGCGAAGAAGAGAAACTGCCCAGCCTCGCCACTTGGTGGTGCGGCCAGCCCAAAGAACTCGAATACGTCCTCAAGCACCTCCACGAGTTGGTGATCAAGCCCGCCTACCCCGGCGCTCCGGCCCGAGGTCTGGGCGGCGTCCACATCGACGCGATCTTTGGCGACCAACTTACCGAGGATCAGGGCAAGCAGATCGCGGAGCTGATCCGCTCACGCCCCGAAGCGTTTGCGGCGCAAGAAAACGTCAACATTTCGACCACCCCGGTCTGGCGCGACGGAAAGCTGGTGCCTCGTCACATGATCCTGCGGGCCTACGTGGCGGCTTGCGACGACGAGCCCGGCTACGTCGTGATGCCGGGCGGGTTGACCCGTGTGTCCAACACCGCTGATTCGCGCGTCACCTCGATGCAGCGCGGCGGCGGCAGCAAAGACACCTGGGTGATCTCCGACGGCCCGGTCTCCAACTTCAGTCTGCTCAGCGGTGACGCCTCGGCCTCGGCCACGGCGCTTGCCAACGACAGCTTCGACTTGCCCAGTCGGGTGGCCGACAACCTGTATTGGCTGGGGCGATACGTCGAACGCACCGAAGGGTTGGTCCGTTTGCTGCGGGCGGTGATGGAACGCCTCAGTGATGATGCTCAGCCGGACGACCGCCCCGAGCTCATCGCTTTGGTGAACGCACTGGACACGGTGAGCGAGAGCAATGCCGAGGATAACGCTTCGGTCGAGTCGCAGATCCTCTCGGTGATGTTCAATCCCGAAGTCTCCAGCGGGCTGTACCAAACCCTCGCCAACGCACGGCGGCTCGCTTCGACCGCCCGCGACCGCATCTCGCTCGATACCTGGCGAATCGTGAGCCAACTGGGCCGTGACTATCAAGAGCTCACCGGCTCGATCGCTACACCGTCCGAAGGCAAAGATGAGGAAGAAGCCTGGCAGCCCCCACTTACCGAGTTGGGAGATGCCATGGAATTGCTGGACCAGATGATCATCACCCTCGCTGCGTTTACCGGCCTGGGCACCGAGTCGATGCTACGCAACCAGGGCTGGCGATTCCTCGACATGGGACGCCGCCTCGAGCGGGCGCTGAACCACGCCGAACTTCTTCGGCTCCTGGCGGTCAAACCGCTTGAAAACGAGGGCCTGACGCTCGACGCGTTGCTCGAAGTCATGGCCAGCGCGATGAGCTACCGCCAACGCTACCTCGCGGTGCCCTCGGCGCTGACCACGCTTGACATGCTCCTGCTCGACGAGACCAATCCGCGTTCGGTGGCGTATCAATTGGCCCAGCTCGCGGAGCATCTCGACCGGCTGCCTCGGCCCTCGACACCCGACACCCGGCTCACCGAAGACCAGCGTCGGGTGCTGGATATGCTGACCGGGCTGCGCTTAGCTGATCCCGCGCGGTTGGCCACGATCAATACTCAGTCGCAGCGCGACGCTCTGTCGGACGACCTCGCCGGGTTGACTGACCAGCTGCCGCAACTCTCCGATGCCATCGCCCGCCAGTTCCTCAGCCACAACGCCGTCTCGACGCGGTTGGGGAGTATTGCCCGTAAGCCCGCGGAGTATGCCGAACCCGATCGGCTGGACAAGGTCAACCAGGAGGGCGCATGAGGTATCGCATCAAGCACGAAACCGAGTACAGCTACGCGTCCCCCGTCGGCGTGGGGCACAACCAGGTCTTTCTCCGCCCGCGCGACTTGCCGGGGCAGCAGAAGTGTCTGGGTACGGTCATCGACTTCGAGCCCGTACCTGCCAACTCGAACGGCCGCGACGACTACTTCGGCAACCACACCACGTTGTTCACCATCCAGGAATCGCACACGCACATGAGCGTGGTGGCGGTGAGTGAAGTCGAAGTCACACCCGCAGGCCCGCCGATCCCGGGGATGAGCCCGCCGTGGGAACAGGTCCGTGATCAGGTGCGGTGGGATACCTCGGCCGCGGGCTTGGAAACCCTCCAATTCATCTACGACTCCACGCTGATCCGTGCGTTGCCGGAGTTGACCGCCTACGCCCAGGAATCTTTCACGGAGGGTCGGCCGGTCTTCGACGCGTCGCTCGAGCTGACGCACCGCATCTTTACCGACTTCAAGTACGACCCGACGACCACCACGGTCTCGACGCCGGTGGACGAGGTGTTCGCGCAGCGGTCCGGGGTCTGCCAAGACTTCTCGCATATGCAGATCGCCATGCTCCGCGGATTAGGATTGCCCGCGCGGTATGTGTCGGGCTATCTGCGCACCTTCCACAAGGAAGAAGACCCCAAGCTCATCGGGGCCGATGCGTCACACGCATGGCTAGCTGTGGGCGACGGGCAGGGCAACTGGACGGACTATGACCCGACCAACGACCAGATCCCCAGCGAGCACCACATCACACTCGCCTGGGGCCGGGACTACGCCGACGTCAGCCCGGTGCGCGGGGTGATCATCGGCGGGGGGGATCAGGCCATCGACGTGAAGGTTCGCGTAACGCCGATCTAAACGCGCATCAAACCCATTCAAAATCAACACTCGATCAAAGTCGCCTTACTCTGCATCACTGACTTCGAATTCGCGCAGCTTGATGTTGCGGAAGCGGACGATGGGGCGGTCGTCGCGGCTTCCCACGCCGTGGACCTGCAGGCCGATGTGCCCTCTAGCCGTAAACGCGTCCATGAGGTTCGCCGCGGGCACACCGTTGACCCAGGTCTGGATACGCGGGCCTTGGGCGACCACGCGGATCTCGTTCCACTCGCCCTTTCGCCAGGCACGGCGGGCATAAGGCTTTTCGATCAGGGGGTTGAGCCAACCGCGTCGCCCCTCGTCGAAGATGCCGCCGCTGTAACGACGGTCGGTCGGGTCCCCCTCGACCTGATAACCGCGGATCCTGCCTGAGCGTTGATCGATGCCGCCATCGACGTGGCTGCGAATCTGGACGCCCGAGTTCAGGTCGGTGGTGAGGATTTCGTAGGACAGTTCGAAATCGCCGTAGGTCTTCTCGGTCATCAGGAATGTGTTGCCGCCGCTGTTGGGGACGGCCGTGCCGACGATCTCGCCGTTGTCCATCGCAAACTCGGACTTGCCGCCTCGCACCACCCAGCCGTCGAGCGATTGGCCATCGAACAGCTCCTGCTCGGGGCCCGGCATGTAGGTCTTGGATTCCAGCGGAGCCACCCAGACGTTGCGGAAACGCACGGGACCGTTGGCGTCGCTGAAGTGGCCCTGGAGGCGTAGCGGGCCGGTGAGGATCGTCTGGCCTTCACGCGCCTTCTCGCCGAGCTTGGCCGCCATGCCGGTAGGTTGGGGGAGTTGCACGTCATTGTGAACTAGCTTGCCGTTCCAATACACGGTGATGCGGGCGTTTTCGGTTTTATTGCCTTCCTCGTCGAAGCGAGCAGCGCGGAACCAGATGTCGTAGCTCTGCCATTCGCCCGGCCCGGCCGAGGCGTTTACATCAGGGGTTTTGAATTTGTAGAGCGAACCGGCTTCCCAAGGCTCGAGTTCTTTGTCGGCCGGGGTCGACAGGACTTGGACTTCATAACGCCCCTGGATGTAGACCCCGCTGTTACCGGTCTGCTTGCCGTAGCCGCCGTCTTCCTTGGGCGGAGCCATCCATTCCAGGTGCAAACGCTGATCGCCGAACGTGGCCGAGGACATAAGGTTGCCCAGCTTCTTGGAAACCTCTACGCCTTCTGCGGGATCCATGCTGATTAGCTCGTCTTGAGTCACCGCCCCCTTGTTGGCCATCTTCTTGGGCTCAACATTGGAGTAGTACAACAGCCCCCGCGACGAACGCCCAATCAACGGCACCGCGTCCGCCGGGGGCAGCACGCCCATCCCGATGCCGGGGTTGTTGCTTTCATCGGGAACGATTACTTGGCCGTTGATCGTGCTCGGCTCGATCGGCTCGGCGGTCGGGATCATGTTCAGCGTGTAGAACGCTTCGGTGGACCAGATCTTTTCGCCATCGACCGACGTCGGCAGTGTCCGCAGGTACACACACCGCCCGGCCTTCAGCCCGGGGACAACCAGCCGCACGCCGAGCCCGTCCTCATCCGGGAGGGCTTCGGTGGCCTTGAGAAACTCCTGGTTTGTTTTGGGGCCGCCGTACTGCGGCCCGGGGTTGTAATCCCATTGCTCGAGGTCGTAGTTCACCACGTCGGCGAGCCATTGCTTGTCGACGGGCTTGGTAAACCGGATGTGGAAACCATCTGGCTTCGCGCTGACGCTGAGCATCTCGAACACGGTCTTGCCGTTGGGCGTCATGCGTTGCAGGCCGAAACGGGTCCCGTTCCACGCCCAGCCGCCGCTCGCGCCGATGCCGCCGATGTAGAGGCTGCCGTCCGGTCCCCAGTCCAAACGGTTCACGCCGCACTCCAGGCCTTGGGTGAAGCGGAACGCCGCGCCCTGCCACTGCCCGTTAACCTTTTCGAGGTAGCCACGGCGGATGCCGCCGGAGGTGATCTCACCGATCAACATCTGCCCGGCAAACGGGCCGTCTTCGATCATCAGCGCCTTGGTGGGCGAGTTGATGAACTCGTTCTGCGGGAGGTAGAGCACGGGCGTGCTGCGGATCTGATCCGAGTAGATGCTGGGGTAGCCGCCTTCGGGGAAACGCTCAGCGAGCTTGGGGACGATGTTGGTCCGGTTGAAGTGGCCGTAGAACCGGCCGGGCTGCACGTGAGACAGCACGCTGGTCGGGAACCACGTGCCCTGGTTGTCCGCGTAGAACAAAGCGCCTTCAGGGCCCATCACCACGGTGTTGGGCGTACGCAATCCCCCGGCGATGACGCGGACCGATTCGGTGGCGAGATCGATCTCGATCATCGACCCGCGCATCGGGCCGTTGGGCCCGGCGTTGGTACCCATACCCTCCCAGCCGGGCGGCCCCATCGCGGTGGAGAGGGCGACGTAGAGCTTGCCCTTGTGGTGGATCAGGCCAAATGAAAACTGGTGGTAGTTCCAACCCTCCCAACCTTCACCGACGGTGTGGTGGGTCTCGAAGTAGCCGTCGCCGTCTTGGTCCGTCAGGCGGGTCACGGCCTTGCGGTGCGCGACATAGAGATCATCGCCGATCGCGCACAGTCCGCTGGGTTCGAGGAAGCCGTCAGCGATCTCCACGAGTTCGTAGGCCTCGGGATCATCGCCCAAAGCGCCGCGGACCTCGTAGAGCTTGTCGGGTTCTTTGCTGTCGATGTCGGGCAGGGCCACGTTGGAGCGCTGCTTAGGGCTGAAGGTGCCGACGATCAATCGGCCGTCGTCCATGAAGGTCATTGCGCCGACGCTGGGGGTGCTGTCGGCCGGGCGGATGGTGGTGACGTCGTAGCCGGGGTGGACTCCCTCGACGGGGTTGCCGTCGCCGGGGCTGCGGGTGTTCGACAGACGCTTGACGCCCGGCGAGGTCACGCGCGTCGGGTCCGCGATGCTACGCCAATATTCGGCGGGGATCGGATCGAATTTCTCCGCGCCGGGCGCACGCCATTCCAAGGCAAGGTTTGATGCTTCCCCCACGGTCAGCTGCTGGATGTTCAGCTTGACATAGTTCTTCGCGTTCCAGTTCAGCGTGGTTTCGATCACCCCGGGGTCGTTGATCGTGGTATCGCCGCGGACGCCGCCCCAGACTTGAAACCGAAGGGCACCGTCACCGGTGAGTCGAACGGCGTACTTCCCGGGCTCCGGACACGTCAGCTCGGTCTGGATGACCATCACCCGCTTGCCGGGCACGGCCTCGGCCCACGGCGCGGATTCGTGAAAATCCAAGGTCGAGTGCAACTGTTCGTAATTGGGCGTTTGGTACGCCGCGAGCTTGGGCACGTTCGTCAGATTGCCCTCCACCGAAAACACCTTGACCGCTACACCCGGTTCGTACGCTTGGGCGTGGGCCTTGGCACTGATTACAAGCAGTAATGCAACGAGCATCAATACGTAGGTGTGGCGATAAATAGGTTGAGCGCGGATGAGCATAGAGACGGACCTGAAGGGGGATCGGATTCACATTGGGCTGTGTAGTTGGCTGACTGAGAACAAACGAGACGCGCAATTCACGTCGTTAGTTTGTTTATACGGAATGGATAACGCGGGTGATCGTAATTGTCAAAAATCAATCGTCTTGTTGTTCGGTGAATCACACCCGGTTGCCGAGTGTTTATGATGAATGGCTCGAGTTCATCTTTGCGCCGTCTGTGAGCCAGCCCCTTCTTATGAATGCAAAACGCCCCAACGTATTGGTGATCGTGACCGACGATCAGGGCTACGGCGACTTTTCCTGCAGCGGAAACCCCTGGCTCAAAACCCCCGAGCTTGATCGCTTCCACGACGACGCGGTGCGTTTGCAAGAATTCCATACCGACCCGATGTGCGCTCCCAGCCGGGCAGCGTTGATGACGGGGTGCTACTCGGCCCGGGCAGGGGTGTGGAGCACGCTGACCGGGCGATACTTCCTGAATCTCGAGATGCCCACCATGGCCGACCACTTCCGGGCCGGTGGCTACCGGACGGGGATGTTTGGCAAGTGGCACCTGGGTGACTCGCGACGCTATCTCCCGCAAGACCGAGGCTTCGACGAAGCGCTGTACCACGGCGGGGGCGTCATCGGCGAGATGCCCGACCACTGGGACAACGACTACTTCAATGCGATGTTCTGGCGGAATGGCGAACCGGAGCGATTCGAAGACACCTATTGCACCGATGTTTGGTGTGGCGAGGCGCGTGTCTTCATGGCACGCAGCGTTGCGGACGAGCAGCCGTTCTTCTGCTACTTACCGTTGAACGCACCGCACAGCCCGTACGATGTTCATACCGACTACGCCAAGCCCTACCTCGACCAGGGCGTCCCCGAAGATCGAGCGCACTTCTTCGGGATGATCGCCAACATCGACGAGAACATGGGTCGACTCCGTCAGCACCTCGACGATCTGGGCGTCGCCGACGACACGGTCATCGTCTACACCGGCGACAACGGCACTGCGTGTGGCGCGACGCTCGATGACGAGGGTTTTGTCGCCGAAGGCTACAACGCGGGCATGCGTGGCAAGAAGTGCTGGAGCACCGATGGCGGGCACCGCAACCTCTGCATGATCCGCTGGGCCAATGGCGGCTGGATCGGCGGCCGCGATGTCGAACAACTCACCGCACATTTTGACCTGCTACCCACACTCGCCAAACAATGCGGCCTGATGGATGACGGTGCAACGTTGGGTCACGTCGATGGGCACGATCTTTCCCTTGCGATGCAAGGGGAGGACGATGAGGTTCTCGATGGCCGTGCAATCGTGGTCCATAACCAGCAGCGTGATAATCCGGAGAAGTACAAAGACTTCGCAGTGATGACCAAGGGCTGGCGGCTGTGCCAGACCACGGACTGGGGGCCCGGTCGGCTTGAACTCACACGGGCGGAGAGCGATGTCGAGCAGCGGCACGATTTATCCGAGCAGCACCCCGAAGTCGTCAAGAAGCTGATATCAGTTTACGAAATGTGGTGGGGGGAATTGGACGCGGGCTTCGATCAGGTCTGGCCGTTCTACCTGAGCAAGGACGATGATACGGTGATGATGACCGCCCACGCCTGGCACGGCGTGGACCGGCCGCCCGGGATCTACGACCAGAACCACTGCCGGATCGGTGTGCCGCAGAACGGGTACTGGCTGATCGAGGTCGCGGACGCTGGGCGTTACTGTTTTGAGTTTCGGCGTTGGCCTCGCGAGGTCGATGTGCCGATGACCGCAGGATTGCCCGCTCGTACCGGTATTCCCCACGTCAGCGATCGGCCGGAAGGAGTGAGTTTGCCGCTGCGACATGCCAAACTCGCGGTGCACTCTGACTTGGCGGATTCGGGCACCCCGCCCGTGGCGTTGATTGATCAGGACATTACGGCGGATTTACACGGCCTGAATCTGTTCGCTGAGTTACGTCCGGGCCGATACCGGGTTCAGGCGTGGTTGACCGACGAAACCCAGGTCGATCGCGGGGCGTATTACTGCTATGCGTCGCTTGCGACGAACGGGTCGTTGATCTCGTAGGCTTAGCGCATTTGCCCTTGTATCACCGTGAAAACGCGGCTACTGTAGACATTCGACCTGATCTGGATTCTTTCTCTTGTAACCGCATCTAAAAAACTTGAACCAAGTTCCCGCTTTATCTCCTGATATTTAACGAGACACCATGATTGCACTGAAACAGGCACTGCTATCGACCGTTATTCTTGCGCTCTGCTTGGCTATCCTTGACCCGGGCCCCGCCTGGGCTGGCGATAAACAGCCCAACATTATGTGGATCGTCACCGACGACCAGCGGCCCGACTCGCTGCAAGCCTATAACCGCGCGGTCTTCGGCACCGACCACAGCCCGCTGGGCTACGTCGAGTCGCCCGTGGCCGACGCGCTTGCCGCCGAGGGCACGCTGTTTATCAACGCTTTCAACAACTCCCCGGCGTGTGGCCCTTCGCGGGGCTCGTTCCACTCCGGGCGGTACCCCTTCCGCAACGGGCACTACGCCTTCGAGCAGACCCACCAGGAACCCGACTTCACCCGGCCGGTCGTGATGGAGACCCTACGCGACTTGGGCTACACCAGCGCGAGCTTCGGTAAATCCGACAGCTACATCTACCGCTGGGGCCCCGGGCAAGGTTTCCACAACCCCGGCCACTGGGACCACCGCATCCACTTCAAAAACCAGCTCCAGAAAGTCGGCTACGGCGACCTGTTTGGCAACACCGCGTACGGCCCGAACTGGACCAAACTCGGCCAAGCCGAGTGGGCCCACTACCCCGATGGCCGCGTGAAGGAATACTTCATGAGCCGGGTCGACGGACCGATCACCGAAGAAGACAAGCGCATCCGCGCCGAAGTCGAAGAAGAGTTCGACATCCTCCGCTCGTACACCCGTGGCGGAAACAAGAACCTGATCATCGGCGGCGTGAACCCGATGCCCGCCGACAAGACCGTCGACGCCCGTGTGGTCGATGAGTTTGAGAGCCACCTCGCCAATGCCGACCAGGGCTACAAGACCGTTTGGGGTCTGGATGTTCAAGGTCCCGACAGCAGCAAGCCCGTGCTGATGCACCTGGGCTTCCACCTGCCGCACACCCCGGTCCTGCCGCCCAAGTCGATCCGCGAGCGTTTCCAGAAGGAAACCTACAAGGTGCCGAAGTTCGACAAAGACGCCGAGGTCTCGAAGCTGCCCCCGCAGCTGCTGCGGCTGTTCAAGGCCATGAACTTCGACGACATGACCGACGCGGAGAAGCAGCAGGCGATCCAAGATTACTACGCCTTCTGCGCCCACGGCGACGCGCTGATGGGCCGTGCGATCGAGTCGTTCAAGGCGTACTCAGCCAAGCAAGACCGCTACTGGCTGATCATCTTCCTCGTGGGCGACCACAGCTGGCACCTCGGCGAGCAGGGCATCGAAGCGAAGTTTGGCCCCTGGCACCACTCCGTAGGCAACGCCATCATCATGGCGTCCTCTGACAAGTCTCTCGTACCCGAAGGCAAGGTCTACAACGGCCTGGTCGAGTACGTCGACCTCGCCCCCACGCTCATCCAAGCTGCGGGCGGCGACATCGAGCAAGAGCAGTTCGATTACCTCGATGGCTACAGCCTTGTGGACGTCGTCCACGAGCGCAAGCCCAAACGGGACTACATCCTCGGCGAGATGAACCTCGTCATCGGCCCCCGCGCCTACATGCACTCCGAGCGTTTTCGCTTCTCCATGCGGACCCGTCCGTTCGACAATTGGGTCACCAAAGAGCAGCTCGGCAAGAACCTGAAGTGGGCTCTGAACGCGCCGGTCGAAAAAGTTGATCTTGCCCTTTATGACTTGAAGTACGACCCGATGGAACGTAACAACGTGGCGGCTGACCCCGAGTACCGCGAGCTCGCGGCGTTCTTCCGCGAAAAGCTGGGCAACATCGTACTGGGTGACGGCCGGGTCGAATGCGACTGGTCTGAGCCCAATACCTATCACACCAGCAATTTCGCTGAAGGTGCGGATGATAAGAAGCTGGCGATCCCCGCCGAACTCCTGCCTTAACTTTAGGGTTCTTAGCGACGCTTTGCACACACGCTGGTTACTGCGATTGGAACATTTGATGCGTAGGTTTTTCGTTCTGATGTCTGCCATGTTGGGAATGCTGCCTTGCGCAGCGTTTGCAGCAGATGACGTCCAACCCAACATCCTTTACCTGATCACCGACGACCAGCGGTATGACTCCATTCAGGCATTCAATCGCATCTTGCACGGCCGGGATCACAGCGCGTTGGGCTATGTCGAGTCGCCCAACGTGGACCGCCTCGCGGAGATGGGCACAACCTTCATTAATGCTTGGAGCCACACCCAGGGCTGTGCCCCATCCCGAGCCGCGATCCACTACGGCCGATACCCGCACCGTACCGGGCTCTATTCGTTTGAGTACCACAACAACAAGGTCGAGCACTGGCACCCGTCTATGCCCGAGGTGATGGCCGAGCTGGGCTATCAAACGTTCCACGTCGGTAAGCTGGGCGTCCGGCAGCGCACGATCACGCCCAACGGCGAAAGCCGGGGCCAGTACCCGCTCTATCAGAACGCCATCAATTCCAAGACTATGTGGAACGAAGGCTTCACCGACTGGAACAAGGGCACCATGACCGAGATCGAAGGCGTCAAGCTGCCGCACCCGGTGAAGAACGTCGTCACCATGTACAGCCCCGAAGGACGGGAGTACACCGGGTCGGGCCTGAACACCATCCCCGGCTTCGAGCACATGAGCAAGGAGACGGATGAGAAATACGACCTGATCCGCCACTACAAGCCCGGCCAAAACCGTGAACCCGGCTACTGGCCCACGTTCTACGGCGGCGTCAGCCCGCAGCCGGCCGGCCTCACCCGCGACGCGTGGTATGTGACCGAACTTGAGAAGTTCCTGGACCACCCCGGCGAGAAGCTGACCATCGGCTCGCAGACCTACGACGGCGTGGACCAGTCACGCCCGATCTTCGCCCACCTGGGTTTCAACTTCCCCCACACGCCGGTGTTCCCGCCCAAGTCCTACCGCGAGCGGTTCCAGAAGATTACCTACGACATCCCGACCTGGGACCTCGAAGAGTTCGCCAAGCTGCCGCCGCAGATGCAGAACTTCGTGAAGAACCACAAGCCGTCGGACCACTTCACTGATGCTGAGAAACAGCAGATGGTGCAGGATTATTACGCCTTCTGCGCCTACGGCGACGAGTTGGTCGGCCAGGCCGCCGATGCGTTCATCGAATACAACGAAGCACGCGGCGAGCCGTGGATGATCGTCTACGTTTGTGGCGACCACGGCTGGAAGTTCAACGAGCACGGCTCGACCGCGAAGTTCACCTCGTGGCGGCCCGACGCCCACAACCCAATCATTGTGATCTCCTCGGACAAAGAAGCCTTCCCGGCGGGCAAGGTGGTTCATGCGTTTGCCGAGTTTGTCGACATCAAACCCACGGTGATCGCCGCGGGTGGTGCCGACCTGTCTTCCGACCGTTTCGATTATCTCGACGGCTACGACCTGGCCAAGGTGGCTTCGGGTGAGCTGGAGCCACTTGACTACATCATCGGCGAGAACCTCGTGCTCACCGGCCCCCGCGCGACCATCCGCACCGAGCGGTACATGTTCTCGCTCCGGAACCGGCCGCATGATAAACGTGGTGAAGACTTCGAGTGGGCGATGAGCGCTAGCTACGAGGAGCTTGAGCCGATTCTCTACGACGTGATTGCCGACCCCGATGAGCTGAATAACCTTGCCCACGACCCTGCGTACCGCGAGGTTGCAGAGGCGTTGAAAACCAAGCTCCTTGACATTGTGCTGGGCGACGGCCGGGTCGAAGTCGAATGGGAGCAGTGGGGCACCGGGACCCAGGTCTTCACCAGCAACTTCGCCCCGGGCGCGGATAACAAGACGATCGAGATTCCGGCTGTCGGTGCCCGTTAGTTCATTTTTCGACCACTACTCATTTTTCATGGACATGAACCTTTATCGAAAGATCAAGATGCATAAATATTTCAGCTTACTTCTCTTGGCATTTCTTCTGATTTCGCCGGCCGTGATCGCGGCCGATGATGTTCAGCCCAACGTGCTGTACATCATCACCGACGACCAGCGTTACGACTCCATCCAGGCGTTCAACCGCATCCTGCACGGCCGGGATCACAGCGCCCTGGGCTACGTCGAGTCGCCCAATGTCGACCGCCTTGCGGAGATGGGAACGACCTTCATCAACACCTTCTGCCACGCCCAGGGCTGCGCTCCTTCGCGGGCCTCGATCCACCACGGCCGATACCCGCACCGCTCGGGCCTCTACGAGTTTGAATGGCACAATAACACCGTCCCCCACTGGCAGCCTTCGATGCCCGAGCAGATGGCCGAGCTGGGCTACCAGACGTTCCACGTCGGCAAACTCGGCGTCCGCATCCGCACCTTCGGCGCGAACGGCAAGCTCAAGGGGCATCAGATTTACGAGCAAGACATCAGCTTCCACAAGATGTGGGCCGAGGGCCTGACCGACTGGAGCAAAGGCAAGATCACCGAGATCGACGGCAAGAAACTCCCCGAGCCCACGCACACCGACTGGTTCTTCTCGCCCGACGGCGTCGACTACGGCGGGCCCGCGCTCAACGACGTGCCCGGCTTCGAGAACCACAGCGCCAAGGTCGATGCGAAGTACGACTTGTTCCGCAAATACGATCCGCCGAACGCCAAGCCGCTGTGGAACACTGGGATGATTCTCGGCGGCGTCAGCCCGCAGCCCGCGGGCCTCACCCGTGATGGCCGTTACAACACCGAGCTCACCCGCTTCCTGGAAAACCCCGGCAAGAAATTGACGGTCGGCTCGCAGACCTATACCGGCGTGGACACCAGCAAGCCGCTGTTCGCCCATATCGGCTACGACTTCCCCCACACCCCCGTGCTGCCGCCCAAGTCCTACCGCGAGCGCTTCAGCAAGAAAACCTACAAGATCCCCGTGGTGGACCCCAAAGAAGCGGACACGCTTCCCAAGGACCTGAAGCAGTTCGTTACCTGGACCAACGCTTCGGACCACTTCACCAATGCGGATAAGCAGATCATGGTGCAAGACTATTACGCGTTCTGCGCCTACGGCGACGAATTGGTCGGCAAAGCCGCGGACGATTTCATCGCGTACAGCGAGTCGCAGGGCCAGCCCTGGGTCGTTGTCTATGTGTGCGGCGACCACGGCTGGAAGCTCAACGAGCACGGCGCGATCTCGAAGTTCACCCCCTGGCTGATCGACTCGCTGAACCCGATCATCGTGGTGTCTTCGGACAAAGAGAAATTCCCCGCGGGCAAGGTGGTGCACGCCTTCACCGAGTTCGTCGACATCAAGCCCACGGTGATCGCCGCGGGCGGGGGGGACCTGTCGCAGGAGAAGTATGCGTATCTGGACGGTTACGACTTGGCGAAGGTCGCTTCGGGCGAGCTGGCTCCCCGGCCGTACATCATCGGTGAGAGCCATGCCGTGACCGGCCCGCGTGCGACGATCCGCACCGAGCAGTACATGTTCTCGCTCAAGCCCCGCCCCGACAAGAAGCACGGCGGCGACTTCAAGTGGGCCCTCAAAGCCGACTACGAAGACCTCGAGCCGATCCTCTACGACGTGAAGGCCGACCCGGATGAGCTGAACAACCTCGCCCACAACCACAAGTACCGCGGCGTGGCCGACGCGCTCAAGGCAAAGCTCCTGAACATCGTGTTGGGCGACGGCCGGGTCGAAGTCGAGTGGGGCGCGAAAGGCGATGGCACCGAGTTTTTCACCAGCAACTTCGCTCCAGGTGCGGACGACAAGCAACTCGACGTCCCGGCGGTTCGCTAGCAGCAAGCCAATTTATATTTATGTTTCGTCTCTAAACTTTACTCCTATCTCGAGATCAAAATGCGAAAATACTTAATTTTTCTAGCGGTTGCGCTTGGTGTTTTGCCTTATATCGCGTTCGCTGCGGATGAGGCAAAACCCAACGTCCTTTACATGATCACCGACGACCAGCGTTACGACTCGATTCAGGCGTTCAACCGCATCCTGCACGGCCGGGATCACAGCGCGTTGGGCTACGTGGAATCGCCGAACGTCGACCGTTTGGCGTCGATGGGCACGACCTTCATCAACACCTACTGCCACGCTCAGGGCTGCGCCCCGTCGCGGGCTTCGATCCACTACGGCCGATACCCGCACCGCTCGGGCCTTTACGAGTTCGAGTACCACAACAACCTGCTGCCGCACTGGCGCCCGTCGATCCCCGAAGTGATGGCAGACCTGGGCTACCAAACGTTCCACGTTGGTAAGCTCGGTGTTCGGCAACGAAAGATCAAACCCAACGGCGAGAGCGGTGGCCAGTACCCGCTCTATCAGAACAGTGTCAGCTTCCACAAGATGTGGGCAGAGGGCCAGTCCGACTGGACCAAGGGCACCGTCAAAGAGATCAACGGCGTCACGCTGCCCAAGCCCGTGGCCAACGTCGTCACCCTCTGGACCCCCGACGGACCGGTCTACACCGGCTCGGGCCTCAACGATATTCCTGGCTTCGAGGACATGAGCAGGGAAGTAGACGAAAAGTACGACCTACTTCGCCCGTACCAGCCTGGCACCAACCCGCCGCCCGGCCACCGGCCCACCATCTATGGCGGCGTCAGCCCGCAGCCCGCGCACCTCACCCGCGACGCCCGATACACCACCGAGCTGGCCCGCTTCCTCGAAAACCCTGGGAAGAAACTCACCATCGGCTCGCAGACCTACACCGGCGTCGACACCTCCCGCCCGCTCTTCGCCCACCTCGGGTTCGACTTCCCCCACACGCCCGTGCTGCCGCCGCAGTCCTACCGCGAGCGCTTCCAGAAAATTACCTACGACATACCCGTCAAAGACCCTGAGTCAATCGCCAAGCTCCCGCCCCAGCTCAAGAACTTTGTCGAGAAGCGCAACCCCACCGATCACTTCACTGACGACGAAAAGCAACAGATGGTGCAGGACTACTACGCCTTCTGTGCCTTCGGCGACGAGCTTGTCGGCCAGGCCGCTGATGACTTCATCGCCTATAGCGAGTCACGTAACGAGCCGTGGATGATCGTTTACGTTTGTGGCGACCACGGCTGGAAACTCAACGAGCACGGCTCGTCCTCGAAGTTCACACCTTGGAAGTGGGATGCCCTGAACCCGATCATCGTGGTGTCTTCGGACAAGGAAAAGTTCCCTGCGGGCAAGGTCGTGAGCGCTTTTGCCGAGTTTGTCGATGTAATGCCGACCGTAATCGCTGCGGGTGGAGCTGATTTATCGACCTCTGAGTTCGACTTCCTTGACGGATACGATCTGGCCAAGGTGGCTTCGGGCGAGTTGGCTGCGAGGCCCTACATCATCGGCGAGAGTCATGCCGTTACCGGACCGCGTGCGACGATCCGCACCGAACAGTACATGTTCTCGATCAAGTCGCGCCCCAACAAGAAGCGTGGCGAGAAGTTCGACTGGGCCCTCAACGCCAGCTACGAAGAGCTCGAGCCAGTGCTGTACGACGTGAAGGACGATCCGGATGAGCTGAACAACCTTGCCTACGATCCCACCCACCGGGAAGTGGCCGAGGTGCTCAAGACCAAACTGATCGACATCGTGCTTGGCGATGGACGGATCGAGGTCAACTGGGAGAAGGGGGGCACCGGAACCAAGAGCTTCACTAGCAACTTTGCGCCGGGAGCGGATGATAAGAAGCTGGAGATGCCCAGGCCGTAATGCGATCTGAAGCATCCAAACGAAAAACACCCGCCGGGTAAACCGGGGGGTGTTTTTCGTTTGGAATGAGGCTGGTTCCGAGTAAAGACTTCCGCAGTTTTACTCCGCGGGAATCTCATTGACGGTGTAGTAACCCAGCGGGTGCCAGAGGCCTTCGTCTTTGGATTCAGCCGAGCGGACGCCTTCCATCTTGAGTTCGTGGACATCGCCTTTCACGATGCCTTCGACGACCAGCCGCACCGACATTCCGTCTTCGGCCACGGTCGCCGAGGTGATCGTCTGCTCGGCGTGGTTGATCTCGGGGCTGCCGTAGGCCGCTTGGTACCAGTAGGTCCAGCTCTGCATCTGGTAAGACGCGGTATCGCCCGCGGTTTCGGGATCGACCGGCTTGGTAAACGTGAGCGTGAAGCCGTCTGGCTCGATCTGCATCTCGTGCACCTCGAACGGCACCTCGCCGGTCCAGCGGATGCGTTCAAACGCAAAGGGGCTGCCGCCACGCGAGCCCCAGCCGCGGTCGGTTTCGCCGGTGAAGATGAAGCCTTCCTCAGCCATCATCACGCCCACCGGCCCCGAGCGGAAGCCCGAGACGAAGTGGAACACAGCGCCTTGTTGCACGCCGTTGATCTCTTCGAGGAACACGCGTTGGACCTGGCTGTGGGTGATCTCGCCGACGAACATCTGCCCGGCGAACGGTCCAAACTTGCCGTCGCTGTTGTCATACACGATGCCGGTGGGCGAGTTGCCGACCTTGCCGTGAGGGAAGATGACTGCGGGGGGAAGGTAACGCGGATTGCGCTTGCGCTCGTCTTCGGTGAGGGTTTGCTCTTGCTCGGGCCAGCCGGGGTCGGGGCCAAGGTAGTCTTCGACGCCTTTGGCTGCGAGGTCTTCCTTGGCTTGTTTGTACCAAGTGTTCCCCGTGGGGTTGCCCGCGTGGGAGCCGAGCTTCAAGTGCTTGAGGGAACTGGTGCCGTTCCAAAGGCCCTGGTTGTCGGTGTAGAAGACTTCGCCGGTGGCGTCGAAGCCGATGCCGCCGGGCGAGCGGATGCCGCCCACGCTGGGGAGCAGTTGGCCGTCGGGTGTGATTCGAACAGCCCAACCGCGGAGGTACACTGGGCTCGCGCCCGAACCGGTGAGGCAGAGCACCGCCCACATGTTGCCATCCTTGTCCGGCGGCGACATGAAGTTGTACTCGTGGTAGTTGTCGGTGGTCGGCCACTCGTTGTTGAAGGTGTCGTAGACATCGGCCACGCCGTCGCCGTCTTCGTCGTGCATGCGCACGATCTGCGTATGCTCGGCGGCGTAGAGCCAATCGTCTTTCCAGACGACGGTGAGCGGCTCGTCGAGGCCGGTGGCGAAGCGGGTGAATTCGAAGTCTTCGACAGGGCCGAAGATGTTGTCCACGAAGTAGACATCACCGCGACGGGTCGAAGCGGCCAATCGATCGCCTTCGAGGCGGGCGAAGCCGGCAGCTTCGAAGACCACGCCCTCGGGCGTGGGGATGTCTTCGATGACGTAGTACTTTTTCTCGCTCTCGGGCTGCTTGGCGGAGGTGTTGGGCGCGACAGCGGCAATGCTGGCGAGGGCCACACCAGCCGCGGTCAGGGTACGAGTCAGGGGGGTTAGTCGATCCATTGGTACTCCCAAGCCCAGGTGGCGCGGTGGCCGGGGCTTTGCGGTTCGAGTTCGGTGTGGCTCAGGATCCACGACGGCAGGTCGATGGAGACGCCTTCCCAAGCGGCGGGGGCGACCAGCAGGTCGCGGTTGCCTTGGCGGCGGATTTCAGGCAACGGACTGCTCGCATCCACGACGACACGGTAGTTACCATCAATGCTGTAGGCGCCTTGGCCGAGGTCTTCGATCTTGTCGCCCTCTGCGAGCAAGGCGGCAAGCGTGTCCTGCGCTTCGAGAGCAGTGATTTCGAGCGTGCGCTTGAGGCTGCCCGCTTGCGGGGTCGTCGTGTCGCTCAGCACCCCGTTATCGAACTTGCTGTAGAACACCGGGAGCTTATCAACCACGCGGTGGCCGATGAATTCGTAGCCCTCGGGGCTCTGATTGACTTTCGTCGGCTCGGGCCAAGCCGCGTTAGCTGTATCCAGGATTGCCACCGGCTGGCGTGTCGTCAGTTGGAGTGCATCCGAGCCTTCCGGGCCCATGTGGCTGTCGTTGCGACCCAGCCAAACCGCGGCGGCGTTGAGGTATTCGCCTTTCCACGCTCGAGCCAATTGCGAACGGCTAAAGTCGTAGGCATAGTTCACACGCAGCGGGTGCCCCACGGCCATGCCCAAGTGACCCAGCCCTTCGAACCGGCCGCGGAGCAGGATCGGCTCGTCGCTTCCGGGCACCAACAGGTAGTTCGGGTTGGACAACTGCATGTCGTTGGTGGGCTTGGGCGTGATCGCCCACTTGATCCGCGGCACACTATCGGCGCGGGCCGAGGCCATCAGGTTCTTCCACCCCACGCCTTTGTAGTAGTAGAGCTTGACCTGGTGCGTCCCTGGCGACATCAATTTGGCTGCTTTCTTTTTGAGCCATTTGGACTTGATGCTCGGCTGATTAATCACCGGATCTTCGCCGATGAGCAGAACACCCGTGCCCGCGCCCTCAAGGGCAAAGTGGTATTGGTCTTCGGCGGGGACTTCGAGTTCGCCTTCGAAGACGACGGCAAAGATATCGTCCTTTATGTTGTGCCCCGGAATTTTGGTCGTATCAAAATAGTTTGATTCGATCTCTCCTTCATCCAAAACCGGTAACGCATCGAACTCTGGCGTGTTCAAATCCACGCCTTCGGCGATGTTGCTCACATCGATCCGACGGTAACGCACGTTCGTCAGGGGCGAGATATTGTCCACCGCGGCGAGCTCTGGGCCGGGCCAGGGTTCGTGGCGGTCCGCGTATTTCGCACGCAGCGCGGCCACTTGGTCGGCGTAGATCGGCGAGGCCTCGTTGCCCCAGGCCTGGCGGACATAAGTCAGCGTGGCGGCCATCTGTTCATCGGTGAGCAGGCCGCCTTGGCCGGGCATCTCGTTGCTGTAGGTCTTGCCGTTAACTTCGATTTGGCCGCTGATGCCGTGCAACCCGATCTTGATCAAGCGGTCCCGATCGCCGGTGACCCAAGAGGTGCCCGCGAGAGGGGGGTAGGCGCCTTCAACGCCTTGCCCATCGGGTTGGTGGCAGGTCGCGCACATTGCGGCGCCGTTGTAGAGCGCTTTGCCCCATGCGATCGGGTCACTCGTGTCGACCTCGACGGTTTCGGGGGTTGCAGCTTCGGCGGGCAGGCCGTCGAGTTCGGCGACCGTCCACGGTAATTTTCGGTCGGGGTATTTCGCTTGGACGGCACGAACTTCCTCGGCCGTGATTTCCGAAGCTTCGTTCCGCCAGTTGTTGCGGATATAGGTGAGGACCGCAGCGATCTCATCGGGGCTGAGCTGGTTGCCCAAGCCCGCCATGATGGAGTTGTACTTCTCGCCCTTAATCTCGATCGGGCCGCTCATGCCGTGGGTCACGATCTTGATGAGTCGCTCGGTGTCATCACTGACCACGCTGGGGTTGGCTCGAAGCGGCGGGAATTGGGGCGGCTGGCCCTGCCCGATGGATTGGTGGCAGGTCACGCAGGATGCGGGTCGGTTGTAGACCTCCTGTCCCAGAGCCATGGTTTCGCCGCTGGGACCACCGTCGTCGCAGCCCCATAGAGAACAGCAAATCACGAGGATCGTGATGGGAAAAGAAAGCTTATTAATCATGACGAGTACGTAATGGATGAAGGTTTCAGCATTGAGGTAAAATACTTTAACAGGGGGTCGCCTGCACGAGTTCCATACTCTAATCGCAGTTTTCGCCTTAGGCGACTTCATCTATCCATTGAGCACCTTGGAACTTCCGGAAACCATCGGGTTGGCGGCCTGTTGAGCATGATCTAAATCACATCCTAGCCATAAAAGCGATGAATCACTACCGATCCGGTGGAGTCGGGATTGGGCAATTTCCCGAAAAATATACTTGGAAGATGAACGGGTTGTGGTTAACTTATAGGGACCCAAATTAATTGATAACAATCAACATACTTTTGTTTCCTTCCTCGCGACTGGTTGCTTCTTAAAGCAATCCCCCCCCCGCGCGACCCTTCCTGCCTCTAGGAAGTTTTAGTTCAAGTATTCAAGTCTTTTGTATCTGCGGAGTTGTTTATATGAAGAAGTCGGTGTTGCCCTCTTTTCGGCTGGTCAGTTCACGATTTCCCTCTTCTCTGTGGCCGGCCAAGCCGGTTGAGGTGAAGCCGCTGGTGGATGAGGTGATTTCCGATGCGCGACCCAACCCTGCTCAATTCGAGGCTCTTGAGCCCCGGATGTTGCTCAGCGGCACACCGTACAACTCGGTGCCCTTTGCGATTATGAGCGGGACGCAGATCGAGGCCGAA
>JBCCWB010000024.1:0-26029 GCA_039194345.1 Planctomycetota bacterium
AACGACATCGGGGGATGTCTGCCAAGCACCGCCATCGTCTTCGTGTGAGATCCAGGTGTATCCGTTCGTGCTTGGAAGAACAAGGAATCTTTTCGATGTCAGAATCTCAATCTGAAGAAATCAAAGTCGGTTCGCTGCGGGTGGGCGAGCCTTTGCAATCCGACCTCACCGACTCGGCCGGCGTACTGCTGCTCCGTGCCGGCGTGGTCATTACCCAGGGCTTTATCGATACGCTGACCCGCCGCGGCATCCGTACCGTCGCCAAGCGCGAAACCGAAGAGGCCCGCCAAGCCCGCGAGGAAGAAGAAGCCAAAGCCCAAGCCGCGGAATCTGCCCGCACAAAGCCGCCGATGCCATCGGCGTTCTCGGCACCCCCCCGCCCCCGCCAGGTAACCGCGCCGAACCTCGACGCCGCTCAATCCGATGGTTCCTACACCACCGACCTGCGTTACGAGCCCGGCCGAGTACCCGCCCAAAAACTTTCGGTCGCCGAGCTCAACGCCCTCTCGGCCCAGACCGAACGCGCCTTCGATCAAGCGCTGAACCAATTCAGCGGACTTGGCCCCGCCTTCGCCGAGGGGCAAATCCAAGACCTGGGCGTGGCCGCGGGTCTGGTTCAGGGCTTCCAGAACTACGTCAACACCGACCCCGCCCTCGTGCTCATGCTGATGCGCATGAAGGGCGACGCCCAGAACACCCTCTACCGCCACGGCATCAAGACCGCCCTGCTGAGCATGACCCTCGCCCACCAGATGGGCTTCGGCGAATCGCAGGTCACCGACGCGGGCGTCGCCGCTCTGGTCCACGACCTGGGCATGCTCAAAATCCCCTCGCACATCCGCCTCGCCCAGCGTCGGCTCACTCCCGTTGAATGGCAGATGGTCCGCGAACACCCGACGCACACGCTCAACATCCTCGACAAGCTCAGCGGCGTGACCGACTCGGTGAAGACCGCTGCGTATCAGGTGCACGAGCGCTGCGACGCCTCGGGCTACCCCAAGAAACGCCATCAGCAGTTCATCCACCCCATGGCCAAGGTCATCGCTGTCGCCGACACCTACGCCGCGCTGACCGACGACCGCCCCCACCGCCCCGCCATGACCGGCCACGAGGCGATGAAGACCATCCTCCGCGAGGTCCAGCAGAATAAGCACGACCGCAGCGTCGTCCGCGCCCTGCTCGACACCATGAGCATGTTCCCCGTCGGCACCACCGTCAGCCTGTCCGACAAACGCACCGCCCGCGTCCTCCGCGGCGTGCCGGGTCACCCGATCCAACCCGTCGTCGTGGTGCTGAAAGAAGGCCAACCCGTCGACTGGGAACTCGACCTCGCCCAAGTCGGCGACCTGTCGATCACGCAGGTGCTCGCCGAGGATGCTGCGCTGGCCGCATAATCAAGCCGATCTGAGATCCGACAACTTATTCTTTTGCTTGCCTTCTTCGTCGAAGTTGGAAGGGTCTAGCCAAGCCTCGAAGGCGGCTTTACATCCGGGCCAGTCCCGGTCGATCATTGAAAACCAAGCCGTATCGCGGTTGTGGCCACGGGCAACCCGGTGCTGCCGGAAGGTGCCTTCGTAGTTAAACCCCATCCGTTCAGCGGCGCGTCGTGAGGGCCAGTTGTCCGCGTTGCATTTCCATTCGTATCGCCGGTACCCATAGGTTTCAAACGCGTGCTGTGCGAGAAGGAAGTGGGCTTCGGTTGCGGCGGGTGATCGCATCATTGCCTTTCCGTGGGCAACACTGCCGATTTCTGTCACGCCATGCTCGGCCACGGTGGCCATGTAGCTGGCCATGCCGACGACTTCTCCCGCGGGGCTGCGAAGTACATTGGTGCCAGCTCCCTCAGGCCGTTGCAAGCCTTCAAGCCATTCGGCCCAAGGCTTCCCGCGTTCCAATGTGTCCAGGCCAAACCAGCGAAGATGCTGGTTGATATCAGCGTTGCCCCCAAGCGCCTCCCACAAGAGCGGTGGATCGATAGCCAAATCGATCGGGCTGATCGCGATGTACCGACCGACCGCGCGCAGGGGGGTAATGGGCTCGCAAGGCGTCCAACTTAATGGGGTTTGGTTACTCATCTGACCACGCGGTGAGGTGTATTTCAGGAGCCCGTTACGGCGCTACCTTGCCGCCCGGCGATCACCTGCTCGGTCACCTCAACCGCAAGATCGGTGACGCGTAAACCTTCCGCAGCCGTCGGCAGGTTGCCCGCGGTGCCGGTCTCGAGTGCTTGGGCGTAGGCGCGGTACATACCGCCAAAATCTTTTTCGTGGTGATACTTCAGGGTCTGGGTGCCTTCGGTGTTGCGTAGCTCGAATCGGCCGATGTTGCGGTCGTAGGTGATTAC
The DNA here is from genome assembly GCA_039194345.1 of Planctomycetota bacterium. Lineage (GTDB taxonomy): Bacteria > Planctomycetota > Phycisphaerae > Phycisphaerales > Phycisphaeraceae > Algisphaera. Next base: position 2,345 of record JBCCWB010000024.1, read on the forward strand.
ACCTTCGGTGCCGATGAGCTGATACAGGAACAGGCTCTCGGGGTCTTTCATGGTGTGGCCGAAGCCGTAGGAGATCTCGACCATGGTGTGGGCGCCATTGTCGTGGTCGAGGTGGGCGTAGACGTGATCCGGCGCGTCGTAATCGTCGGCCCACGCGCCGTGGCCCGTGGCGTTGACCACGGGGCTGCCCAGCCACCACTGGGCGAGGTCGATCTGGTGGGTGCCGCAATCGACCATGGGCCCGCCCTCGAGCATTCGGCCGTGGCGGTGCGGGGCGATGCCTTGGGCGGGGTCGCGGTAGTTGTATTTGCCGTGGCAGTCCCAGTTGTAGATCAGACGGAGTGAGCGGACGTCGCCGATCGCGCCCTCCGCTACGAGGTCTTTGATCTTCAACGCCGACGGCGAGAAGCGGTAGCAAAACGCCACGTACAATGGCACGCCTGCGGCGTCGGTCGCCTCGATCATGCGCTGGCCCTGCTCGGTGCTCATGGCCAGGGGCTTTTCGCAGAGGATGGGCAGGCCGTGCTTGGCGGCGGCTAGGACGTTGGCTTCGTGGGCCGGGGCGGGCGAGGTGATGGCGACCGCGTCGATGCCCGAGGCGAAGAACGACTCTTCGGTATGGCAGGCGTGGCGGACGTTGAACCGGTTCGGGCTGGCCAGGTCGCGGGCCCGGCTGGCGTCGGGGTCGTAGATGGCGTGGAGCTCCAGCCCCGCGGTGTCGCGGATGGCGGGGAGGTGCCCGTACGTCGCCACGTTGCCACAGCCCATCAGGCCGATTTTCTTACTCACGTCGAAGGTTCCATCCGTTGTCGTCAGCGGTCGGTTGGCTCGATCCCGGACGTTCGCTCGGGTCGATTCCCCAGCATTACAAGTTAGATCATAGACCAAATTGTGGCTGGGGCGGAGAGACGCCAAGGCCGTGACCGACGGGCCGGGTTCAGTACACTGGGCTCCCCCCAACACCACCCCCACCCTTGTAAACGCATCACCATGGCTTCACCCTCGCCCGCCCCCACATCTGCCTTCCCCCAAGCCACCGCGCAGAGCCTCCGCGCCACCCGATTGGTCGCGGGCTTCTCCACCGAAACCCCCGAAGACGCCGTCGCCACCGCCAAGGCGATCCTCGCTGGCGGGATCGATGCGCTGGAAGTCACGCTGCGGACCGCCGACGCCGTGGCGGGCATCCGCGCGATCGCCGAGGAGCTGCCGGACGTGTTGCTGGGGGTGGGCACGATCCTCACCCCCGAGCAAGTGCACCAGGTGAAAGACGCCGGGGCCCACTTCGGGGTGAGTCCGGGGTTGAGCATGGACGTGATCAAAGCCGCCGCCGAGTGTGGCCTGCCCTACGCCCCGGGCATCGCCACGCCCAGCGAACTGACCCAGGCGGTCAACGCGGGCTGTCGACTCGTGAAGCTGTTCCCCGCGGCGAACCTCGGCGGGGTGCCGTACCTCAAGAGCATCGCGGCACCCTTCGCGTCGCTCGGCGTCGAGTACTTCCCCTTCGGCGGGGTGAATCGCGACAACATGCAAGACTACTTGGCTCAGCCCGAAGTGATCGCCGTGGGCGGGACGTGGCTCGCGCCCAAAGCGATGATCCAGAACCAGCAGTGGGACCAGATCACAGACGTGGTCAAGGAATCGCTTGCCGCCCTCGGCGATCAATAAACAACAACAAACGAATAGGCGTAATCGAGATGGAAGCAAAGAAGAAAGCAGTCGTGGGTTTTGGAGAGATCATGGGACGCATGGCCGCGGTCGGCCCGCTGCGACTTCGTCAATCCCGTGCGCTCGATGTCACGTACGCCGGGGCCGAGGCGAGTGTCACCGCCTCGATCTGCAACTTCGGCGGGGTCGGCCGATACGTCACCGCCCTGCCCCAGCACGCCCTGGCCGAGGCCGCGATGGACTCGATGCGGGCCGTGGGCATCGACACCCGTTTCATCAAGCGCACCGACTACGGCCGACTCGGGCTGTACTTCCTCGAGACCGGCGCCAACCAACGCCCCAGCAACGTGATCTACGACCGCGACGACTCCGCCATCGCGATGACGCCCGCCTCGGCTTACGATTGGCCGGCCATCTTCGCCGATGCACAGTGGCTGCACCTCAGCGGCATCACGCCCGCGCTCTCCGCCCACGCCGCCGAGGCCACGCTCGGAGCCGCCAAGGCAGCCCAAGCCCACGGCGTCAAGGTGTCGATCGACCTCAACTTCCGCAAGAAACTCTGGCGGTGGTCGGACGAGCTGCAAGGCAAGGCGTTGGCCGGGAAAATGATGCAGGGCATCCTGCCGTTCGTCGACGTCGTCATCGCCAACGAAGAGGACTGTGCCGACGTGCTGGACATCCACGCCGGGGACACCGACGTCGAGTCCGGCGAACTCGACATCTCCCACTACCCCGGCGTCGCCCAACAAGTCATCGAGCAGTTCCCCAACGTCACCAAGGTCGCGATCACCCTCCGCGAAAGCCTCTCCGCTTCGCACAACAACTGGGGCGCCATGCTCTACGACAACGCGTCCCAGCAGGCCCACTTCGCGCCGCTGGATCAAGCTGGCAACTACCAACCCTACGAAATCAAAAACATCGTCGACCGCGTGGGCGGTGGCGATTCGTTTGCCGCCGGGCTGATCTTCTCACTGATCACGCCCGAGCTTAGCGACCCCGCCGTCGCAGTGAAGTTTGCCGTGGCCGCATCGTGCCTGAAGCATTCGATCAAGGGCGACTTCAACTACTCCACCCGCGCCGAGGTCGAAGCCCTGATGGGCGGCGCGGTCTCGGGTCGTGTGGTGAGGTAATCAGCAGGTGCCGCTGGGTGGCTGGGGCCAACGACACTCCGGTGCGCACCGCATGTCGCGCCCGTGTCGCTTGCTTCAAACAATTTTTCGTGCTCTATCCATCGGGCATTCATCGGCTTACTGAACGCAGGATTGCGTTTGTGCGCACGACCGTGACACGCGACCCCCTATTGGGGAGAACTTTTCGGCACCCCGCGGCGGCGGGACGGTGGCAGGCAAGGACCGTTCCGTGAGATGCGTGGGGAGGGCCGGGCTCGCGTTGTTCAAGCGCGGGGGTTTCGGCGTTCGTCGGTGAGTCACCTTGCCGACAACAGACACGATGGACCGTGGCGTAATCGCGCGGCCACCCCCAACACGCGGGTCGAGGACGACGGCAGGTTTGGATGAACTCAGCGCGTGGGCCGATGCACGCTTCGAGTTCTCGCCGAGCGTTCGCTCTTTGGCAAGTAGGGGACTTGGGTGTTGGGGGCTTAGGGGCTTGGGTGGCGCGCTAGCCGCTTGGCTACGCCACGCTGGTCGTCTTGTAGGTCAGGCATGCCTGACCTACCAAGGCATCGCGCTCACTGCGAGACGTTTGGCAGTTCGAGCTTCTTGTCATCCCCGCCGTAGAGCTGAGGACCCGCGTCGAGACGGAAGACTTTGCCTTCCGGGCCGGCCTTCCAGTCCACCTCGATGCGACGCGGTTCGCGGATGACGATGTCTTCGAGCTTGTTGCGTAGCGCCGTGGCGACCTCCGCGTAGCGCGGGTCAAGCGCGACGTTCTTCACTTCGTCCGGGTCGGCCGAGAGGTCGTAGAGCACCGCTTCGACTTGCTTTAGCGATTTGCCCAGCGGCCAATCCATCTGTTTGCCGGGTGCAAAAGCGGGCTTGACCTTCATCGAGAACGCGTAGTCTTTGGTGCGGAGCGCAGCACGCGGGCCGGTGACCCACCAGCTTTCAATCAGCACGTAGTCTCGAGCCGGGATGCTGCCATCGGCCACTTTTGCGAGGTCATAGCCGTCGAGGTGATCGAACTCGGGCGACTCCACATCAAGCCCGGCCGCGGCGTAGAACGTCGGGGCCATGTCGACAAACTCGGTGAAGTCGTGGACGACTTTGCCCGCGGGGAAGTTTTTCTTATCCGAAGACACGACGACAACGGGGTTGTGGACGTCGAGGTCCCAGGTGGCAAACTTGGAAGTCATGCCGTGCTCGTTGAGCTTCCAGCCGTGGTCGCCGCAGACGTAGACGATCATCCATGGTTGGCCTTGGGCTTCGCTGTAGGCGGTGAAAGCTTCGACCGCTTCGCCCACGAGTTGATCGCCGTAGGCGCAGAAGGCGTAGTAGTCCTGGATCATCTGCTGGAGATGTTCTTCGGTGAGGTGGTCGGTGCGTTTGCTGTCGTAGAGCTTCTGTAGTTGCGGCGGGAGCGCAGCGATTTCGCCGGGCGCGGCTTGGGGGATCTTGTAGGTGTATTGGGCGAAGCGGTCGCGGTAGGACTTGGGGGGAAGCACGGGCGTGTGCGGGAAGTCGAAGCCGACGTGGACGAACAGCGGCTTGCTGGGGTCGGGGCCTTGCAGTTTTTTGCCGGTGACAGCTTGGTAGGACTGCCCGGGGTGTTGTAGGTAGCTCTCGAGGTTGCGGACAGTGAAGCCGTCACGGGTCTGGCCGACGGATCGGCTGCTCTCGCCGCCGATGATCATCTTGTCGAACGATTTGGCGGGTTCTTTGCCCGGCGGGTAGTGCGGGAGGATGTCCAGACGCTCGACCAAGTCGGCGAAAGCTTCGTACGACTCCGCGGGGTGGTCGCCGGACTTGACGTTGTTGATGAGGACGCGTTCGCCGTCGTCGAAGAAGAAGATGATGTTCTCGCCGAGGTTATTGCCGTCCACCCACAGCGGCTCTTTGACCCAGTCGGTGTCGCCGGCGAGGCGGAACTTGCGGTCGCCGCCGATGATCTGTTGGTACTGCTGGCTGTCCCAGCTCACGCGCTGGCCGTCCCACGGCAGGGTGCGTTCGCCGAGCTTGCCGGTGTGGGCGGTTTGGTAGCCCGCCTTGGCGAGGGTTTCGGGGACGGTGTGGCGGTAGATGTCAGCGTTGTTGGCGTGGTGGGTCTCAAACCCGTACACCCCCCGGCGGTGGGGGTAACGGCCCGAGTGCATCGCGGCCCGGCTGGGCGCGCAGGCGGGGCTCTGGGTGTAGGTGTTGATGAAGGTCGTGCCCTGGGCGACGAGGCGGTCGACGTGGGGCGAGCTCACCGGGCCCAGCGGGCTGTCGTCCTGGTTGGACAGGATGCGGTTGAACGCGGCTATCGAGTCGTAGCGCTGGTCATCGGTGATGATCCAGAGCATGTTCGGCTGTGTGGCAGGTTCGTCGGCATGGCTCGGCAGGCTACACACCGTGGCGATCAGAAGCATCAAGGCTTGGCCAAGCAAACGGCAGGAAATCAGTGGTTGGGGCAAAGCAGGCCTCCAGTCGATGCCCGCGGTCGACAGGCCGGGGCGTGGTGAGTTTGGACTTGAGAAAATGGAGGGCGTCCATTGAGCGAATCGAGATCGCAGTAGATTATTTATTTTATCACGCTAGATCAAGGGGTTTGTGCTCAATTTCCCGTTCTGCTCTCGGCAAGGTGTTGGCGGGTGTCTTTGCATCCGCTGAAGACATGTAAAAAGACAGCCACCCCTCGGGGCGACTGTCTTGGTGTAAGCGGAGAGGGCGGGATTCGAACCCGCGGTAGGAGAAGTACCCCTACGACGATTTAGCAAACCGTTGCCTTCAGCCACTCGGCCACCTCTCCAAAGGTGTTTCCCGCCCGTGGGGCACGCCGAGGCGTGTGCGGGGGAGGAAATCGGCGATGTCGACCACACTGTACCCGGTTCAAGCCCACGGCGAGCGGCCGAGGAATCGAAAGCAGGGGTGAGGCCAGCCCCCCCATTGGGACGGAATTCGACACGGTGAGACGATCGATTTCCGGGGTGAGGGGGAATGGCGATGACTGGATTCGAACCAGTGACCGAGGGCTTATGAATCCCTAGCTCTACCGCTGAGCTACATCGCCGGCGATCCGGCATTGTAGTAATCCCCGCCCATCGTTCAAGCCTGCCCTGTTTTCTAGAGGTTCTCGGTCGATACGGGGCCCACGGATGGGCCACGGCGTGGTTGGTAAACTGTGATTCGTTTGCGATTTCGCTCATGCGCGGCGGTGATTCGTCGTCGCGATCATCTACTTAACACTTGTATCTCCACGGAACCTGCCCCATGCCCGTCTCCACCTCGCTCTTCGATCTCACCGGCCAAGTCGCGCTCGTCACCGGCGGCGGCTCGGGCATCGGCAAAGCCTGCGCGACCGCCCTGCTCCAGCACGGGGCTAAGGTCGTGCTGGGCGGACGCACCCTGTCCAAGGTCGAAGGGGCGGCGCAAGAGCTCGATGCCCTGGGCGACGACTCGGGCGAAGACCCCGTGGCGGTGCCGGTGCAGCTCGACGTGGCGTCGGACGACTCGGCCGAGGCCGCGGTGAAGTTCGCCATGGACACGTTCGGCGGCTTGAACATCGTCATCAACTCGGCGGGCATCATGTGCAAGAAGCCGACCTTTGACCTCACCGGCGAAGACATGAACAGCCTCTACAACATCCACATCACCGGCGCCCTCCGCGTCAGCCAGGCCGCCGGCCACATCTTCCGCGAGCAGCACCAGGGCTCGATCATCAATATCGCCTCGATCAGCAGCTACATGAGCCTGACCGAAGTCACCGCCTACGCCTGTGCCAAGAGCGGCATGATGGGCCTGACCCACAGCCTCGCCAACGAGTGGGCGAAATACGGCATCCGCACCAACGGCATCGCCCCGGGCTTCATCCCCACCGACATCAACCGCAAGATGATCGAGGGCACCGACCGCGGCCGACGCATCCTCGAACACACGCCCATGGCCCGCTTCGGCGAGGGCTCGGAGATCGCGGGCGCCGCGGTCTACCTCGCCAGCCCCGCGGCGAGCTTCGTCAACGGCATCACTATCCCGGTCGACGGTGGCTACCTCGCCTCGGGCATCGGTGACAGCGTCGCGCCGTGGGAAGCCGAGTGACTCCATGCAACAAACGGTCCCGCAGTCCAGCCCGAACCAAAGCACTTGGTGGTCGCGTAACTGGAAGTGGTTTCTGCCGACGGTGATTGTGGTGCCGATGCTGGGTTGTGCTGGCGTCTTTACGCTGCTCATATCGCTGGTCTTTGGGCTACTGAAAGGATCCGAGCCGTTCGAGTATTCGCTTGCGGCCGTCCAAGCCGACCCGCGCGTACAGGCCGAGCTGGGCACACCCATCGAAGCGGGTTTTTTCGTGACGGGCACGATCAATTACAGCGGCGCGTCGGGCGATGCAGATATCGCTTACCAGATCTCGGGCCCGACCGGCTCCGGAACAGTTTACGTCGTCGGAATCAAATCGGCGGGCGCCTGGAGCTACTCTGTCCTCACCCTTGAGTTGGAGTCGACGGGAGACCGGATTGATCTGCAATCGGCGGGCCCGTAGACGCTTTTCGCCAGGGCAGAACGCTCTCTTAGGTATGGTTTCACGCAAGCTGGCGATGGCGTCGCCTAGTGAGAAGCCAAGAACCAAGAGCTAAGCTCTGAGTGAAGCAAAGTACTTCAGCTTCGGCAAAGCCCGTCTCTGCTGGTCTTTCAGCCGACGGGCTTTTGACTTGGCGGCGAGGGTTTGACGTGGGGTCTGGGATCGTTGAACGATTGACGTGAAAAAATTAGACATTAAATCCTTTACCAAAGGTATTACGTCGCACTACGATGTCGAGCCCATTTGTCCCATTGCAGTTCTGCCTCACTCTCAAGGAAGTACCCCATGCATCTGTGTCTGAAGGCGTCGTTTGTTCTCGTCGTGCCGGTTCTCGCGGGCCTGATGACGGCCGGTGAGGTGCTGGCCAAGCCCACGCCTTGGTCCGAGGGCGGGCGGATCGCGATCAGTGCCGATGGCAACCCCGATGCGGACTCGGACGATGTGGGCGCGACCCCGCTGACGCTGGCGGCGTTGGCCAAGGCGGGGCATCAGGCCGACCTGGTGCACTACGACTTCAACAACTGGATGGAGTACAAGCCGATCGCGCCGAAGAAGAACCGGCTGTGGCACAGCGCGATGGGCGGGCAGGCCCGTTGGGGTTTCGACCCGGCAGTGTTTTTTGATATCTCCTTCGATCCCGAGGGCGCGGTCGAGAGCCTCACCAAGCAGATCAACCAATCCACCGCGGACGACCCGCTCTACCTGATCGCGGCTGGCCCGGTGGAAGTGATCTACCGAGCGATGGTCGCTGCCGACGCCGATCGGCTGGACCACGTGATCTACATCACCCACCACCGCTACAACAACTACTACAAGCCGCGGATGTGGCACCGCAACCTCGACGACATCCTGGCGCTGCACCCCGGCCTCAAGATCATCGCGATCAAGGACCAGAACCAAACGCTCAAGACCAAGAAGTTCGACGATTGGTTCTGGCTGCGTGACCACAAAGACCCGAACCTGCAATGGATCTTTGAGCGACTTGAGGCCAGCCGAAAGCCCGACGCGTCGGACGCGGGCATGGTGACCTGGCTCATCGGGCTCAACGGCAACGATGAACTCATCGAGATGGACGAACTCGTCGAATGGTTCGGCACCGAGCCGATCGAGAAGAACGGCAAAGAAACCGCCACGCCCCCCGCGCCCCAAGCCACCAAGCCCGAGATCCCCCTGCCCGACACGGAGGTGATCTTCCAGGAAGTGGACGGCCGGATCGTGATCGAGGCTGAGAGTGTGCCCGTCCAGTTTCACTGGCAGCTCGAAACCTCTGAGCCCGGCTACACCGGCGAAGGCTACCTGCGCTACATGCAGGAAGGCCTCAAGAACACCGACCAACTCGCCCGCGGCGTGTTGACCTACAAGCTCCGTATCACCGAGCCCGGCACGTACCGCATGGCCCTCAAACACTCGCACCGCGGCGCACCGACCAACGATGCGAAGTCCAACCAGTGCTACACGCTCATGGGCATCGAGCCCGCGCCCTTCGGCATCATCCGCCGGACCTCACACCCACTCACCGATGCCGAGTTCAAAAAAGGCACGGGCTTCACCTTCAAGACCCAGCACGAAAACTACGGCACCGTCGCCCGAACCGAAGGCAAGACCTCCGTGCCCGTGTACGAACTTGACAAGGGCGACCACTACTTCTTCATCGCCGGCCGATCCAACGGCTACCGCCTGGACAAGATCCACCTGTTCAAAGAAGGCGTGGATGGTTTCGGAGACGACTCGATCCCCGCGACGCCGATGATTGACGGTAAGCCCTGATTGCTTGTCTTTGTACTTTGGGATTCAGTACCCATGCGCAAGATTGCCACGCTCATCGTGACGGCCGGTCTGTTTGTTTCTTCTCCCGCGATCGCGGCGGAGGACGAATACGAGATCGGCCAAAAGCTCCCCGCCGACGCGGTGGTCACCCACCCCGACTCGAACCCGCTGCGTGATGCGCTGCTGCCCGTGCCCGCGACTGCGGTGTTCGAGATGGAGGGCTGGTCGTTGTGGGACCCGTCGCTCATCAAGGTCGGCGACACGTATCACCTGTTCTGTTCCCGTTGGCCCAAGGCGGACGACCACTCGTTCGACTCGGGCTGGAAACGTAGCCACGTGATCCGCGCGACGTCGAAAAACCTCTTTGGGCCGTACGAGTTTGCGGAGGTCGTGCTTCATCCCAAGGATCACCCGTGGGCGAACCGCGGCGTGCACAACCCCAAGATCACCCGCGTCGGCGATCGCTTCTTGCTCTATCACCTGGGCATCCCGCAGTGGTCGACCGGCTTCGCCTACGCCGACTCGATCGAAGGCCCCTGGACCCCGCTGCCCGAGCCGGTGGTGAAAGCCAACAACCCCGCCCTGCTCGCCCACGACGACGGCAGCGTCTACATGGTCTCCAAACACAAACCCAAGCCGACGCAAAATGGAAAGTGGGACGCCTGCCTCAAAGCCCACGTGGCCGACCACATCGACGGCCCCTACCGCACGCTCGGCGAGGGCCGTAACCGCCTGCCCTACAACCTCGAACTCGAAGACCCCACGCTCTGGTGGGCCAACGACCAGTACAACCTCGTCTGCACCGATTGGGAAGGCAAAGTCACCGGCACCCAAAAGTCCGTCGTCTACTACACCTCCAAAGACGGCATCCACTACGAGCTGTTCTCCAAACTCCCCGTCTGGACCCAGGACGAACCCATCGTTCTCGAAGACGGCTCGCACCTCAGCGCCAGCCGGATCGAACGCCCGCAGGTATACATCAACGACGATGGCGAGTTTGCTGCCCTGCTCGTGGCGGTGGGCATTGAAGAGCGTAGCCACGACTACATCGTGATCCGGCCGGTTGATAACTTCGTACCCGAGAACTGAACGGCTACGAAGCGTCCCCAGGCCTATGGGGCCTTCTCCATGAATAATCGGTTCCGATTCACCTGATAGGATCGATTGTTTACTTGAGTCTCTCTTCCAACGGTCAAGAGCGTGCTTTATGAAATCAGTCCTGCTCGTTTCGCTTTGTTTGCTGCTTGCCGGGGCGACATCCGTTTCGGCTCAGCCCAACATCCTACTCATCTATGCCGACGACATGGGCTACGGCGATCTTGCGGCGAACTACCCCGAGTCGAAGATTCCGACCCCGCACCTGGATCAACTGGCGTCGCAGGGCTTGCGGTTCACCGACGGCCACAGCTCATCGGGCATATGCACCCCCAGCCGATTTGCGCTGCTCACCGGCCAATACCACTGGCGGCGTTTCCACGGCATCGTGCAGTCATTCGGCCCGAGCGTCTTTAAGCCCGACGACTTCACCTTTCCCAAGATGCTGCAGCAACACGGCTACCGCACCGCGGCGATCGGCAAGTGGCACCTGGGGTGGGACTGGGCGGCGGTGCGGCGACACGGAGCGCCGGTGCCGACCAAGAAAGTCCCGGCCGAGCCTGATCACTATGACTGGGACAAGCCGATCCCCGACGGCCCGCTCGCGCAAGGTTTCGATGAATACTTCGGCGACGGCACCATCAACTTCCCGCCCTATGTTTGGATCGCGAACGACCGCGTGGTCGAAGCGCCGACGGTGATGATGGATACCGATTTGTTTCCGCCGCTGCTCGAAGGCAGCTGGGAATGCCGGGAGGGCCCCATGGTCGAGGGCTGGAATCCTTATGCGGTGTTGCCCACCATCACCGACCGGGCGGTGGCTTGGCTCGGCGAGCAGAAGCCCGACCAACCGTTTTTCCTCTACTTCTCCCTGCCCTCGCCCCACGCACCGATCCTCCCGAACGAGTCTTATCGTGGTAAGTCGGAGGCCGGGGCGTACGGCGACTTCATGTTCGAAACCGACGCGATGGTCGGTCGACTATTGCAAGCCCTCGAAGACCACGGCCTGGCGGACAACACGCTCATCGTGTTCACGTCCGACAACGGCCCGGAGAGATACGCCTACGAACGCCGACGTCAGCACGGCCATTGGAGCTCCGGCCACCTGCGTGGTCTGAAGCGGGATGTGTGGGAAGGCGGACACCGGGTGCCCTTCCTCGTCGCTTGGCCCGGCGTGATCGAGCCCGGCGTTTCGCACGAAACGATTAGCCAGGTTGACCTCACCGCCACGTTTGCGGCATTGGTGGGCTACACCTTGCAAGGTGACGAAGCGATCGATAGCTGCAATCTTCTGCCCCTGCTGAAAGGCGAAGACTATTCATCACCCGTGCGGCCCGCGTCGGTGCAGAACACCCGGGCCAACGTGTTCGCCCTGCGCCAAGGCGATTGGCTCTACATCAATCGGCCCTTTGGCGAACACTCTGCTCGTCCCGATTGGTTCCGCACGCAGTGGAACGACCCCAAGTCTGCATCGACCCCCGCTATGCTTTTCAATCTCGCCGATGACCCGGGGCAGCGCGACAATCGATACGCCTCTCATCCGGAGAAAGTGGCGGCCATGAAGTCGATGCTCGGGCGTTATCGAGCGGGCCAAGGGTCTGCGCCGCACGCCATCACGGAGTAGCGGCACGCATTAGCTCATGGATTGACCGGCCAGACCAGGTAGTGGCTCTGGTTGCGGTAGATACCCGTCTTGGGGTCATTGTTATCGAAACGGCGTTCCATCTCGTCGCGGTCTTCTCGCGATACGGTGTGGATGGAGAGGTTGTATCCGTGGTCCCGGATACCGCTGCCTTCACCGTTCCAATCCCAGGCCCGACCGATCGGTGGCGGCGTGGTAAACGCACTCTTGTCTAGGTATCCAACCATTTCCGGCGGGAGTGTTTCGATTGCGGCGTTGGGTGGGTAGGCCATGTAGTCCGCGTGGTACATATCCAAGGACGCAGCGATCTGGCGGAAGCCTTGGTGGGTGGCGGTGTATTTCCCGTTGGCCCCAAATGCAGCGAGCCGTGGCACCGCGATGGCCGCGAGTAGGCCGACGATGACGATCACGATGACCAATTCGATGATGGAGAAGCCTCGGCTGGTCATAAGTGATCACCAAATATGTTTATCGGCAATCATTCGTCGATAGATCGATTTGGGCTCGATGACTAATTTATTGAAATTATGCGAGTAGGCCCAGGTGCGTCGACGGATTGCGTACGTCGAGGAACCGGCCCACGTTGGGGAAGACGGTGGACATCTCCGAGAGCGGGACGCCCATCCAGCGGGCGAACTCGAAGCCGTAGGCGTCGACGGAGGTGGTGGGGATGAATCGGCCGTCGCCGACGTCGTCGGGCCCGTTGATGCGGATGTTGGGGAAGCTGCCGTAGAGGCGGTTGCCTTGGAGTTGCTTGCCGCCCATCACAAGATGGTGTCCGCCCCAGCCGTGGTCCGAGCCGCTGCCGTTGGACGCGAAGGTTCGGCCGAAGTCGGAGGCGGTGAAGGTGGTGACCTCGTCGCGTTTGCCCAGTTGCCCAAGGGCTTCCCAGAAGTGGGTGAGGGCTTGGTCGACTTGGGTGAGAAGTTCGCCGTGGGGGCCCATATATTCGGTGTAGTCTTCGTCGCCGACGAGGCCGTCGTGGTGGTCGAAGCCGCCGATGGAGACGAAAAAGACTTGGCGTCGGTGGCCGAGCTTGGACTCGGCGTTTTCGATGAGGCGGGCGACGGTGTGGAGCTGCGTCGCCAGGGGGTTCTCTTCGGGGACCTTGGCTTTGATGCGCGACCGGCTGTTCATCATGCCTTCGATCATCTCGCCGTTGACGATGGCGCGCTCGGTGACGTCACGGACGACGTCTTGCATGGCGTGGCGGTTGGCGTGGCCGGGGTCTTCGCTGGCGGCGAGCATGTCCATGTACGCCCGACGGAGCTGGGCTTTGCCGCGGCGGGACATCTCGTCTTCGGAGAAGCTGGCGGTGCCGTCGGCCCCGAGCACGTAGGGGTTGACGGTTTGGCCCGACAGGAACTGGCTGACCCCGGCGACGGAGATGTTCATCGACACGGATGACTTCTTGTTGGTCGCCGCGGCTTGGAGCATGTCGGCGAGCCGACCGCCCCAGCCCAGCCCATCCCGCGCATCGGGCCGCGAGAGCTGCCACTGCTCGGCCTGGCGTTCGTGGGCGAAGAGTTCTTGGGGGACGTGCGCCGCCCCCCGGCGGTAGTCGCTGAGCGTGGTGGGTTGCAGCAGTGTGCCGACGTTGGCGACCACGGCGGCGTTGCCTTCGTTGAATCGCTGGTGGAAGCCTTTCAACGCCGGATGCAGCGCGAACTTTTGTCCGCCCGCGTTGTCTGGCTTGATCGCCATCGGCTTGAGATACCGCGACGGGATGGCGAGGTTGCCGCGGGCCTTGGCGTAGTCGCGGTAGGACTGGTTGCCGCCCGACAAGGGGATGAGCGTGTTGCCGTTGTCGTTGCCGCCGAAGAGGAAGACGCAGACCAGGGCGCGGTAGTCGTCAAAGCTTTCCTGGTCGAGCGCCGCGGCGAGGCTGCGGGTGGTCAGCAGCTGCGAACCCAGGCCAGCGAGGCCCAGCGCTGCGCACGAACCACGGCGAAGCAGCGAACGCCGAGAAATCAGTTGGTCGAGGTTGTCGTTCATCGTGTCTCCTGGGCTAGGGGTCAGCGAAGCACCCGGAACGCGGGGTGGCCGAGCGTGAGGTACACCGCGGCGTAGAGACGTTCATCCGGATCGCGGATGCGCGACACCGCCTTGGCGATGTCATTGCGGGTCTTCTGGTCGAGGCCGCCGTGGTCGAGGCGCTGGGCGATCAGGTCAACGAGGACCTCGGGATCTTCGAGCGAGTCGTAGGCTTGCTCGACAAAAGATTCGTTGAAGTCTTCGAGGCCGTAGAGGACCGACGCGGTGATGAACTCGAGGCCGGCGATCGCGCGGTACTCGTCCATGAGCTGCAGCTCGGGAGCGGCCATGCCGGTGGCGGCGAGCTCGGTGTTCACGGGGGTGTAGGTCGGCAGGTAGAAGTTGAAGACCGACGGTGTGTTGAGGAAGCCTTGGCCGGTGAACTCGTCCATCTCCCACATCAGGTCGTAGTCGGTGCGCGGGAGGTAGCGGGCGGGTTGGTGGAGCTCGAACGCGCGGGCGGCGCCGACCATGACGCGCATCGGCTCGAGGGTCAGGCCGGCATAGGGGTTGTCGCGGTAGGCGGGGTTGCGGGCTTCGTCGTCGAGGAGGATGGCCTTGATCGTGGCGGCGAGGTCGCCGCGCTGGCCTTGGCCGTAGGGGCCTTCGCCCGTGTACGCCTCGGCGACGCGCTGGACGTAGCCGGGCGTGGGGTTGCTGGTGGTGAAGCGTTGGATGAGGCGATGCGCGATGAACGGCGGGTGGCTGGGGTGCTTGAACAAATGACGCAGCGCGACGCGCACCTCTTTGGCGGCGCGGGCTTCGGTGCGGTTGCTTCGCGAAGCAGCAGGAATATTGCGCGTTTTCTTGCTCGCGCCGGGATAATCGAGCAGCTGCTTGGGACCGAAGTCGTGGTCGGTGATCACCCACCGGGCGGGTGCGGCCGAGGCGAGGTCGTCTTCTTCTTCGGGTTCGATCTCGCCGTCGATCAGGCCGGTGAAGACGCGGGCGAGTTCTTCGACGTCTTGGTTGGTGTAGTTGGGAATGGGCTTTCCGTCGGCGTCGCGTTGCAGTGTGCCGTCGGGGTTAAGCCGGTGCAGGCCGATGGTGAACAGCTGCATGACCTCCCGGGCGTAGTTCTCGTCGGGCGTGGTGCCGAGCTCGGCGTCGGCCTTGGCGTTGTTCTTGTAGGTCAGCCACTGGGCCATGCCGCTGTTGAACGTGAGTTCGTTGAGCAGCTCGAGGTAGTTGCCACTTGTCTTGCTGCGCCTGTCGGGCAGGGCGTGGCGGAGGTAGACGTTGTAGAGCGCACGGTGGCCGTGCTCGACGCCGAGCTCTTCGGGCACCGCGCCCTCGGCGTTGATCGGCAAGACCTGAACCAACGCCCACGCCATGCGCTGCCGAAGCTGATCATCCGCCCCGATCAGAAGATCGTCGACCAGGATCAGGGTGTCGACTTCCTCTTGTTCTTCTTCCTCTTCTTCCTCTTCTTCCTCGGGGTCCCGCTCGATTTCGTTCTCTCGGCTCCGGGCGAGCTTGTCGGTGAGCAGTGAAGCGGGCATGGCGAGTTGCTTATCGATCCAGGCTTCGAAGCCCCGCTTCATCACATACTCAATGTCGGATTCGGTCGGGCCGAAGGCGGCCTGCCAGAGAAAACGCTGGGCCTCGGCACGGGTGATGTTTGGGGTTGGTTTCCACGGTTGTTCCGCGACAGTGATCGAGATGGTTTGCGTGGCGGATTGGCCGTCATCCGTCGATACGCGAAGCACGACACCGAAAGTCCCCGGCGAGTTGAACACGTGATCAACCACGCGTCCCGAGCCAATGGATTCTCCAGCCAGCGACCACTGGTACTGCGTAATGGCGCCGGATGAATCGCTGCTTAACGAACCATCGAGTTCGACACGGTGCGGCGCCACGCCCAGGTGAGCCGAGACACTTGGCCGGGCCGTCACAGCAGCCTCCTCGGCGTGCGCCCGGGCGTGAAAGCCCAAGGTCAGAGCGGTCAAAGCCAAACAAACCACACAACGCATCATGGGAGACTCCTGATTGGAGGTTTGCGAAGGTCCGGGTTAGGCCGAGGATGGCCTTGCGGATCGCTCCACATCCATGAGTGCAACACTGAGGCGGAAGGTTTAGTGCATCAACTACAAATCCAAACCCATCGCCCGGACAGCTCCGCCGTGTGCCGGGACATGCAATCTCTCGGCCATCCCGAACTGGTGCGGGACGCAATAGACATGTTTTCGGTCGTGTTTTCTTGAAATCGCACGGATCTGGGCTGAGAATTGTCTACAATTGACAAATTATGGCGATTTCGTAGATCGCTTCTTTCGAATCTCTTTTGTGGTTTCTAGGCCCAAGCCGCTTCCGAACCCGTAGAACTGCATACCGATTGCATCTGTGAAGCTCTGTTTCACTCCCATTTCAAAGGTCAAATCGATGCCCACCGTCCACCCATGGAAATTCCTGTCGGCCCTGTGTCTGATCACCTGCTTCGCCGTCCCGGGCGTGCGAGCCCAGCAACTCCTGGAGATGGGGCTAGCGGAAGAGGTGGATGAATCCGCCAAGACGATGCCGCTGCTTACCTTTAATGCCGACTTCTCGATCGACGGGGTCGCCGGCGAGAATACGACGGTGTCGTTGCTGGCCGATGACGGGGCGCTAAAAGCCGAATGGCCCGCGGCACGAAACGGGTATCCCGGGATTAAGCTCAATGCGCCGGACGGGACGTGGGACCTGGCGTCGTGGCGTTGGATGCGCATCGACGTAGAGAACACGGGGCCGAGGAAAGTCACCCTCGGGTTCCGGGCGGACAACCCCGGGGGGGATGACGATACGAAGCTGCGGATGCACGTGATCCTCGACGTCCAAGCAGGCCAGAAGCAGACGATCTCGCTGCCGATCTACTCCACCGATTGGGCATTGGACCGTTCGGTGAAACTTGTGGGGATGCGTGACACCCCGGGGCAGTCCAAGATTGACCCGAGTCAGGTCGTGAAGGTGATCCTGTTCTCGGTGCGGCCCGAGCATGACGAATCGCTGGTGGTGAGTAACCTCCGCGCCGAGGAAGAGGTGGAGATTCTGGCGATGTCGGAGTTCCTGCCGTTTATTGATAAGTTTGGCCAGTACGTCCACGCCGAGTGGGACGGCAAAGCCCACTCGGACGAAGACCTGATCGCACAAGTCGAATCCGAAGCCCAGGACCTCGCTTCGAACCCTGGGCCAGCTAATTTCAACCAGTACGGTGGCTGGGCCGACGGCCCGCAGCTCGAAGCCACCGGCCACTTCCGCGTCACCAAACACAAAGGCAAATGGTGGCTGATTGATCCCGACGGCCGGCTGTTCTGGTCGAACGGGCCCGACTGCATCGATGTCCGTTTCGGTGGCTACACCGGCGTGCAATACCGCGAAGAGTATTTCGCCTGGTTGCCGCCGCAGGAAGGTGATCCGCTCTCGCAGCACTACATGGAAAACGCCGGCTGGGCGCCGCACGGCTTCTACAAGGACAAGCTGCCGTTCATGATGTACGACTTCCACAACGCCAACCTCCAACGCAAGTACGGCGAGACGTGGCGGGAGTCGTTTGCGGACCTCGCCCACCAGCGCATCCGCAGCTGGGGCATGAACACGATCGCCGCGTGGGGCGACCCGCTGATCTACCGCCAACAGAAAACCGCGTACACGACCCACGTCTGGGTCCGCGGCTCGCGCCCGATCGAAGGTTCGAGCGGCTACTGGGGCCAGTTCCCCGATGTGTTCGATCCGGGCTTCCGTGAAGCGGCCCGCGACTCCATCGCCGAGTACGAGCAGGAACGCACCGACCCGTGGAACATCGGCTACTACATCGACAACGAGATGAGCTGGGGCAACACGACCGACCTCGCGATGGCGGCGTTGACCAGCCCCGCGGATCAGGCCGCCAAGCTCGCGTTGATTGATGACCTCAAGATCAACCACCGCAATATCGAAGCACTCAACGCGGCGTGGGGCAGTGATTACGAATCGTGGGACGACATGGTCCAGCGTCAGGACGCCCCGCCGGATTTGGACCGCGCCCGGCCCGACCTCGAGCCGTTCTACCGCAAGTTGTGCGAGACCTACTTCCGCACCATTAAAGAAGAGCTCAAGAAGCAGGCCCCCGACAAGCTCTACCTCGGTGTGCGGTTTGCTTGGCGGAACGACATCGTCGTCAAGGCCTCGGCCAAGTACTGCGACGTGGTCAGCTTCAACGCGTACCAAGGCACGATCGGCGACCTGAAACTGCCCGAGGGCATCGACCGTCCGTTGATGATCGGCGAGTTCACGTTCTCCGCCGCCGACGCCCGTGGCTTCGGCGGACTCATGATCAGCGCCAGCGACCAGGCCCACCGCGGCGAACGCTTTGTCGAGTACATCCGCAGCGGCTTGAAAAACCCGCAGATCGTCGGGGCCCACTGGTTCCAGTACATCGACCAATCCCCCGCCGGCCGACCCGACGGGGAGAACTGGAACGTCGGCATCGTCAGCCTGACCGACTACCCGCACGCCGGGCTCATCCAAGGCATGCGCGACATCGGCTACCGCATGTACGAAGTCCGCGCGGGCTTGGCCGAGTAATCTCACTACTGCGGCGGATCATCAAAGGCTGTAGTACGACTCCCAACCCTTACGCGGCTCGGGGTCGAGCAGCGCGTTGGCCTCGGCGTGGTTGGTGATCTGCTTGGAGGCGGGGTCGAACTCAAGCTCGCCGCCGAAGCGTTGGGCCAGGATGCCGAGGTTGAAGACCTGCGAGAGTACGCCGCTGATGGCGAAGGGGGAGCGGGATTCTTCTTCGCCCTTGCAAGCGAGCAGGAAGTTCTGATAGTGGTTGGAGACCTTGGCGTTGAACTTGGGCAGGGTCTTGCGGAAGTCTGGGTCGTCGTTGCCTTCGACGACGCGGAGGGTCGAGCCATGCGAGCCGCCGAAGAAGGTGAGGTCTTTGCCGTAGATGATCTTGCCGGGGGTCTTTTCGGTGATCTCGAGGGGGGCGCGTTCGATCTCTTTAGTTTCTAGGTTGCGACGCCAATTACCCAACTCGGGCTCAATGGGCGGGAAGTTGGTCTGGCCGTCGTACCAGGTTACGGTACAGGCGGGCATGGCCTCGCGGGCGGAGAAGTCGAATTGGATGGTGGTGGCCTGGGGGTAGACGAAATCGTTGGGCCCGTCGCGATACTCGGCGGAGATCTTGGTGGGAAGGCCGAGCTTGAGGCAGCGGTGGGCGGTGTCGAGGATGTGGGGGCCCCAGTCGCCGAAGCAGCCGCAGCCGTAGTCGTACCACGAGCGCCAGTTGCCGGGGTGGAGTTTTTCGGAGAACGGGTGCATCGGAGCGGAGGCGACCCAGGCGTCCCAGTTCATGTCCGGGGGCAGGGGCTGATCGAAGTAGCCGGTGGCGCTGGTGCCCCAGCCGTGCCAACGCCGCCATTTGTTCATGAAGGCGGAGATGCGGGTGACGTCCGAGATCACACCGGCCTCGACCCAGGTCTGGAACTGCGTGAGGTTGCCCGACGAGTGGCCCTGGTTTCCCATCTGGGTAACGACGCCGGTGCGGGCGGCGAGGTCGATGAGCCGTTCACACTGGCCGAAGGTGTGGGCGAGGGGCTTCTCGACGTAGACGTGCTTGCCTAGGGCCATGGCCTGGGCGGCGATCGCGAAGTGGGAGTGGTCGGGGGTGGAGACGATGACGGCGTCGATCTCGTCGGCCATCTCGTCGAACATAACACGGAAGTCGGTGTAGGTCTTGGCCTCGGGGAACTTGGCGATGTTTTGTTGGGCGTGATTCTGGTCGAGATGGACATCGCAGAGTGCCACGATGTTGGCGAGGCCGGTGTTGGCGATGTTGTTGGTGTTGCCGTTACCCTTTTGGGCGATGCCGACGCAGGCGACATTGACGCGGTCGTTGGGGCCCGACCCTGTGGCCGACGGCGAGTTCTGACCCCGCACGAGCGGGGCAGGGATGATCGAAAACGCGCCAATGGCGGCTGAGGATTTCAGTAGCTGACGGCGGGAGAGATGCTTCATCGTGATAGGCCTTAAGTAAGAAAATACATCATATTTGGGGTATTGTAACCCAGATCAGCCCAAAGCCAAGCGGTTTGGCGTGGTCAATCGATTTGGCGGAACAACCTCGTAAAATAGAATCATGAGCGATTCGATCAATTCGATGCGGGCGGCGCATCACGCTCGGTGGCGTGGTTGTCGTAACGCGGCATGATGTCGTTCACGAACAAGTTGCGCTCGGCGCGGTGGGCGTCGGACACCTGCGACCAGTCCTTGATCTGGGGGAAGCTGATCAGGTCGTCGGGGATCTCTGAGACGTCCCACCACTTGTCGTTGCCGTCTTTGAGCACGTGCTTGCCGCGGACGAGCTGCCGGTGGCTCTTGTAGGCGTAGACCCAGTCGCGGTGGTCGGCCTGGTCGGTGGTGAGGAACGGCCAGAAACTCTCGCCGTGGATTTCGTACCCCTCGGGCACCTCAACGCCCATGACCTCGGCGAGCGTCGGCAGCATGTCGGCCATGGTGAACAACACATCCTGCTTGCCCTGCTTGGTCAGGCCCAGGCCCGGGGCGTAGACGATGAAGGGGACGTGAGTGCCTTTTTGTTTTTCATGGCTGCCCTTGCCGTAACCCCAGGTGCCGTTGTCGGACGTGAAGATGATCAGCGTGTTGTCGAGCTGGCCGAGCTCTTCGAGTTTTTGCAGGTAGAGCCAGGTCTGGTAGTCGAGGTATTCGACGTGGCGGTACATGCCGGGGTCGGTGACGGTGCCGTGGGTGTCGTAGACGCCGTTGTCGCCGGTGATCTTGGGCTCGGTGCGGGTGTAGGCGTTACCGTCCCACTTGATGACGGGCGTGCCGGGCAGCTTGTTGCCCGAGTCGGGGTGGAGGAAGTCGAAGCCGTCGTGGCCGAGGTGGCTGCAGTGGTAGACGAAGAAGGGTTTGTCGCCCGCGGCCGCGCGATCCATGAAGTCGAAGATGAAGTCGAGCTCGACGTCGGGGCCGTAGGTGTGCAGGCCGTACTCCGCCTGGGCTTCGGGGGTGTGGGGCCACCACGTGATCTGCTCTTTCTCGCCGCCGGGCTCGGGAGCGGAAGGGTGATTGAGCAGCGCAACCGAAGGCTTGAAGTACCAACTGGGCTGGGAGTAACTCTGCACCGTTTTGCCGGTGTCGAGGTTGATCTGGTCTTTCTTTTCGCCGCCCTTCTTCTTGACGAGCTTGAAGTCGGTGTGCGGGTTGTCGGGGTAGAGGTATGAGCCGGGGGTGAACACGCCTTCATCGAACGCAAACTTGCGGTGGTCGACTTGCTTCATCTGGGTCTTTCCGGCCCAGATGCTGGCGTAGCCAGCGTCGCGTGCCGCGTGGCCGAGCTGCCAGGGCGACGAGTCGTACAACGGCCAGACCCAGTTGCCGTCCGGGCTTTTGCCCAGGTCGCCGTTGTGCCACCACTTGTGGAGGTTGGCGTAACGCCCGGTCATCATCATCGCCCGGCTGGGCGAGCAGACCGTCGCCGCCCAGGCGTTGGTCACCCACAGCCCCTCGTTGGCCATGCGGTCCAGCACGGGGGTTTGGGCGCGGACTTGCGGGTCGGAGGTGTCGTAGTGGGTGTTGGGCGCCGACCACTGGGTCGAGCCGTAGATCGGCAGCTCGCGAGCGCTGATGTCGTCGGTGAAGATCAAGATGATGTTTGGCTTGGCGTTTTCTGCCGCGTAGACGGCGGACGTCATCAAGAAGCAGGCGACAAGGGCGAGAGCAGGCAACAGCCACTTCATTTCGGGATTCCTGAAGGAGGGGACGTTGAGAGTGAAAGATGCGAAGAACCGCACGTGGGCAACCATTGTAGCCAAAATCCGCCAAAGATAAAATACTTTAGCTTCGGTGTCCGGATAGGATGGCTAGAGTGGGGGCATGATTCAGCGTGCGATCGAGTCGTTTCACCCCGCCCGGCAACCCTGGGGCACCCGCAAGGCGTATGGGCAGGAGCTGGTGACGGCCTCGACGATGCCCTGGGCGATCGCGCTGTTCGAGGCGGGCGTGGTGGGCGTGCTGGCCAAGACCGTCTTCGACGTCAGCAACTTCGGTTTCGCGATGATCTCAGCGGCCCCGATGTTCGCCAACCTCACCAGCCTGTTCTGGGCCCGCCTGGCCAAGGGACGGGCCAAGGCGAAGTTCGCCGGGGCGCTGATGAGCATCTTATTGGTGGTCGTGGCATCGGTGGCGTTTTTGCCGACCAACCCGTGGGGGGCGGCGGGCTTGGTGGCCGTGGTCGTGGTCGGCAGGTGCGTGATGGCGGGCATGGTCATGGTCCGCAGCGCGATCTGGCGGATGAACTTCCCCCGTGGTGTGCGGGCCCGACTCACCAGTAAGTTTGTGCTCATCGCCACGATCATCCTCGCATTCGTACCGTTTGTCGTCGGGCCTTTAATCGACTTGCAGCCGTGGACGTTCCGTGTGATCTTCCCGACGCTCGCGCTCGTCGGCGTGGTGGGCGTGCTCTCGTTCATCCGCATCCGTGTCCGCCAGGAGCCGCAGCTTCTCCAAAGCGAACTCGAGCCGCACAACGACGAGGACACGCCCCGCCGGGCAGATGGTCGACCGCACAACTTCATCTCGGTCCTCCGTGAAGACCACCATTTCCGCGGCTACATGACCTGGCAGTTCTTCGCGGGCATCGCCAACATGATGGGCAACGTCGCGTTCATGCTCTACTTCGTTGAGTCGATCAAAGAGCGTGACGACGCCAACACGCTGGGTATGGTGCTCGGCACCACCCTGCCCCTCCTACTCGCCACCGCCACCTTGCCGTGGTGGTCCAAGCTCCTGGACCGTTGGCACATCGCCCGCTACCGCGTCGCCCACGGCCTGACCTGGGTCTTCGGCCAAGCCTCATGCTTCGCCGTCTGCCTGCTCTACGAACAAACGCAATGGGTTGCGCTGTTCGTCTTGCCCATGGCCATCCGCGGCATGATGCAGGGCGGCGGCATGATCGCCTGGAACCTCGGCCACAACGACTTCGCCGACAAACGCCTCGCCGCCCTCTACATGGGCATCCACCAAACCCTCACCGGCGTCCGCGGCGCCTTCGCCCCGTTCCTCGGCGTCTGGCTGCTCGCGGGTTGGCAAGGCTTCACCTGGATCGGCGGCGAGGTCCCGCCCTGGGAAGGCATCGGCCCGCAGGTCTTCATCATCACCACCCTCTTCGCCATCGTCGCTTGGCTGGGTTTCATGAGCCTCACCCAAAAACTCGCCGCCGCCGGGGCGGGGGACGCGAGTGACGGGTGATTGGACACGCGTAGTCTCGTCTTGGATTTGCAGTTCGAAGCCAATGCCGCTCGAATACTGTTGATACTCTGCGTTATCACACAGACGGTAGTTCGCTTCTTAGAGACATCATTCCAAATAACTTTTGTCTAATGGATGTAACACAACTATGTCACACTCCAAAAGGCCAACAAATTACATAATTATCGAACATGGAATGCCATACACGTCTGACGCGATGCCCCCAAAGCTGGATAAGATTTCTCGACTCGATATCGCTAAACAGACGTGGAAGCTCTATCACGTTTTTGATAGGTCATCACACTTTTCATGCATCGTTGACGTCACAACCAAAATCTCGGGCTTTAGCCGACTACTGGCTCATACCGTTTACAACCCCTCGATTTCCGTAGAGATCGATTGGGAGCGTCTGGGTCCTTATTCGAAAGCCGCGTTGGTAAACACGGTAGAAGCTGGGTTGAAATTTGATGACGATATTATTCAACAGTGGTTTGATGCTTCCGACATTTTAAAACTGTTGAATGCCGCCCGGTCTTGGGAAGATATGCTTCTGGCGGTGGAAGCGATCGGCGGAT
>JBCCWB010000025.1:0-25672 GCA_039194345.1 Planctomycetota bacterium
ACTCGCGATCACGCCGGAGATGGTCGAGGCGTTTGAGGCCAAGGAGATTGCGTCGGCTGACAAATTCACCGTGATCCCGAGCGGCATCGATGTTGACGCGTTCACACCTCGCCCCGAACGCCGTGACGCGGTGCGGATGAAGTATGGGATTCCGCAGGACGCGTTGGTCGTGGGGCACGTCGGTCGGCTCGACCCGCTCAAGGGGCACGCGGACCTGCTCGACCAGTTGCCGAGACTACGAGAAGATGTTTCCGGAGGGCGAGACGTTTGGTTGTTCTTCGTCGGCGATGGCTTCCACCGGGCCGAGCTGGAGAAGCATCCGAATATGGCGCTCAGCAAAACGGTGATGACCGGGCTGGTGCCGTTGTCGGAGGTAGCCGAGCACTTGGCGGCGATGGACGTGATGGCGTTGCCGTCGTATCAGGAAGGGCAGAGCCGGACGCTGTGCGAGGCGTTGTTGTGCGGGGTACCGGTGGTGGGGTATGACGTGGGCGGGATCCCGTCGGTGATCAAGGACGAGGAAACGGGGCGGCTGGCCGCGGTGGGGGATTCGCCCATGCTCGGCCAGGCGTTGCTCGACTTGCTGGGCGATCCGGGGTATCGTGCGCGGCTGGCTGAGCGGGGCCGGCAGCACGTGATGGATCACTTCAGCGCCACGAAGATGAACCGCGAGCTGCTCGAGCTCTACGAACGACTCTTGAATCCAAGTTCCGGGGAGCACCCGACCCCCGGAAACGGATCGCCATGAATCAAGCCTCTGCCCCTACCAAGTCGCCGCGCCTGAACAATAAACAGGCCCAGAAGATCGTGCACGGCCTCTGGAAAGAGAAGACCGACCCGATTTATCACCGCCGGGACATGAAGCTGCGCATGATCGCTGCGGCGGGTGTACTCGCGATGCTGGTCGGCCTGGTGATCGGTGATATGCAAGGCCTGATGTGGGTGCAGATCGCGTCTCTGGTGGCGGGCGTGTTGGTGTTTGGTGGGGCGCTGTGGACCGCGTCGCGCAACTACAAGACCGACTACAAAAACTTTGTCGTCGCGCACATGGCGAACGACGGCACGTTTCTCTATTGCCCCCACTGCTTGGCGTCGCTGGGCGACCCGAAAGACGAACTCATCCTCGCGAAACCGCCCACGGTTTGCCCGGCGTGTGGCGGCACGCCGTGGAAGTTCGAACGGCCCAAGGGCAAGTGAATCCGAGAATTTGTTGGCCGCGGCACCCCGGGTCATTGACCCGGGGCTAAAGTGTGCGCGGAACTTTTCCTCCACGGAACCTGCCATGAACATCATCGTCACCGGCCCGCACCCCGACGACCAGGAACTGGGTATGGGCGGCACCATCGCCCGCCTCGCTTCACAAGGGCATAACATCCTCGTGCTGGACATGACCAACGGCGAGCCAACGCCGTACGGCTCGGTCGAGCAGCGCGAGATCGAATGGAACGCAGCGCTCGAGGTGCTCAACCGCCAAGCGGCGAACGGCGGCCAGGTGACCCGCCGTTTGCTGGGCCTGAAGAACCGGGAAGTCCAACACACCCTCGAAGCCCGCCACGCCATGGCCGGGGTGATCCGCGAACACCAGGCCGAGATGATCTTCCTGCCGTTTGAAGAAGACGCCCACCCCGACCACCGTGCGGTGACCCGCATCGTGGAAGACGCGCGGTTCGATGCGAAGCTGACCAAGACCGACCTGCCCGGCGAGCCGATCTACCCCAAATGGATGATCTACTACTACTGCACGCACCTGCGCTGGGTCGCCAACCCGTCGTTCTGCCTCGACATCACCGAGCAGATGGACCTGAAGATCGATTCGATCAAAGCCTACGAGACCCAGTTCGTCATCCCCGAGAAGAACCGCCGGGTAGTGGAGTTTGTGCATGAGATGAACGGGTATATGGGTAGTCGCATCGGCACGCGCTACGCCGAGCCTTTTTTCACGAAAGAGCCATTGGGACTGAATTCGTTTGAGGGTTTGGTGTGACGTAGGGTGGGCATCGCCCACCTCTCGCCTTATCAGCGGTATTCAATATCGAACACCAGTTCGCCGTCGTTGGTGCGGTCCCACATGAGGATGGGTTCGGGGGAGAGGCCAGGGGCGGCGAGGCGGGGGGGGAGGCCGTAGCCTGAGGGCTCGAGCAGGAGGAATTCGGACTGCTGGCCGCCGGGGCGGGTGTAGGTGAAGTGGTGGTTTTCGGAGGCGTCGAGCACTTCGCGTTGGCCGTGGTGGGAGCGGGTGAGTTTGAAGCCGCGGGACTGCAGGTCGTGGCGGAGTGATTTGAAGCTGCGGGGCATATGTTCGTCTCGCTCGGCCTTGAAGGCCAACGCCGAGCCGAAGAACTCCAAGCGTTCCGCGGCGACGTTCACCGGGTCGGGCTGATGTTTCAGGGCAAACTCGCGCCAGCGTTGTTCGATGCCATCCAAAGCCCCGTAGCCGAACGCCGAGCGAAAGGCTTTTTCGTGGGCGTGGCCTTCGGAGAGCAGGCGGAGGTAGACCTCAAACGAGCCGAGGTAGCGGCCGTCGTCGCCGTGGATCATGTAGTAGACCATCGACCACGACTGGGCGTAGAGCAGTTCAGATCGGCTGCCGTTGGAACGCAATGCGGCGGACCACTCGTGGTTGTCCAGCGACAGCAGCTCGTACATGTCCACCGCCCACTTGTACTCCAGCGCATCGCGCACCAGTTCGATGCGGTCGGGATCGCCCAGGCCCAGCTCCATGCCGTGCTCGAGGATGACCGCGTCTTCGAAGTACTGGGCGAGGCCTTCGTTCATCCAAGTGGGCAAGTTCGGGCCGAGGTAATCCCAGGCGAACTGGTGGAAGCCTTCGTGTTGCAGGGTGCGCAGCGTTTGCGATCGACTGTGGCCGTGGGCCCAGGTGGCGAGGCCGCGGATCGAGTGGGTGACGAAGAACATCCCGCCGCTGCCCGTGGCGTCGATGCCGTGGTGTTGCATGAAGTCGAGGTACTCGTCCTGGTGGCGGAACAGGTACAACGGCATAAGGCCGACGTTACGCTGGGTGTAGTCGGCGAAGCGGCGTTCGTATTGCTTGAACACCGCGTCCATGTGTCGGCCGAACGGCACCGTTTCCTCACGGCTGAGGTTCGTGTGGATGTGGTAGTGGTGCGACGCGAAGACCTTCAGGTCGTCGGCCGGGTTGCCTACGGCCACGATCCGCTGTCGGTCCGATTGGGTGGGTGTTTGGCTGGGTTGGCCGACCCCCGCCCCCGCCAGGGTGAGGCTTCCGATAACCAAGATGGAGCAGACAGAGCCTAGGCGCATCTCACCCGCACTATCGACGGGGCTTTGGCCGAAGGTCAGGCAGAAAAGCCGATGATTTGAAACCCGGTGGACAACAGCCGTTACAGCCGGAACACCCGCCCCGTTTTATCCCCGCCCCCGGAAATCTGCAGGCGGTGCTTAGGTCATTTCGACGTTCCTAAACATCCATGTCCTGGCCGAAGGCGATGTCGTGGCTGTCGAGGTCCTGGATGCCGAACTCCCGGCAGCCGTAGGGCTGATCGCACGGCCCGTAGTCCATCTTCGCCCCGGCGGCCTTGAACTCTTCGTAGAGCGCATCGGCGTCATCGACCCAGAAGTAGATGTCCCAGAGTTTGTCCTCGACCTTCCAGTTCGGCACGATCTGGTCGTGCTTGTCGGTCTGCTTGAGCATGATGCAGAACTTGTCCCGCCACACCATGCAGAAGTCCGGCGGGTCGCCCCAGAACCGGTCGTACTTGAACCCGCAGCAGTCGCGGAAGTAGTCGGCCGAGGCCTGAAGGTCGCGGACGAGGAGGACGGTGGCGCTTTCAAGGATTTTGGGCATTGGAATCGACCTCAACCGGTTGGAAACCTATTGAGTCAACAAATGAAGGTTTCGAGCCAATTGGATGTACTAACGCAGCATCTAGAGCTACAAGCTTATCTTCAACGTACCAGGTCAATGCTTCACGTTTTTCGCTTTTCCCGCCTAGCGGCCACACCCATGGCCCCGTTAGAAGCATGTTCTCACTTTCGAATGCGTCGTAAAGCAGCCATGTTGTATTGCTGTGTTGGTTGACGTTTTTGAGTTGAATTAGGGCGAAGCAGTAATAAGGTTCGTCTGCCGATACTTCGCCGATACAGTATTCAGGACTCAGTAGCCGTATCTCACAACTTGCAACGTTTTCATCTTCCAAAACCAAAGACGCAACTTTACTCTCTAGGGCTTTCGCATGATCTTGGCGAAGACGCCGTAGGTCAGCTGCATTGATTTCATTGTGTATGTACTCAAAATGTTCTGCATTAGTCCAGTTGGTGGGTGGGTCTGAAGCACATCCCCAGGCTAATGAGACAAATGCTGAAGCAATAATCAGTAGTTTTCCGGAAGCCATGAAATCTAAATCCTGACGTCACTTCCCCGCATAGTCGATGATCCGACTGATCTCGCTACGGAGGTCTTGGCGGTGGACGACGCGGTCGACGAAGCCTTTTTCCATGAGGAACTCGGAGCGTTGGAAGCCTTCAGGCAGTTCCTGGCGGACGGTGTTGGCGATGACGCGGGCACCGGTGAAGCCGATGAGGGCTTTGGGTTCGGCGAGGATGAGGTCGCCGAGCATGGCGAAGGACGCGGCGGTGCCGCCGGTGGTCGGGTCGGTGAGCAGGGCGATGTAGAGGCCGCCCGCGTCGTCGTGACGGGCGAGTGCGGCGCTGGTCTTGATCATCTGCGACACGGCCAAGGTGGCTTCCTGCATCCGAGCGCCGCCGCCCGCGCAAACCACGATGACCGGACGGTCCAGCTCGGTGGCGAGCTCGATGGCGCGGGTGATCTTTTCGCCGACGACGCTCCCCATCGACGCCATCATGAACTCGGGGTTCATCACGGCGAGCACGACGCCGCGGCCCTTGATGAAGGCCTTGCCCGCGACGAGCGCGTCTTTGTGGCCGGTCTTCTTCTGCTCGGCGGCGATGCGGTCTTTGTAGGACTTGCGGTCGGTGAACTGGAGCGTGTCCTTGGGGCCGAGGTTGTCCCACAGTGGCTCGAAGCTGCCGGGGTCGACCAGCAGCTTGATGCGTTCATCGGCTCCGATGCGGTAGTGGTGGTCGCACTCGGGGCAGACGTGCTGGTTGGCTTCGACCTGCTTGCGGTAGCTCATGGCGCCGCACGCGGGGCAGCGCAGCCAGAGGCCGGCCGGGACGTTGGCTTTGGGTTGATCACCGTTGGCGTTGGTCATGTCTTGCCAAGTCCGGCGGCGGTCGCCGTTGACCGGGAGGTCTTTGTCGGAGGTTTCGGCTTTGGCGGCTTCGACCGCCGAGGCGGCGGCGGCTCGAGGGGTTTTGGCGGAGTCGTCGGCCACAGGGTGGCTCCTTGAAATCTCGGGTGACCCTCAAGCTCAATCAGCCGCGGGGGCTTTGGCGAGGGCGGGGCTGAATCGTCGGCGGATCGGCCGTCCGGGCGGAGCGGGATTGGCGGCTCCGCACCGGTTGAGCGATTATACCGGACCCTCGCTCCAGGAGAAACCGCCGATGCATCTGACCCGTTTTACCGACCCGCAAGGCAACATCCGTTTTGGGAAAGACTTAGGCGACGGCACCGCTGAGCTGCTCGCCGATGCCCCGTTCCCCGACCCGCAATCGCTGACTGGCAAAGTGGCTGAGATCGCTCAACGCTTGGCCCCGATCGTCCCGCCCAACATCTTCTGTATCGGGCTGAACTACCGCGAGCACGCCACTGAGACCGGGGCACGGATCCCCGAGCGGCCGGTGATCTTCATGAAGCCCACGACGGCGCTGTGCGACCCCGGCAGCCCGGTGGTGGTGCCGGCCTCGCAGATGAAGGGCCCCGAAGTCGACAGCGAGGCCGAGCTGGCGATCGTCATGGGCACGAAGGACGGCCAGCCCGCGAAAGACGTCAGCGAAGCTGAAGCGCTCGACTACGTGCTGGGCTACACCTGCGGCAGCGACATCTCCGCCCGGCGGTGGCAGAAGCAGGGCGGAGGCGGACAGTGGGTGCGCGGCAAGAGCTTCGACACGTTCTGCCCGCTTGGGCCGGTGATCGTGACCGAAGGCAACGGCGACAACGAGATCGCCGACCCGCAGGACCTGAAGATCGAAGGTCGGCTCAACAACACGGTGATGCAGTCGAGCCATACGAGTGACATGATCTTTTCGGTTGCGGAGATCGTGGCGTTTCTGAGTCGAGACACGACACTGCTGCCGGGCACGTTGATCCTGACCGGCACGCCGCCAGGCGTGGGCTTTGTGCGCGAGCCCGCGGTGTGGGTGATGCCGGGGGATGAGGTGACCGTGGAGATCGAGAAGATCGGGGCGCTGCGTAACCCGGTGGTCGCGGCGGGCTAAAACGGCGGCTCAGGGGATCCAGATGCTTTCGGCTTCCACAACCTGAGCGTGATGCGGCAGATCGACCGGGTCATCGACTCGGGCGTAGAATGCTAAGCCGCGGTAGCTGGTGAGATATTGGTGGTACTTCTTGAACACGCCTTTGTGGTGCGCGTGAACAACCAGAGGCTCGTCGTTGATGTCCACCATCCGGAGGAATTCGTCCGGCGACATCTTGGTGATGACGCCCGAGGCCCGCAGCGCTTGCGCGATGGCGGCCTGCTGAGCGGCGATAGATCCTGCGGTATTCGGGGCATGAGTCATGGTGCACACTCCTTTGTGTTCACTATCAATGTAGTTACACACAGGATCTCTGTGCCGCGAAAGCAGCGGGGGTTTTGTGCATTCTTGCGGTCCGAACTGCGAGACGAGTCGATTACGCGATTATTCGATCTCGCCGATGGTGGCTTCGCCTGTGGCGGGGTCGAGGGTGAGCGTGAGCCGGGCGTCGTTGGCGGCGAGGGTGATGGTGGCGGGGGTGGCCTGGTCGAGTTGGCCGTAGAGCCCGAAGCCGAGTTCGTCGTCGCCGTCGAGGTCGACGCTGTGGATCTGGACGAGGCTGAGTGCCGCGGCTCTTCCCTGGCCGAAGTCGACGAGGTAGGGCTGGCGTCCCATCGGGTTGGTAATCGGGGTGTTCGGGTCCGATGCCGCGGCGATGTGGTAGGTGTGGTTGGTCGTGTCGAAGAGCACCAGGCGAAGGTCGTCGGCGTGGGTCATCGATTCGACCTTAGCCGCGTCGAGATCGGCGGCGAGCAGCTTGGCGGCCTCGCGGAGTTGGGTCGCGTCCTGCCCGCGGAACATCGGCACGGCAAGGGCGGAGATGATCGACAGCACCGCCACCACCACGAGCATCTCCGCGATGGTGTAACCGGCCTGTTGTCGGGATGTCGGGGCGCAACGCATCAACCGAATCATCGACCGATGCCTGCCGGGGGTTTGGCGGGGGTGACGCGGAACGCCGGTCTATTTTGCGATCGCACGGGCCGATAACCATGTCTTCTGGGCTTATTCGGCCAGCAAACAGCGAGTCTGCTAAGGGGTGAGGCTGAAAAACCGCCCGAATCCAGCCGATGGGAGGGGAGAGACTCGAGACCCAGGAGATCCTGCGCATGCAGGCCAGGAGAAGGCCCAACCCTATCCATCCCGCCCATCGGCGAGCCCGCGGCTTCAACCTCGTTGAGGTCTTGCTGGCGTCTGCGCTGTTGGCTGTCGTTGTCGCCGGGCTAAGCCAGACCGTGGTGTCCGGGCAAGCCCACACATACAACGCGTTGCACGAGGCGCGTGCACTCGCCCTGGCCGAGGCGTTGATGGACGAAGCGCTCGCGTTGCCCTACACCGACCGCGGGGCCGACACCACGCCCGGCCCGGACGACAACGAACCCACCCGCGACCGCTTCGACGGCCTGGACGACTTCCACGGCTTCTCCGAATCCGCGGGAGCTCTTGTCGATCCGGCGGGCGTGCTGTACCCCGAGGCCTACCAAGTTTTCGATCGATCGGTCGAGGCGTCCTACGACACGCTCGACCTCTCCGGCCTGGGCGGAACGCGCAACGGCATCCAGATCACCGTGACGGTCGCTGAGCCCAATGGGCGTGATTGGACCATCACCCGTTTTGTTGCGGAGCCCGCCGAATGAAGCGACGCGACGTAACAACAAACCGACACCGCGGGTGTCGCGGACTGACCCTGGTCGAGTTGCTCATGGCGCTGGGCATCATGGGTTTGATCAGCGCGGCGGTCGCGGGCATGCTCTCGGCGGTGGCTTACGGGACCGATGCTGACAGCGATGTCCGGGAGCTGGTCGCCCGCAACAAGATGGTGACCACCCGCATCAATGCCGCGGTGCGCGGGAGCCAGAAAGTTCTCGACGCGGGGCAGGGCGCCGACTTCACCTGGCTGGTTTTGTGGGACCGTGACCTGGATGCGAACGGTGAGCCGAGCTTGCTGGAAATCCGCTTGTTGGAATACGAAGTCGCGACGCGGACATTGAGTTCGTACAGCGCTCCGGACGGCACGACCGATGTGCTGTACGAATTAACCGACGATTTTGATGCGATCACCGATGCGCTACGCAGCACGGCCGACTTCCCGGCAGAAACCTGGGCGAATGCTGCCGACGGTTTCGAGGTCACGCTGGATGAAAGCGATCCCCAAGCCGCGCGGATGGTCAGCTATCGGCTGACGTTGACTGCGGGGAACCTGTCCGACATCGCGATCGGGACCGTGAAGCTGCGCAATGGAACCTGATGGTTTGTTAGACACGATGAATACCCACCTCCGTCCAATCCGAACCCAGCCCGCCCCCGCCGTTCGCGCCCGGGGTCTCGCGATGGTGTTGGTGATGATCGCCTTGGCGGTCGGGACGATCATCGCGCTGACCTTCTTGTCCAGCCAAACGACCTCGACAGCAATCGCCCACAACGCCACGCGTCAGGTCCAGGCCCGCGCGGTGGCCGAGGACGGGATGCGTCTGGTGATCGAACACCTGCGGACCGACACCGAGTGGCGAGATGGCTACACCCACGGGACCTGGGCCACGCTCACGGGCTTCAACGGCGGCACCGCGCGCGTGCTATTCGAAGACGAAGAAGACAGCGACCTGGGTGACGACGTTTCTGACCCGTTTGTCCTCACGGTTGAAGGCACGTTCAGCGGTGTGGTCCACCGCATCAGCAACCGCGTGGTGCCCACCGGCACCTCGTCGACGATCACGGTGATGTTTGTCTCGGGCAACGCGTATCATGCGGATGAAGACCTCGAGCGGATCGCGGTCATTGAGTCGTGGGGCTACAACGTCTTCACCGTGGCCGACAGCGATCCGCAGTCGGCCTACGACGCGGCGGCGGCCTTGTCTGATGTGATCTATGTCAGCGAAGAGTCGGCCTCGGGTTCGGTCGGTACCAAGCTCAACGGCTATCCCATCGGCGTGGTCAACGAAGAGCAGGCCCTGCAAGACGAGCTGAAGATGTCGACCTCCGGCGGCAACTGGACCGGCAGCACCATCGACATCACCGACAATACCCACCCGATTACGTCCGGCTTCGCCTTGGGCGAACTGCAGATCACCCATAACTCCACGGGCATGATCCAGTCGGGCGGAACCCCGGCTGCGGGGCTTAACACCCTGGCCGAACGAGTCTCCTCATCCACCCGTCTGCTGACCTACCTCGAGATCGGAGACACGATGACCGACGGCAATCCGTCGCCGCAACGCCGGGTGACGCTGCCTTTTGGCTCTAATGCCTTTGAGTATGACCAGCTCAACGACGACGGCCAACGGCTGATGAAGCAGGCGATCGATTGGGCGGCGCAATCCCCCGGCGACACGCTTAGCGCAGACCACCGCTGGACCCTCAACGAAACGTCTGGGGTTGCTGCGCAGGACGATCAAGGGGGCCTAGACGGAACCTATACGCTTGGCCCAACGCTTGGCACGATTGGTGTGAGCGGAACTGCGGCGACTTTTTCCGAATCAACGTTCGACCGTGTCACACTTCCGGTTGAGGTGCTCGACGGGCTGACCGATTACACGGTCTCGCTTTGGCTGAAAACCACCAAGACTGGTCAACAGGCGGTCTTTAGTGGAGCAAGCGGAAGCAACAACAACAGCCAGCTGCTGTTCTTCAACAACTCCTCTCAACTTCGGTATTACTACGGCTCGGGTACGGGAACCTATAAATCGTGGGGCATGAGCTCGGTGGCCGACGACCAATGGCATCACGTGGTCTTGGTCCGTGACCAGACCCTGAGTGAGGTGACGCTTTATCTGAATGGAGTCTCGCTGGGCACACAGTCCCAATCGATGTCAGCGGTCGATATCGAACATTTGGTTTTGGCTGAGGAGCAAGACAGTGTTGATGGAGGGTATGTCGATAGCCAGTCTTTCGAAGGCAGCATGGACGACGTGCGTATCTTCGCGAGCATACTATCTGCCGATCAGGTATTGGACCTTTACGAGCAGGCGGCGACGAATGGTGATGCACCTGCTTTAGTGGCGTTGTATGAATTCGAAGAGCCTTCTCCCGTGACGCCTCAGTTGGTCGGCCACTGGAAGCTCAATGAATCTTCCGCGGCGAGCACGTTTGTTGAGGTCGGCGGCGAGGTGGTGATGGAGGCTGAGAACTACACCTCGCTCACGCCGGGGACGGGGATCGGCTCGGGTTCGACTTGGAATACGACTACGACAAATAGCCCCAGCGGCGGGACTGCATTGATCGCCGAGCCCAATAGTGGCGCCAATATGGGGGGCGGACCCAACGGCCCTCGTCTGGACTACGAGATTACGTTCAACACCCCGGGCACTTACCGGGTGTGGGTTCGGATGATCGGCCCGAGTGGCAGTGACGACTCGGTTCATGTGGGGCTTGATGGTGTTTGCATTAGCAAAGGGGGCGGATACGGCTTGAGCTACGGAAGCCGGAGTGCGTGGGCCTGGGAGGACGACGTGGCGTCCGGGGCCTCAAACATTTCGTTCGATATCCCGTCAGCCGGGACTTACACCTTCAACGTCTGGATGCGTGAGGACGGCACCCTGATCGACAAGATCGTCCTCAATACCAGCGCCAGCGAACCGTCGGGCAGCGGCCCGGTCGAGAGCGAGCGGGGTGGCACGGCGGTGGATGAAATCGGTGTGGGCAACGGTAGCTTTGTCTCTTCGGTGAATGCGGGTGTCGCGGGCTTCGGCGACGGCGGAACGTCTATCGAGTTCAACGGCAGCGATGCCTTCGTCGAAGTGCCGCACAACTCTGCCTACCTCTTAGATCGCGGGACGCTTTCGTTCTGGTTCCGCGCAAACGACCTTAGCGGTACCCAAGGCCTTATCGCCAAGGACGCTACCAGTTACCAAGACGGCGGGCACTTCCGGGTCATCACCAACGGTTCACGCCTAGAGGTCCGCCTCCAGAGCGATAGCTCAAGCCATTACGTCCAATCCGCCAATGGATCGCTGTCCGCCAGCACTTGGCATCACGTTGCGGTGGGATTTGGCTCAGGTGGCTTGCAGTTGTACCTGGACGGGGCGTTGGTCGATTCGGACAGCTATGCCGGGGGCTTGGGGCCTTCATCTGGTGGGACGGGTAACGCAGAGCCGTGGACGTTTGGCGTTGATCAATGGACCAGCTCTAGCGGCTCTACCAGCGGGTGGGGCTATCCGTACCACGGCCGGCTCGACGACATACGTCTCTACGACCAGAACCTCGACGCCGATCAGGTAGCTGATCTGTTTGCCAACACCGATCCGCGTGCAGCCATTCCTGCGGTAGTCAATGACACTTCAGGTAACAGCCCGGCTCTGGACCTGAGCATCGCTGACCCCGGTCAGGTTACCTGGATCAGTGGCGGCGGGCTGACGATCGACAGCGCAACTTCGATTGCTTCGAAAGGCCCAGTGACCCGGCTGCATACCGCCATAACCGAGAGCGACGAGATCACCGTCGAAGCGGTCTTCACCCCGGCCAACATCACCCAGGACGGCCCGGCGCGGATCCTGACCTACTCCAACGGAACCAGCAACCGAAACTTCCACCTCGGCCAGACCGACGATGCTTACGACGTGCGCCTCCGCACCGAGTTCAAAACGTCCGGCACGCCCGAAGCCGCGTCCGGTCCTGTGCTGGTCGCCGATACCCGTGAGCACGTCATCTTCACGTATGACAACACCAACGAAGAGCTGCGGGTCTACCGCAACGGTACGCTCGAGATCACCGAGACGTGGACCGGCGACCTCGACAACTGGGACAGCGGCTACGAATTACTTATGGTCAACGAAGCCAGCGGCAACCGCGATTGGCTGGGTACGCTGCATCGCGTCGCGATCTACGACGGCGCGTTCAACGGCATCCAGGCCGACAACGTGTTCAACGGCGACGCCCCGGGCGACGGCACCGGCGGCGACGAGGGCTTGGCGTACGAAGTCGAGTGGCTCGAATCGCCATAAAAAATCGCTTGCGGCTTAGCGTGCGCAGCCAAAGGCCAAGCTAAGCCGCAAGCGGCGGTCAATCTCGATCTCTCGTTTGTGCGGAACTATTTCAGGTCGCTGGGGTCGTAGACCCACTGGTCGAGGGTTTTGTCGATGGTGGCGAGTTCGCCGTCGGCGAACCAGAGGGCGAGTTCGCGTTCGGCGGACTCGAGGCTGTCGCTGCCGTGGATCATGTTGTAGCCGCCGGACATACCGAAGTCGCCACGGATGGTGCCGGGGTCGGCCTTTTGGCCGTTGGTAGCGCCGATCAGGGTGCGGCAGACCACGACCGCGTTCACGCCGCGGATCGCCATCACGAAGACGGGCGAGCTGGTGACGAAGTCGATCAGGCCGTCGTAGAACGGCTTGCCTTGGTGCTCGGCGTAGTGCTTCTCGGCGAGGTCTTTGGGCACGTTCATCAGCTTCATGCCGACGAAGGTCAGGCCCTTGGCCTCAAAGCGGCCGACGATCGAGCCGATCAGGCCGCGTTGCACGGCGTCGGGCTTGAGGAAGATCAGGGTGGTTTCCATGGGGTTCTCCGGGGTGGGGTTTAAGTTCGTTAAGGGCGGCTTTATCCATGAAATACCACGTTCGTGCAACCGGTCGCCGGAAATCGGCTTCCAGTGCGCCTAACGTTGAATGCTAGGGGGTGTGGCCGCTTAACCCTTGTGATTATTATGCTTAGCAGTGAAGAATTAGTCTGTGATGTGTCCGGCCGGGCGTTGGAAGTGGGCGACACCGTCGTGACCGTGAACGGTCAAACCACCGGCCGGGTCTGCGAAATCGCCCACGAAGAGGACGACATCGGATTCGTTGCGATCCGCCCGGTCCACCATTCCTACGCCAAGGGCGTGTGGTATGCCGCAGATCAGGTGTTCTGGGTCGCCCGCTCCGGCGATGCGAAGCCCGCCAATGGCACCACGGCAGAAGCGTCAAAGTCCAAAGCCAACGGGGTTTCGGGCAACGCCAAAGCTGCTGAAACTACCGCAGGAGCTGCACGCACCCAACGTGCTCGGAAGAAATAAAACTTTTTGATTTCGGCGGTTGGTATGCCAGGCCATTAATTTTTCCGGGTATTTTTTGCCAACCCCGATCGGGCGTGGTTATCATGTTGCACTTATCGGCCGCCGAGGTGTGGTCGGAATGAACGCCGTTAATTGCCTGTTTCTTGCTTATGCCCCGTATCCCCAGTCCCCAACCCGGTAGCCGCGAGACGCAGCCGTTCGCCCTAGCTTTGGCGGCGGTGGTGGTTACGGGCACGACGGTCGTGGCGGCGACGCTCGTTTGGGGCGTGGTCGCGGGTTTGCGTGGTGGCGACAGCATCGAGCTGATGAGCATCGAGAATCCCGCTGAAGCATCGACAACTGAGCAGCTGCTCGCCCCTTCACGGCTCGCGCCGGACATGGTGATTCCCGAGGTTGTGTTACCCGATGCAGCGTTGCTCGTGCGGGAGCAGCAACTCATCGCGGAAACCGAAGACCAGGGGCCCGCCTTGGGTGACACGCTGCCCACCCCGGTGCTCACCACCGGCTCGGCCCCGACGTTTGATGGTCGGCCGCTGCGTCCGGTGAAAACGGTCCGCATGCTCACCACCGCCTACAGCCCCGACGCGCGCTCGTGCGGTAAGTGGGCCGATGGCATCACCGCCTCGGGCTACAGCGTCTGGACCAACGGCATGAAGCTCGCCGCGGCCGACACCTCGCTGTTTCCCTTCGGTACCATCATCACCGTGCCCGGCTACAACGAAGGCCGGCCCGTGCCCGTGCTCGACCGCGGCGGCGTGATCAAGGGCCATCGGCTCGATCTGCTTTACCCCACCCACGAGATCGCCCTGGAATGGGGAGCCCAGCGGTTGGACGTGACGGTCTGGGAATACGCGGACGAGTAAGCTCGAAGAGATTTTTTTATGACCCTCACATTGATCCGTTCAACGTGAGGCGATCTGCATTGGGGCTTGGTTGTGCGGTGGTTCGGCGGTCTGTTTAGAAATCGTTATTGAGGACGTTTCCTAATTGTCGATGTTGATGTCTGCAATTGAATGGCCTAGGCTACCCGGTTGATCGTTCGGCTGGTAAGGGATTGCGTTCATGAGTGCCTCAAATTCAAATCGTTTGTTGGGTCCTGCGGTGGCCATTGGGCTGGCGGCAGGGATCGTCGTTGGGGCACTAGGCGTCGTGGGGTTCCAGGCGGTGCGGGGTCAGGAAGGCGCCGAGGAAGCGGGCGGTCCGCCGCAGGGCGAAGGTCCGCCGCCCGCGTCGGTGCGGGTGGGGCAGGTTGAGATGCACACCCTGCAGAACCGTGTGGCGGTGGTGGGGCGGCTACAGGAAGTCCGCCGGGTCACGGTCACCGCGGAGGTTGAGGGCAAGATCACCGATCTGGCGGTGGATGAAGGCGATCGCGTCACGGGACAGGAAACGACGCTCGCGCAGATCGATGAGGTGTGGGCGGAGCTGCGTTTGAAAGCCGCGGCGGCCGACGTGGCCGCGGCCCAGGCCGAGCTTGACCAGGCGGAGAGCGACCTCGAGCAGCTCGAGCGGTTGAACAACGCGGGCTCGGCCAAGGCTAAAGAAGTCGACGATCAACGCACCTTGGTGGCCGCCAACCAAGCCCGCCTCGAGGCCGCCGTGGCCGAGCGGGACCGGGCGCAGACCGAGTCGCAGCGGGCCGCGATTGTGGCCCCGTTTGACGGTGCGGTGTCGCAGACTCTGATCGAAGTCGGCCAGTGGGTTGACCCCGGCGACGGCGTGGTTGAGATGATCTCGGTGGGCGAGATCGACGCGCTGGTCGATGTGCCGGAGCGCTTCGTCAACGCGATCAACGTCGGCGATGAAGTCGAGGTCGTGATCGACAGTGCCGGACACGAGGTGGTTGGCCAGATTGTTTCGGTCCGACCGGACGGAACCAACGCTTCACGCACCTTCCCGGTCAAGATCCGCCTGCCGGATCACGACGGCCAACTCCGCGCGGGCATGAGCGTCATCGCCCAGGTGCCCATCACCCAGGAAGGCGAGTTCATCACCGTCCCCCGCGACGCGGTGCTTTTCAGCGCCGGTGGGGCTTCGGTATGGTACTCGGCCCAGATGGGCGGCCCGATGCCCGCGGCCTTGCCCGAGCCGGTCGAAGTGTTGTTCGGCGTGGACGATCGCTACGCGGTCGCGCCGCTGCCCGGCGCGCAATACCCCGCGCTGACCCAAGGCACGCAGGTCGTCATCGAAGGCGCTGAGCGTCTCTTCCCGACCCAGCCGCTCAACATCATGAACGCTGCCGCGCCGCCCGCGGCGGATGAACAAGCTCCCCCGGCCGAGCCCGCCCAGCCGCAAGACACCGAAACCGCTGTCACCCCCGACGCCACGCCCGGGGCCTGAATTCCGGACCACCTTCCGCATGGACATCATCCGATTCTCCATCTCGAACCCGGTGAAGGTCACCGTCGGCGTCATCCTCACGGTGTTGTTCGGCGTGCTCGCGCTGACCACGATCCCGATTCAACTGACGCCCAACGTCGACGAGCCGATCATTACCATCGAGACCAACTGGACCGGCCGCAGTCCCGAAGAGATCGAACGCGAGATCATCGAAGAGCAGGAAGAGTTTCTCAAGACGCTTTCAGGCCTCAAGAAGATGACCGCCAGCGCGACCACCGGGCAGGCGAGCATCGAGCTCGAGTTTTTCATCGGCACCGACGTCCGCGACGCCCGCGTCCGGGTGTCGGACAAGCTCCGCGAAGTCCCGGCCTATCCGGATGATGTCGACGAGCCGGTCATCATCGACGCGAGTGGCGAACCGTCCAAGGCGATTGCCTGGGTGATCCTCGATTCGCCTGACCCCGACCTGGACCTACAGTCGATTTTCGACTTCGCCGAGGACCGCATCAAGCCCGAGATGGAACGTGTGCCGGGGGTCAGCCGGGTCAACGTGCTGGGTGGCCGCGAGCGGGAAGTACATATCCAGATCGACCCCGCGGCGCTCGCCAAGCGGGGCGTAACCTTCAACGAGCTACGCGATGCGTTGCGGTTTGAGAACGTCAACGTTTCGGCGGGCGATCTCGAAGACGGCATCCGTGACGTGCGGGTTCGGACGATCGGCCAATTCAACACATTGGACCAGATCGACAACACCGTGGTCCGCTACGACGAGGCGGGGCCGATCCGCGTTAAGGATTTGGGGGACGCGGTCCAGACCCTCGAGAAGCGACGCAGCTTCGTACGGGCCAACGGTCAATCGGCCCTGGCGATCAACGCCATCCGTGAGACCGGGGCCAACGTGATGGAGGTCATGGAGGGCCTGCGGGAAGCCATCGCGTTCTGCAACGAGAAGGTGCTGCCGACCTACGAAAACGACCGGTACCAGCTCCAGATGCGGCAGGTCTACGACGAGACCGAGTACATCGAGCAGGCGATCAACCTCGTGCAGTCGAACCTGATCATCGGCGGCGTGCTCGCAGCGTTGGTTCTGCTGGTCTACCTCGGTAAGGTTCGGCCGACGCTGATCATCGCCTTGGCGATCCCGGTGTCGGTGCTGGGTACATTCATCGTGATGACCGGCGCGGGGCGGAACCTCAACGTGATCAGCCTGGCGGGCATGGCGTTCGCGGTGGGCATGGTCGTGGACAACGCGATCGTGGTGCTGGAGAACATCGACCGGCACATCCACATGGGCAAGCCGCCACGCCGCGCCGCATATGAAGCCACGAAGGAAGTTTGGGGCGCGATCCTCGCCTCGACGCTGACCACCCTGGCGGTGTTCATCCCCGTGCTCACGGTGAAGGAAGAAGCGGGCCAACTCTTCTTCGACATATCGCTGGCGATCTGCGCCGCGGTGGCGTTGTCGCTGATCGTGTCGATCACGGTCATCCCCGCCGCGTCGGCGCGCTGGCTGCGGGCGCTGCGGACAAAAGCTGACGGCAGCCCCAAGCCGCAGCTGGCCGACCGAATCGCGGGGCTGTTTGCCTGGCTGCCTAAGCACTACTCAAACCTCATCTACGCGATGGCTGAGCGGAGTGGCATCACGGTGATGTTGCGCATCCTGGTCATCGCCGCGTTTACGCTCGCGTCGATAGGCGGGGCCTTGCTCCTGATGCCGCCCACCAGCTACCTGCCCAACGGCAACCAGAATTTGATCTTCGGCATCATGTTCACGCCCCCGGCCTACAACATCAAGCAGGCGCAGGGGATCGCCGAGCGGATCGAGCCCGAGATCGAGCCTTATTGGAACGTGGATACCGTCGCGGAAGCGAGTTCGATCCAGCAGGTCGCCATCCCCAGCCCCGACGGCGGCGCGCCGCTGGGTTTTTACGACCAGGTCCCGCCGGTGGAGAACTACTTCTTCGTGCGCAGCGGCAACATCATCTTTATGGGGGCTCGCAGCACGGAGGATGAATTGGTTGTGCCGTTGAGCGCGGTCCTCGATAACGCGATGGCGAGTATCCCGGGGTCGATCGGCTTCTCGTCCCAGCGTTCGATCTTCGGCCGAGGCGCCAGCGGAACCAGCTCGATCGACCTCGAAGTCGTGGGCAGCGACCTCGACGCGCTGCGCCGAAGCGCCAATGCGATCTACGGCGTCATCGCGCCACAATATGGCTACGCCAAGGTCCAGCCCGACCCGTTGAATTTCAGCCTATCGGGCCCCGAGATCCAGTTCCGCCCCGATCCGATCCGTGCCGGTGATTTGGGGATCAGCGTCCGTGCGATCGGTGATGCAATCAAGGCTTTGGTGGACGGCTTGGTGATCGGCGACTATCGGCTAGAGGGTGAATCCATCGACCTACTGCTCACCCGCCACCCCGACTTCGCCCTGCCAACCGATCAACTGCCCATGACCCCGATCACTGTGCTCGACAGCGACGGGCAGACGCGGGTGCTGCCGATCTCCGCATTGGGTGAATTTGTGCCCACCACCGCGCCCCAGCAGATCAACCGCATCGACACGCAGCGGTCGATCACCTTCAGCATTACCCCGCCGCCCGAGATGCCTTTGGCGGTGGCAGTTCAAGACATCGAAGACACGATCGAAGGTTTGGCGGCTACCGGGCAGATCGATCCAACTGTTGTCGCTCGGACCGCGGGCAGTGCGGACAAGCTCTCGGAAGTGCGTGGAGCGTTGCTGGGCAACTGGACGGGTTTCAACATGCAATCTCTGGGCAGCCTGCTGAGCAGCCGGATGTTCCTGGCGATTCTGATCGTGTTCCTCGTGATGGCGGCGTTGTTCGAGAGCTTCCTCTACCCGCTGGTGATCTTGTTTGCGGTGCCTTTGGCGACGGTGGGGGGCTTCATCGGCTTGGCGATCATGCACGCGTTCAACCCCGCGCAGCAGCTCGACACACTGACCATGCTCGGCTTTGTAATCCTCATCGGCGTCGTCGTGAACAACGCGATCCTGATCGTGCACCAGGCCCTGAACTTCATGCGGCCGCGGCAGGAAGAAGTCGCACCCGGGAAGTTCGAAGACCTCGAGCCGATGGAAGCGCGTGAAGCGATCCGCGAATCGGTGCGGACGCGTATCCGCCCGATCCTGATGACCACGACGACCAGTGTTTGCGGCATGCTGCCGCTGGTTTTGATGGGTGGATCGGGCAGCGAGCTGTATAAGGGATTGGGCAGCGTCGTCGTGGGCGGGCTGCTGGTCGCCACGGTGTTCACGCTCGTGGTGGTGCCTCTGCTGTTCAGCTTGGTTGTGGGTGCCCGCCAGAAGCTGGTGGGCAGCTACTGAGCGCGGTTTGCCTTGCGTTTTCCGGGTGATGAGTGGGTCGGTTTCCGGAGCGTCGTGTTCCGCTTTCCGGGGTGAACGTTGTAACCCCGATAACGTCCGAGGCGGTTTTTACACCTCGGTTCTCGCATCGCCCGATGGTGCGGTTGTCCCGACGGGATGTCCGCCTGCTGGCCCGGCCAGCCTCGAGAAAAGTGTCATGTTCGACCCCACCGTTGTCCCCTCAGTGAACCCCCCGCGCCCCGGCCGAAAGTATTTTTCGGTGACCGAGGCCAACCGTGCGTTGCCCTACGTCTCGCGCGTCGCGGTGGACATCACCGAGGTGTACAGCCAAGTCATCGAGCTGCGCAGCGAACTGGAAAACCTCGACGAGGGCGAACTCCGCAACCTCACCGAGCGCGAATACGAAACCACGATGGACCGCCTGGGCGGCCTCGTCGACGAGCTGCATCTGGCGGGTGTTGAGCTGCGCGACTTTGAGTTGGGCCGAATCGACTTCCCCGCGGTCCACGACAACCACGAGATCATGCTCGCCTGGCAGACCGGCGAAACCGCAGTTGGGCGTTGGTACTACCCCGAGAGCGATGACGACGAGCACTTCATGATCGATTCGTTGCTCGACAGCGAAGCGGCGTAAAGCTTATTGCTCTTTGCGGTCGAGATGGCTGC
The DNA here is from genome assembly GCA_039194345.1 of Planctomycetota bacterium. Classification (GTDB taxonomy): domain Bacteria; phylum Planctomycetota; class Phycisphaerae; order Phycisphaerales; family Phycisphaeraceae; genus Algisphaera. The sequence goes on from JBCCWB010000025.1 coordinate 19,710, forward strand.
GTTCGAGCTTGTGGGTTCCAAACACCAAAAACAAGCCAACTGCCAGTATCATCCAGTGGAACACATGCCAGTTGCCCTTGATCTCGGAAACCGAGGGGCTGTGGGGTAGGTAGGTGATTTCGACTTGTTGATCGGCTGGCCTCTTCCAATCGGCACCGACCCGATCTCGACCGCGGCGTTGCTTGCCGTGTTGATCATCAAATTCGAATTCGACGACCGCGTAGCGATATCGTTTCTTCGCGAGCCGTTCTCGCTGAAAGTATGAAATGGTTGCGGTTGTGTCCTTACCGAAGGCAAGCAGACGCAAGTCTCGTTGGGCGGTACAGCCTCCGAAACACACGCAAATTAAACCCGCCAGAACCACAAACCCCTTCATCGACGCGGACTCCTGATAATGACATCGAGCTCGATGTTAGAGGCTTAACCGCGGCCCGGAAAGAAAAATTAACCTTCGTGAACGGTTTCGGGAGTGGGTTGGGTTTTGGGTGTGGTCCACCACAGGTGAGCGAGGGTGCTGATGATCTTCGTGCCGGCCTTGAAGCTGCCGACGAGCGAGCCGCTGATCTTGCTCTTGCCCGCGTGGCGTTTGCGGTAGGGCACATCGATCTCGGCGAGGCGTAGGCCGTAGCGGGCGGCTTTGTATTGCATCTCCACTGTCCAGCCCCAGGTGCGGTCGGCCATGGCGAGCTTCTCGAGGCTCCGCCAACGGATGACCCGCATCGGCCCGAGGTCGCGGTAGGCGTGGCCGGTGATCACACGGAGCAGCGACACTGCCAACCAGTTGCCGAAACGCTGGTGCGGGTCGAGGGCGCCCGGCTCGGCAAACTTCTGACGCTGACCCAACGCCAAGTCGGCGCTGCCTTCGGCGATGGGTTTGATGAGCTTCGCGAGTTGGCCCGGGTCGTCGGCCAGGTCGGCATCCAGGAACGCCACCATGTCCGGCGGGTCGGCTTCGAGATGGCCGAGCGCCGCGAGGCAGGCCGCACCGTAGCCCGGTTGTTCTTCGAACACGACCTCGAACCCGCCTTGCCGGGCGAGCTCGGCGGTGGCGTCGGTCGAGCCGTTATCCGCCATGACGACACGGCGGATGCCCGCCTCGGCGCGGACCGCATCAATCGCCGCGATCAGCGCGGGCAGGTTCTCGGCTTCGTTGCGGGCGGGGATGACCAGATCGGTCTGCATAGGGTTACCTTAGTCGAATTGAGCGGTTGTGGAGCGGAACCGGCCGATGGACCTTGACACGGGGGAAGTAAAATTAATATCATTCAATCCGGATGAACGGATGAAATAGGATTTAGGCGACCTCGATGCACATTCAAGACCTCTTCGCTCAACACACAACCACGTTCTCGTTCGAATTCTTCCCGCCCAAGTCGGCGGAGGCGTCCGAGGCCCTCTACGCCACCATCGCGGACCTGGGCTCGCTCAAGCCCGCCTTCGTCTCGGTGACTTACGGCGCGGGTGGATCGACCCGTGAACTGACCCACGACCTGGTCGAGCGGATCAAGACCACCACCGACACCTCGGCCGTCCCGCACCTCACCTGCGTCTGCCACAGCGACACCGACATCCAGGAGATCCTCGAGCGCTACGCCTCCATTGGCGTGAGCAACCTGCTGGCGCTCGGTGGCGACCCGCCGCGGAATCTTGAGAACTACTCGAAAGCGGATGACCACTTCCAGCACGCCGCCGATTTGGTGAAGTTCATCCGCGAGTTCAAGGGCCACCCCGATCCGCGCGGCTTCGGTATCGGCGTCGCGGGCTTCCCCGAGGGCCACCCCGGCACGCCCAACCGCATGCTCGAGATGGATTACCTCAAGGCCAAGGTCGACGCCGGGGCCGACTACATCTGTACGCAGCTGTTCTTCGACAACCACGACTTCTACGACTTCCGCGAGCGCTGCGAGCTGGCGGGGATCCACGTGCCGATCATCGCGGGCATCATGCCGATCACCTCGGCCAAGGGGATGAAGCGGATGGCCGAACTCGCCGCGGGTTCGCGCTACCCGGCGTCGCTGCTGCGGGCGATCAAACGCTGCGGCGATGATGAAGATGCGGTAGCGAATGTAGGAGTGCACTGGGCAACCGAACAATGCCGTGACCTATTGGACAACAAAGTCGCGGGCATCCACTTCTACACGCTCAACAAATCCGACGCGACGCGGCAGATCTACCGCAGCCTCGGCGCAGCAGACTCGGTAGCGCTGGGCCGCTGATCATCGGTTACGGCAACGCTCGGAACACGAACACCATCTGCAGATCGTCGTCTTTGATGCCCGTGGTGAACAGGCCACGGCCGAGGTTGAGGGGCGGGATTTCGTCGACTTCTTCAGCGGCGTTGGGCTTGGGTTCAACCGCGACCTCGGCTTCGGGTTTGTCGATGCTGATGGTTCGTTCATCGGCATCCTCGACCGTCCGGGGCAAGATGCTGGGCGCTTCGGTGGGGGCTTGCGTTTCGGGCGTGGGCGGTGCTTCTTCGTTGTTGGATTCGGTCGCCTTGTCTTCGGTTACGGGCGGGGGCGGCTGATAGAAGCCCAGCAGCAGGACTTGGTTGCTCAGGATGTCGATCTCGACCGAGAGCTCGTCGAACACGCGGCCGTCGAGTTCGCGTTCCTGCGGGGTACGGGGCAAGAGGGTGGTCTTGCGCTGGAAGTGTTGGGGGGTAAGGGTGACGCGGGTGCTGCCGTTGCCCAGCGGCTGCGAAGCCATGAGCAGGCGGATACGGCCCTTGGTGAAATACTCCAGGGTCACCGGGTTGGGCGGCACCGTCAGGTCGGCGAAGAACTCGGCCCGTAGCGGCGGTGACTCGCGCACGTCTTCGAGGAAGTTGTAGCTGAGGATCTGGGTGTCGCGCCGATCGATCGTTTCGCCGAGCGCTTCGTTGAACTCGCGTCCTCGCGCGGCGTTCATGACCCCCACGCGCAGCCCGTTGGCGTTCCAGACCGCGCGGCCGAGATCGTTGAGCACCGTTTCGTCCGCCAAACCCCAAGCCTCTTGGGTCGAATGGCCCAACGGCAACGACACCCGCCGGGAAACCCAGCGCACCGGCTGGTCGCCCGGTAGCAGCAAGCCCGCTTCAGCGTCGGGCTTGCCCGGGTCGACGGTGCGGATGGTGCCTTCGGGGGCCTCAGGCTCGGTTGCACAACCCACGAGGATAAAGCTAACCACCAATGCTCTTAACAGGCCCTTCGTGATGGAAGTTAGGGGTGAATTCATCCCGCGATGACCTTTTCGAGTTGATCGAGTCCGCGATCCAGTTCGTCCGAGGTGATCGTCACCGGCGGGGCAATACGCAGCGTCTCGCTTTGGGTGCCGTTGATCATCAGGCCCTGCTCGAGGCTGCGGTTGACTACGTCCGTGGCGCTGTCGAACCACGCGCCTTCGGCCGAGGGGTCGAGTTCGATGCCGATGAACAAGCCACGGCCACGGACATCTTTCACGGCCGGATTCGTCTGGGCAAACGTACGCAGCCGCTCCATCGCGGCGTTACCCAACGCTTCGGCCTGCTCCACCAGGCTGTCGCGCTGAAGCACCTCGAAGATGCGGGCGGTCACGGCCATTGACAGGCAGTTGCCGCCGAGCGTGGTGGCGTGTTTCACGCCGCCCTGAGTTTTGGCGTTGTACAGCTCGGCGACATGCGGTTGGGCGCACATCACGCCGACCGCGAGACCGCCGCCGACGCCTTTGCCCAGCGTCATGATGTCGGGCTCGATGCCCCAGTGCTGGTAGGCGAAAACCTTGCCGGTTCGGCCACAGCCGGTCCAGACCTCGTCGCAGATCAAGAGTAGGTCGTGCTCGTCGCAGAGGGCACGCAGCTGTTTGAAGTACTCGGGGTCGGGCACGTTGACGCCACCTTCGCCCTGGATGGGCTCGGCGATGATGGCGACGGTGTCGTCGTCGAGCTCGGCTTTGACCGCCTCGATGTCGTTGTAGGCGACATTGGCGTACCCCGGCAGGAACGGGCCGAAGCCTTCGCGGACTTTCGGGTTGGCGGTAGCGCCCATCGTCGCGAACGATCGGCCGTGGAAGCTCTTGGTGCAGGAGATCACTTTGTATCGGCCGTACTCGCCGGTGGCCTTGCCGCGGTTGGCCTTGCCGTAGAGCCTTGCGAGTTTGATGGCCGACTCGTTGGCGTCCGCTCCGCTGTGGCAGAAGAACGAGCGTCCGCCGAAGCCGAGCTCGCTGATCGCTTGCGCGGCGCGGGTCTGCGGCTCGGTGTGGAAAAGGTTGCCCACGTGCCAAAGCTTCTTGGCTTGCTCGGTCACCGCATCCACGAGGTCGGGGTGGCAGTGGCCTAGCACCGGCGCGCCGAAACCTGCGAAGAGGTCGAGGTAGGTTTTGCCGTCGATGTCGCGGAGCGTGCAGCCCTCGCCTTGGGCGATGGCGATGGGGTACCGGCCGTAGTTGATCGACATGAAGGTGTCGTGCCGATCGATGATGGCCTGGGTGGAATCGGTGGAAGGGGAGGTGGTGGTCACAGCGAGGGTTCCTGCGGGAAAGATAAATGATACTTCATAACTTCAGAAAATAAGAAAACCCCTGGCGATCGGAGCGTGCCAGGGGTCTTCGAATTTTGTCACGGATTCAAGTAATAAGGGTGATCAACCCCTGGTTTAGTTGATCATGTCCTTGAGCGCCTTCATGGGGCGGATACGGACGTTCTTGCTGGCGGGCTTGGGCTTCTGGGGCACCATTTCGCCGGTGAACGGGTTGCGGACCAGCTTGCCGCCGCGGACGGCGGGCTTCTTGACGACGGTCATCTTGGCCAGACCGACCAGGCTGAACACGCCGTTCTTCTTCAGGCTCTTGGCCATTTCAGCGGCCAGGGCGTCCATCACTTCTGCGACCTTCTTCTTGGGCAGGTCGGTGGCGTCGGCGACGGCAGCGTAGACTTCGCTCTTCGTCGGGGGCTTCTTCGCGACGGCTTTCTTCTTGGTTACTTTCTTCTTAGCCATGTGGTGCTCTCCTAGCAGGGGGTTTGACTACGGGATGAAGTCGGGGGTCATCCGTGACAGTTGGATTGACGTGTGCCGGTCGCGGCACGTTACCCGTAAATCGGATTTAGTCTTAAAATACTGTACTTTTCTGCATTCGGCGTCAAGTCAACACCGTCATTTAGGGCTTGCCAAATTGGCAGAAACACCACCTCGCCGCGGGGCCGCTGGCAGCCGATGAACGCCGTAATGCCCCCTGAGCGCCTCTGAGGGCCGATCCATTGGCATCGGCTTTGCCACTTATACCCCCGGCCGAGGTGCGCCTCGGCTCCAAAAAAACGTTAATCGCACGCCTCACAAAGGAAAAACACGATGTCCAAAACCATCGGAATCGACCTGGGCACGACCAACTCCGTCGTCGCCGTCATGGAAGCCGGCAGCCCCAAGGTGCTGATCAACAGCTCGGGCAACCGCACCACGCCTTCGATCGTCGCCTTCACCGACAAGGACGAACGCCTCGTCGGACAACCCGCGCGTCAACAACAAATCACCAACCCCAAGGGCACGATCTTCTCGATCAAACGCTTCATGGGCCGTCGCCACAGCGAGGTCGAAAGCGAACAGAAGATGGTTCCCTACGAAGTCGTCGGCGGCGCCGAAGAACTCGTCAAAGTGAACGTGAAGGGCAAGGACTACACGCCGCAAGAAATCTCGGCGATGGTCTTGCAGAACCTCAAGAAGACTGCGGAAGACTACCTCGGCGAGAAGGTCGATAAGGCCGTCATCACCGTGCCCGCCTACTTCAACGACTCGCAGCGCCAAGCCACCAAGGAAGCCGGCGAGATCGCGGGTCTGCAAGTCGACCGCATCATCAACGAGCCCACCGCCGCGGCGCTGGCCTACGGACTTGATAAGAAGACCAACGAGAAAATCGCGGTTTTCGACCTCGGCGGCGGCACGTTCGACGTGTCGATCCTCGACGTCGGCGACGGCGTGTTCGAAGTGCTCGCGACCAACGGCGACGGCCAC
>JBCCWB010000026.1:0-24782 GCA_039194345.1 Planctomycetota bacterium
CCTGTCGTCGAGACGGCAAAGGCCAACGCGCCGACACAGCCCCAGCCGCAGCCACTCCCCCGTATCGCGACAACTGCGGTGCTGGGCCAGGATGCGATCGAGATCGGCCCCGACACGTATCACGAACTCGGCGACCACGGCAACCTCAACCGCGATGAGGCGTTCACGATCAGCGCCTGGGTCTATGTTCCCAAGGAAGGCGGCCTGCCCGCGGACAAGGTGCTCTTCGGGCGCTACGACCCGGATAACCACGGGCAGGGTTGGCAGGTCCGTCTGCTGAAGAACAAATGGATCGAGGTGCGCTTGGCGTCCGGGGAGAACCAGCACGATGTCGTGACCGCAAAACTCAAGTCCTGGGGCGGGGTGATCCGGCAGGGCGAGTGGAACCATATCGCGTTGAACTACCACCCGCTCGACCGCTCCCGCGTCGTGATCAACCACGACAGCAGTCCGGGCCTGCAGATCTATATCCACGGCAACATCCCGAACGGCCCCAATCGCGGGAGTTCCCATTTGCTCAACGGCGATTTTGCGGTCGACAAACCGCTGGTCATCGGTGACCGGAACGCAGTGACGGAAAGAGAGGGCGAGGCGAAAGAAACCAAGCCCTACGAGGGGCCGAAAGCGGGGCTGCGCGAGGTGCGCGTGTTCAACCGGGCACTCTCGACAATCGAGCTCAAGCTGTTGGCGAATGCACTGACCCCCGAAGAACGCAGGGGCGAAGCCGCCAAGCCGACCGAAGAGGTGGCCGAGCAACCCGCGGAGACGGTGGTGGATGAAGCCGCGGAAGGCTCTGAAGCCGAGATCGATCTCGAAGTCATTGCGGCATTGCTTGCCGAGGCTAGTGAACTCGAATCGGAGCTGACGGTCCTGCGAAATTACGCCCCGGTCACGATGGTGATGGAAGAGAAGGCCGACTCCGAGCCGTTCGCCTACGTGCTGGAACGCGGCCTGTACGACAAGCTTGGCGAACGGGTCACGGCCGGCGTCCCCGAAGCACTGCCGCCGCTGCCCGAGGGCGAGTCGGCCAACCGGTTGGGCCTCGCCCGGTGGATCGTTGCCCAAGACAACCCGCTCACTGCACGCGTCACGGTCAACCGCTACTGGCAGGAAATCTTCGGCAGGGGCCTCGTGGAAACCGCCGAAGACTTCGGCAGCCAGGGCAGCCCGCCCACGCACCCCGAGTTACTCGACGGGTTGGCGCACGAGTTTGTCGCCAGCGGCTGGGACGTGAAGCACATGTACAAGCTGATGCTGATGTCTTCGACCTATCGGCAGTCGTCGAAAGTCCGCCCCGAGGTGCTCAAGGTCGACCCGGAGAACCGTCTCTTGGCTCGTGGCGCGCGCTTTCGTTTTGATGCGGAGGTGATCCGCGACCAGGCGTTGTGGCTGAGCACGTTGCTCGTCGAGGATATGGGCGGGCCGCCGGTGAAGCCGTACCAGCCGCCGGGCTTATGGAAGACGGTGGCTTACCCCAGCAGCAACACCGGCAAGTTCCAGGCCGACACGGGCGACAAGCTCTACCGCCGTTCCCTGTACACGATGTGGAAGCGCACCTCGCCGCCGCCGTCGATGATGATCTTCGATGCGCCTGATCGCGAGCACTGCCGGGTCCGCCGCGAGCGCACCAACACGCCGCTGCAGGCGCTGGTGTTGATGAACGATCCGCAGTTCGTTGAGGCGGCCCGCCACCTCGCGCAGGTCGTGATGCACGCCGACAGCGGCGACCGTTTCGCCTTGATCTACACCAAGGCGATGGGGAAGGCCCCGTCGGACAAAGCACGCGGCGTGATCGAAGACACGTTCAACCAGCTCCACGATATTTACCGGGAAGACCCGGAGAGTGCGAAGAAGCTGTTGGCCGTGGGCGACTCGCCGGTGGATGAAACGCTCGACCCGGTCGAGCTGGCCACGTGGACCATGATCGCCAACCAGGTCATGAACATGGACGCGTTCATCAACAAGAACTGATTTTTTGCATGCCCCGCTCCCGCTCCTGATTTTGCATCCGCAAAGGCATCAACCATGAGCTACCCCGTCGAAGAATACCTCCAGCTCGAAACCCGCCGGCAGTTTTTCACCCGCATGGGTAAGGGTTTGGGCGGTATTGCGCTGGCCTCCATGCTCGGAAAGAACCCGCTCGCCTCGGCGGGCGAGGTCAACCCCGCGTCGCTGATCCTCCCAGAAGGGCGCGGCGCCCTCGGCTCGCCCCACTTCGCGCCCAAAGCGAAGCGAGTCATCTACCTGTTCATGTCCGGTGCGCCGTCGCAGCACGACATGTTCGACTACAAGCCGTACATGAAGCTCTGGCACGACAAAGACCTGCCCGAAGAAATCCGCAACGGCCAACGTCTCACCGGGATGACCTCCGGCCAAGACCGCTTCCCCATCGCCCACTCCATCTACGACTTCAAACAGCACGGCCAGTCGGGCGCGTTCGTCAGCGAGCTTTTGCCCTACACCTCGCAGATGGTCGACGACATCGCCATCATCAAGTCGATGTGGACCGAGGCGATCAACCACGACCCGGCCATCACCTACATCCAGACCGGCAGGCAGATCCCCGGCCTGCCGAGCCTCGGTGCGTGGGTGAGCTACGGCCTGGGCGCAAGCAACGAAAACCTTCCCACGTTCGTCGTGCTCAACTCCAGTTGGACCGGACGCAAGAGTGCCCAGGCGTTGTTCTCGCGACTATGGGGCAGCGGCTTCCTGCCTTCCGAACACCAAGGCGTCGCCTTCCAGTCCATGGGCGACCCCGTGCTCTACCTCAGCAACCCCGACGGCGTGGGCACGCACTCGCGTCGGATCATGCTCGACGGCCTGGAACACCTCAACCAGGAAACTTACGAAGAGATCGGCGACCCCGAGGTCCACGCCCGCATCGCTCAGTACGAGATGGCCTTCCGGATGCAAGCCTCAGTACCCGAGCTCACCGACATGTCCGGCGAGTCCAAGAAGACACTCGAACTCTACGGCCCCGACGTCGAGAAGCCCGGCACGTTCGCTTACAACTGCTTGCTCGCCCGGCGTATGGCTGAGCGCGGCGTGCGCTTCACCCAGATCTTCCACCGCGGCTGGGACCAGCACGGCGCGATCCCGCAAGACCTGCCCAACCAGTGCCGCGACATCGACCAGGCCAGTTACGCCTTGATCACCGACCTCAAGCAGCGCGGCCTGCTCGAAGACACGCTCGTGGTTTGGGGCGGCGAGTTCGGCCGAACGATCTATTGCCAGGGCCCGCTGACCAATAAGACCTACGGCCGTGACCACCACCCGCGTTGCTTCACCATGTGGATGGCCGGCGCAGGCGTGAAGCCCGGCATCGTCTACGGCGAGACCGACGATTTCGGCTACAACATCACCGAAAACCCCGTCCATATCCGCGACCTTAACGCCACCATCCTGCATCAACTCGGTATCGACCACAACCGGTTCAGCGTTAAACATCAAGGCCTTGATCAACGCTTGACCGGTGTGGAAGAAGCGCACGTGGTCAAAGACCTCCTGACGTCGTAAGCGCGTCGCATCGATCTGTTTTTATGAAGACACTCACTATTGTTTTGGGAATCCTCGGGGCGCTGGTGGCGGCCGCGCTCGTGGCGATGCCGTTTGTTTTTCCCTTGGAAGGTAAGCCTGGGCCGGACTGGGTAGTGGCGGCGGGGCGGTTCCATATCCTGGCGTTGCACTTCCCGATCGGGTTGCTGCTGATCGTGCCGGTGTTCGAGATGCTTGGGCTGCCGAAGTTCGGCAAGGCGTTGCGCCCGGTGCCGTCGGTGCTTATGGGCTTGGCGATCTGCTTTGCGGTGGGGACCTGCGTATTGGGCTACATGCTTGCCTGGGGCGACGGCGATGCGGGCGAGCTGCTCGACGACCACCTCTGGGGCGGGATCATCACGACGGTGGTGATGATCGCGGCACTCGTCATTCGTCTGGCTTACACCACGACCAAACGCGCAGGGGTTTACGTGCTCTACCTCGCCACACTTGGATTGAGCCTCGCGTCGCTCACCTGGGGCAGCCACCACGGCGCGTCGCTGGTGCACGGCGAGGACTACCTCTACGCCAAGTTGCCCGTGTCGTTTCAGCAGACCTTGGGTGTGTACGAAGCACCGCTGCCGCCGCTGAGCGAAGCCTCGCCGGTGTTTGCCGGGATCATCGAACCGATCTTTGATCAGCACTGTTATTCCTGTCACAGTGAGGCCAAGGAGAAGGGGCGATTCCGCATGGACGAGTTCGAACTGTTGCTCGTCGGCGGCAAGAGCGGTATCCCCGGCATCGCCCACGGCGACCTGTCGGGCAGCGAAGTCTTCAACCGTATCTCGTTGCCCCTCAACGACGACAAAGTCATGCCACCCATAGAGAAGGCTCGGCTCTCTGCGCAAGAAACCGCGTTGCTCCGCTGGTGGATTCAGGGCGGGGCGTCCGAAACCGTCACGATCAAGCAACTCTCTGAGCAATCGTTCCCCGAAGAGATCGAAACCGCTGTGATGGATCTGCTGGGCGTCGAAGAAGAGGTGCCCGAGCCGTTGAGCCCCGAAGCGTTCGCCGCGGTCGCGGGCCAGGTCAAATCGCACTACAGCATCGACCTCTTCGCCTATTCGCAGAACCTCGAAGACGGGTTGTTCCTCGAAACCCAGAACGCCTCGACCCCCTTGAGTGCGGAAGTCTTTGCCGAACTCAAGCCCGTGGCGACTCACCTGGTGTCGATCAACCTCTGGCGACGCCAACTCGAACCCGGCGCGTTGCAACGGATCGCATCCTTCCCCGCGCTGTCGACGCTGCAGCTGGGTCAAACGAACATCACCCGCGAAGACCTCCAACACCTTGTCGGGTTGAACAAGCTCCGCTCGCTCAACCTCCACGGCACCGCGATCGATGACTCGGCCGTCGAAACTTTGTCGCAGATCAAGTCGCTGCGCAGGCTTTTCCTTTTCGACACCGGCATCTCGGCCGAGGGCATCGAGCTGCTCCGCGACGCGTTGAAGGACTGCGAGATCCTCGTCCCCCAACCCGCCGGGCCCGAGACGCCCGTTGCCGAGGGGGTATCGCCCGCTGAAGGCGAGTCCGCCGAGTACGTCGTGTGAGCGAGCGGGACCCGGCCCCGGAGGAGATCGCTCGATCAATCACGAAAAGACGGCAATGAAAAACGCCACCAGGGAAGGCTGGTGGCGTCCTTATTTCGCTGTTCCGTCGCGTGGGGTGCGATCGGGTTAGAAGCTCCCTGTTCGAAACAACTTCGAACCGATATCGCGCGCAAATTGTGAGAGTTTTCAGCCTGGAAGAAGAGGGACGCCTACTTTGCATAAACCATTTGTGGAGCGGGGCTTGATCCTGTTAACAGGGTTCGGAAGGCAGTTATGGGTGGGCGACTCGACAGTGAGACGGTTTCGAACAGGTGCCTTCGTGCGACGTCGATTCGAAGCTGTTTAACAGCCTCTCTTTGTGGAGAGCCCGCATATGTTTGGCGAGTGGCGGCTGGAATACAGCTACCGCGCGTCAGCACTCGCCCTTGAATTGCCCCCCTCCTTGCGGTGTTAGCCGGGGTGTTAGATGTCCAGGAGGCCAGAGTGTATCCGCGGCCTCGGATGCTGACCCTCCGGCAAGGGCTTTGCGCTGAGGCTTAGGATCTGATTATCTCGACCCCGAGTTTTTCGTAAGAGATTGGTCGAAAGTATTCCAAGGGGTCGGGCGATGAAATTCGTCTAGACAATTAATCGATACTTAATCTTTGGCTCACGATCTCATCACAAGAGACACGTAATTTACTCGCCTGAAGATTTCGCTGGAACTCTTGAGTCAGGGCTCCATTTGGTGAATTCAAAGCGCTACGCCAGTGGTCTGGTTTAGCGAAGCTGTTCTATTGCAACTATTGGGTCGAAAGGGAAAGTCATGTTGAACCTGTTTAAGAAAGTTAGTGCTGGTGCTTTAGCCTTGGTGTGTGGTACGGGCTCCATCCAAGCTGTGGCGGAACACCCGACGGGTACGTCGAATGAGCCGTTGCGGGTGATGTTGATCCCTGCCGACACCGGAGCGGACACCACCAAGAACGATTTTCAGCCTATTTTTAACGCGATTACCGACAACTACGGCCTGCACTTTGACCTGCGGGTCGGCAGCTCGTACGCCGCGGTGGTGGAAGGCATGGAGAGCGGTGTCGTGGACATCGCCTTCCTCGGTGCGGTGACCCTGCACCAAGCCAAGGCACGCGACGCGGCGGAGCTGCTCGCCGTGTCGGTGAAGAAAGGTTCGAGCTCCTACTACTCGGGCCTGTTTGTCCGCAAGGATTCGGGTATCACCACCCTCGACGGGCTCAAGGGTAAGGCGGTGTCGTTCGGCGATGTGAACTCGACCTCGAGCTTCAACTTCCCCGTGGCGATGCTCTTGGCTGGTGGTGTGGACCCCGTCAAGGACCTGTCAAAGGTCTATATCACCGGCAGTCATTCCAACTCTATCGCCGCTCTGGTTGAAGGCCAGGTCGACGCTTGTGCTTGCTCGTTCAACGCTTACGAGAAGGCGGTCAAGAACGGCGTCATCGATCCGGCCGTGATCGTGCCGCTCATGAAGTCTGACCCGATCCCCAATCCGCCCCTGGCGATGCACCCCAACCTCGACCCGAAGGTCAAGGCGACACTGATCGAAGCCTTTGAGAATATCCACGAGACCCCGGGCGTGACGCCCGAGATGATCCGTGGCTACGGCGGCAAGAAGTACGATCGCTACGACACCACTTTCCCGCAGAAGGCTTTTGACGAAGCGATGACCAAGCTCGCCGCGGTCACCGACCAGCTCAAGGCCGAGATGCTCGAAAAAGCGGGCAAGAACTAATGATTGCCAATCGGCGTGTCCGCATTCGGACATGCTCGAGTTAATCCAAAGCATCTTCTGCGGCGGGGGACCGCCGTGGAAGATTTCCGCCTCGCTCGATGGGTGAAGGCCTACCTGAGAGAAGTACTGCCAAGGTAAACCGATGCTTGAACTCCGTGACATCGACAAGGTGTATGAATCGCGTCAGGGCCGGGTGGCCGCGGTGGAGGGCGTGAGCCTGAAATTGGAGGAAGGGGAGTTCTGCGTGTTGCTCGGGCCTTCGGGGGCGGGCAAGTCGACGGTGCTCCGTGTGATCAACGGCATGACCCAGGCGACGCGTGGCGGGGTGTCGTTCGATGGTGCCATGATGACCCGACGCAACCGCCGATCGATCCAGAACCGCATCGGCACGATTCACCAGCAGTTCTTCTTGGTTCCGCGTCTCAGCGTCCTGGACAACGTGTTGTCCGGCATGCTGCCGAAGCTCGGCTTCATCCGGTCGATGCTCAAGCTCTTTGCCTCGGCCGACCGCAAGCGGGCGTGTGAACTCCTTGGAAAGGTCGAGCTGAAGGAATCCCAGCTTTACCAGAAGGCGGGCAAGCTCTCGGGCGGTCAACAGCAGCGGGTGGCGATCGCCCGGGCGTTTATCCGCAACCCCGACTTGGTACTGGCCGACGAGCCAGTCGCCAGCTTGGATCCGTCGACCAGCCGTGGCATCCTCCGACTTCTGCGGGGCGCAGCCCACGAGACCGGAGCGACGGTGTTGTGCAGCCTACACCAGGTCGACTTGGCCCATGAGTTTGCCGACCGGATTGTCGCGATGCGTCAGGGCAAGTTGGTGTTTGATGGCAAGCCCAGCGAACTCGATGAGGCGATGCTTGCTCACATCTACGACGGCACCCCCACCTCAAGCCAGTCGGCTTCGCCATCGAAACCCCAATCCCACGAAGAGGCTGTGGTGTCGATGCCCGGCCTGGAGGTCGCCCCTGCGTGAGCCAGGTTCCGCTCCCCCATTCTGTTGTGGCGAATTCACCCGCCGAGTGGAAGCTGCGTCAGCCGTACTCCAAGAAGCTGATCTTTGGCTTGCTCGTGGTTTTCGTTGTGCTTGGCTGGTCGTTCCAGAACGTTGAGCTCGACCGCGGTGTGAAGGAGCTGATGCAGGCTGTGGGCTACAGCGTCGGCCTCGCCGAGACCTCGCAGGTCGCTACCGGCGCCACCAACTATGTTGAAAAGGGTTGGCCCTTGGTCCTGTCCAAGGAAACACCGGTCTTGCGGCTGGAAGACTTCGATCGGGACAACCTGCCGTGGTTGAGCCATCTCGAAACGCGGACCGAGATCGAGCCGGAGTTCGACACCGACGCGATGCAGATGGTCAACCACGAGGTCACCACCGAATATCTGGTCCAACCCGTCGGCTACCTCGGCCGGGTCGCCATGCTGATGATCGAGACGATCGAGATGGCGTTTTGGGGCACGGTGATTGCAGTTTTGGTGGCCGTACCGCTGACGTTTTTTGGCGCCAAGAACTACACGCCGTGGATCGGCCTGTATCACTTGTCGCGGGGCATCTGCAGCTTCAATCGTGCGATGCCGGAGCTGATCACCGCGTTGTTCTTCGTGTTGATGTTTGGCTTCGGCCCGATCGCGGGCATGGTGGCGCTGGGGCTGCACACCAGCGGCCTGCTGGGCAAGTTCTTTGCCGACGATATCGAAAACGCCGACCCCGGACCGCAGATGGCCTTGGCCTCGACGGGCGCGGGCAAACTCAAGGTGATCCGGTTTGCGGTGTTGCCGCAGGTGTTGCCGCAGTTTGTGGCTTATGTGCAGTACATCCTCGAACGTAACGTCCGCACCGCGACGGTGCTGGGCATCGTCGGGGCTGGCGGCATCGGGCTCGAGCTGAAAGGCCGGTGGGACATGTTCGCCTACGGCCACGTCACCACGATCCTGCTGGCGATTTTTGTGACCGTCTACCTGCTCGAATGCATGAGCCAGTATCTCCGTAAACGATTGATTGATACCGACTGAACTACTTATGAAGACCGCTAGCCTTGACTCTTTGGATGAACGTTTGGTGCGTTGGCCGGATGCCGCGGCCGAGCCTCGGCTGATCCTGTTCGATATCGACCGCACGTTGCTCGACACCTGTGGCGGGAACCGCCGGGCGATGGAACGTGCGGGACGGACGGTGTTTGGCGAGCGATTCGATCTCGAAGGGATCGATCGGTCGGGAAGGCTGGACTCGCACATTTTGATGGACGCGGCTTCCCGGCTTGGCCAACCGTTACTTGCCGAGCAGTTCAATCAGTTCCGGACGCAGTATGCGATCGAACTAGAAAGCGAACTGAATGGCCAACGTGTCATGCCCGGGGCAGTGGCGTGGGTCAAGCGGCTGGCGGAAATCGAAAATGTGACGCTCGGCTTGGTGACCGGCAACTTCGCCAGTGCGGCGGCGGTGAAGATCCCCGCCATCGGCCTGGACTTCTCGGTGTTCAAAGCCAACGGCTTCGGGGACACCGGTGAACGCCGGGCGGACCTGGTCGGCATTGCCTGGCTCCGCTGCCCTCAAGTGAAAATCGAGTCGACCCTGATCATCGGCGACACGCCACGCGACATCGAGTGCGCGCGGGCCAACGGCTGCCCGAGCCTGATCGTCGCCACCGGGGATTACGACGCGGATCAGCTGCGGCAGGCGGGGGCGCAAGACGTCGTGAGCGACTTGACCTCAGCCGAAGCCACGCGATTCATGAACCTGTTTTTGCGAGGCAAGGAGGCCGACGTATGACCAAGAAATCGGCTGCAAACCTGAACGCGAACGAGGACGCACCGCAGAAGCAAGCACGCTACGAAGCGATCGCGGCGATTCTTCGGGAAGAGGTCATCGCGGATCACAAGCCCGGCGACTTCCTCGACACCGAGTCGAGCCTGGCTGAGCGGTTCGGAGTGAACCGCCACACCATCCGCCGGGCGATCGATGAATTGGTGTCCGAGGATTTGGTTTGGCGCCAGCAGGGCAGGGGGACCTTGGTGCTTCAGCCGCCGATGGATTACCAGATCCACAGCCAGACCCGGTTCACCGAAACCGTCACGTCCTTGGGTCACCAAGCCCGCTCAATCGTCATCGGTCGGCGGATGACTGCGGCGTCCAAGGGCGTGGCCCGTTGGTTGAAGATCGAGCCACTCAGCCGAGTCGTTCAGCTTGATGCGCTGCGGTTGGTCAACGACCAACCGGTGTTGCTGACCACGCACTTCTTTGCCGCCGATCCTTTCGAGCCGCTGTACCTGGAATACGACGGCGGGTCATTGCACGGTGCGTTACGCGAAAAGTTCGGTGTCGAACTCAAGCGTATGGAAAGCCTGATCACCGCGCGTCTGCCGATGGACGAAGACGCGATGGCGCTGCGGCTTTCGCCACGTCAGCCGATCTTGCGGGTCAAGAGCTTGAACGTTGAGGTGAATAGCGGCCAGCCGGTGGAGTATGTGATCTCGCGTTTCCGGGCCGACAGCGTCCAGTTGAAAGTAGAGCCGTGAGCCAAGCCAGCACCGCGCTAACCGATGAATCGATCGACCGCTCACGCTGGGCGGCGGCGTTGCTGCGTGTCGAGGAACCGCGCGTCATCGATTTGGCTGAGACGCTGGCGGAGCGCCATGGGGTGCGGATAAAGCGGGTGCCCAAGTCGGGGTTGGCCATGATGCGGCTGCGCGATTCGGTGCAGAACCAGGCGTTCAACCTCGGCGAGATCCCGCTGTCGTCGGCCCACGTGGTACTCAACGGACCGGACGGCACCGAACACGAAGGCGGCTGTCAGATCATGCGCGACCACGAGGCGCTGGCCGTGGCGATCGCGGTGTGTGACGGCGTATTGGCAGCCCAAGTAGAGGGGGCGTCGGACGTGGCCGCGTTGGTCCGCGATGGGGTGGCGGCTTCACACGACGACGCGGCGGTTCGTCGCGGGATGCGTGAACGCAGCCGGGTGTCGTTTGCGTTGATGAACCAGGAAGACGACTCCGGCGACGCGGAAGGCGGGGCCGACTCGTGATGACGCTCGATCCGATCTGGCAGCCGCCCATCCAGCAGCGCGTCTACCGCGCGCTGCTCGAGGCCCATAGCTTCCCCGGCCGGGTGATTGATTTGCCCGCCGAACTCAGCGACCAACCCGCCACCCTGGCGGTGTTGGCGACGCTGCTGGATACCAGCACGTCGTTCTGCGATGCCGACGGTTTGATCAGCCCGGAGGACCAGTTGCGTCTCGAAGCCCCGTCGGCCATGGCCGATGACGCGGATTTCGTGTTGTTCCAAGCCGACTTGGCGCCGCCCGAAGGGTTTACGCCCCGCTTGGGCGATGTGTATCACCCGCACGAAGGAGCAACGCTCGTGTTGGGCGGCCGTTCGATCACCGAAGGCCCTATCCGTTTCGAGTTGTCGGGCCCTGGTATCGAATCCACGCAACCCCTGCATCTCGCCGGGTTCGACACGGCTTGGTTCGCGCAGCGCGAACAATGGGTCTCGGCCTACCCCACCGGGATCGACCTGATCCTTTGCGATGCGTCACGCATCACGGCCATCCCCCGGACCACGGCGATGCGGTCGCTGATCGAAGCGCCTTCAACAGAAGGGGGGCGGGCATGAGTTACGTGGCCATTAAGGGCGGCGAAACTGCCATCCGCGAAGCGGCGGAGCTGTTACAAGTCTTACGCACGCGCGGCAGCGCACAGGGGGAAACACCGCTCTCGCCTGAAGCCATCGAACACCAGCTCCACTTCCTGCACAGCCAGGTGATGAGCGAAGGTGGACTCTACGACCCGCAGCTCGCGTCGTTGGCGGTCAAGCAGTCGCTGGGCGATCCGATGGAAGCGGCGTTCTTGCTGCGGGCGTCCCGTTCGACCCGGCCGCGCATCGCCAACACACCGGTGATCGACACCCGCAAGATGCGGCTGATCCGGCGGATCAGCTCGGCGTTCAAAGACATCCCCGGCGGGCAGATGCTGGGCCCCACACCCGATTACACACAGCGGTTGTTCAACTGGGAGTTGCTCGACGAGTCGGACGAGTCGTTCCGCGACAAGCTGGTGCAGTGGGCTGAGGGGCTTGGTGTGGATTCCATGGCGGTGGGCGACGATTCGCCGCTGCCCAAGGTCCTGGATTTTCTACGTGAGCAGGGCCTGGTCGATGACGCTCCCGACCCCTGCGACGAGCCGTTCGATATCACCCGCGAGCCGTTGGTCTTTCCGGTCGATCGCTCGGCGGCGCTGGCCACGATGACCCGCGGGCAGCAGGGCGGCATCGTCGCACTGGCTTACTCGAACATGCGGGGCTACGGCGATGTGCACCCAACCATCGCCGAGCTGCGTGTCGGCTACGTGCCCGTCGAGCTGGCCCACCCCGTCACCGGTGAACCGACTGAGGCGGGCGAGGTGCTGATCACCGAATGCGAAGTTATCGCGATGTACGAGCGGGCCGACGAAGCCGCGGCCCAGCGCACCGGCGTCGGAGACACCGTCGAGATCGACCCCGAAGCCCCGCCGCGTTTCACCCTTGGCTACGGCGCCTGTTTCGGGCACAACGAAGCCAAAGCCATCGCCATGGCGATCCTTGATCGCTCGCTGCAGAAGGGTATGCGTGACGGGCCGAGCAACCCCTCGGAAGACGCCGAATTTGTCTTGCTACATATCGATGGCATCGACGCCATGGGGTTCACCGTCCACTACAAGATGCCTCACTACGTGACATTCGCCTCGGACCTGGATCGTCTACGCAAGACCCAGCAACAACACGCCGACAAACAGCAAGCTACTGAAGCCGAGTCCCCCGTCACGGAGGAGGTGGTGTCGCCATGAATTTGGCTGAACTCCAATCCCCGCAACACCGCGAACACACGTTCGGCCTGATCGACGAGACGGCCAAGCGCGAGATCCGTCGGGCGACGCTCAAGGCCGTCTGCGTGCCAGGCTATCAAGTGCCGTTCGCGTCACGCGAGATGCCGTTGGCCCGCGGGTTCGGTACGGGCGGGCTGCAACTCACGCTTTCGATGATCGGCGAGGGCGACACCCTCAAGGTCATCGATCAGGGCTCAGACGAATCTGTCAACGCCTGCAACATGCGCGACCTGATCACCCGCGTCTGCCCCGGCGTCGAGCCGACGTTTAAAACCGAAGATGCCAGCATCTTCCAGACCCGCCACCGCATTCCCGAGACACCGATGCGTGAAGACCAAACATTGGTCTTTCAGGTTCCCTACCCCGACGCGTTGGTCGTGGTCGAGGCCAACGAAGCCCGGCGGGTGCAGATGCACGGCGAGGCCGACTACGCCCGGCTGTTCGTCAAGCTCTACGAAGACATCGTGCAATACGACGAGATCACCCTCAGCCACCGCTACCCGACCCGCATCCACGGCCACTACATCATCGACCCGTCGCCGATCCCGCGCTACGACGTGCCCAAGCTGCACCAATCCAAACAGCTCAACCTCTTCGGGGCCGGACGGGAGAAGAAGATCTACGCCGTCCCGCCCTACACCGAAGCGAAGCCGTTGGAGTTCCAGGACGTCAACTTCCGGGTCGAAGACCACCTCGACGACAGCGGACGGCGTTTGACTTGCTGCAAGTGCGGCGCGGACAACACGTTCCTCGATGAGCTTGTGCTGACCGACGGCAGCCGTGCGTATGCCTGCAGCGACACCGAGTATTGCCGCCGTATGGTGATGCAGGCCAAGGCCGCCCGTCAGACGGAAGGCGGTACCCCATGATCCGCTCGATTCCCGTTTCGACCGATGCCGAGCAAGGTCTTCCGCCCGTGCTTGAAGTCGACGGCCTCACTAAGGTCTATGGCCCGATCGGCCCGCGCACGCTCGAACGCACCGGGCCGGACGCGCCGGGCGGTGGCACGAACATTTGCCCCGATACCGGCAGCGTGGTCGCGCTCAACAACGTTTCGCTCAAGCTCTACCCCGGGCAGATCCTCGCGGTCATCGGCGAGTCGGGCAGTGGCAAGTCCACGCTACTCAAAACCCTATACCTCGATGAGCCGCCCACCGAAGGCTCGGCCTTGTTCCGCGACCCCGGCTTGCCCGGCAACACTTGGGACCAGGCCCACGACCTGTTTCTTTACAACCCCGCCCAGGCCCGCCGGCTCCGCGACCGACACATCGGCATCGTGCGGCAGAACCCCAAGCTGGAATTGAACTTCAACATCTCGGCGGGGGGCAACATCGCCGAGCGTGTCCTCGCCGCGAACGCCGCTGAGCTGCAGGGGCATCCGCACTACGGCGATATCCGGCAACGTGCCTTGGACCTCTTGAGCGAAACCCAAGTCCCCACCGCCCGCATCGACGAACGCCCCGGCAACTTCTCCGGCGGCATGCAGCAACGCGTTCAGATCGCCAAAGCCCTGGCGATCCAGCCGCCGGTACTGCTACTCGATGAGATTACCACCGGCCTCGACCTGTCGGTCCAGGCCCGCATCATCGACCTCATCCTCGATCTGCACGACCGCCTCCAACCCGCGATCCTTCTGGTGACCCACGACATCAGCGTCGTCCGCACTCTCGCCAGCCAAACCATCGTCATGCGTTACGGCCAGATCGTCGAGCAAGGCCTCACCGATCAGGTTCTCGAAGACCCGCAGCACCCCTACACGCAGGAGCTGGTGAACGCCGCGCTATGATGCCCTCGGACGTCTACCAAGACCCCCAACCCGTGCTGGAAGTCCGGAGCCTGGCCAAGCGGTTCACGCTCCACGAACGACAACGCACCATCCAGGCGTTCGAGGGACTTTCATTCACCGCTCACACTCACCACTTGGCCGCGATGGTCGGCGCCTCGGGCAGCGGCAAGTCCTCAGCGCTGAAGTGCATCTACCGCACCTACGTCTCCGACCAGGGCGCGATCCTATATCGGGCGCAAGACGGCCGGACGGTCGACCTCTCCACGGCCGACGAGCAGACCGTCCTCGACTTACGCAAAGACGAGATCCGTTTTGTGAGTCAGTTCCTGAAGTCCTTACCCCGCAAGACTGCGTTGCAGGTCGTCGCCCGCCCGCTGGTCGAACAAGGTGTCGATCACGATGAGGCGTTGGAGCAATCCCGCGTCGCGCTGGAGCGCGTGAACCTCCCCGCCCGGCTGCATGAACTCCCGCCCTCCACGTTCTCCGGCGGGGAACGCCAATTGGTCAACCTCGCCCGTGCGCTGGTCGTACGTCCACGGCTCTTATTGCTCGACGAGGCGACCGCCAGCCTTGATCCCCGCTCGACGGACCGCATGGTCGAGATCATCCGTTCGCTGAAGCAAGAACCCATCGCCATCCTCGCGGTGTTCCACAACCCGCAGATTGTTAAAACGCTTGCTGACTCCACCATCGAGATCGCGGGCGGGATCACCTGGGACCACGCTTCCGAAGCCGTGCCCGAAGAAGCCGCGCTGGATTAATCGCCACGACATGAGCCGTACCACCCTGATCCATCACGCCCGCTTGGTTCTGCCCGACGAAGTCATCGACAACGGCTCGCTATTGATCGAAGGCGACACCATCGCTTCGATCTGCCCCGAATCTGACCTGGCCGACGAACACATCGATGCCGGCGGGCAGGTGCTGATGCCCGGCATGATCGACCTGCATTCGGATGCTATCGAATCCGAGATCGAGCCCCGACCCGGCGTGATGTTGCCGACGCCGTTTGCCATCCAGCAGATCGACCGCAGCAGTGCCGCGCTGGGCCTTACCACGGTATACCACTCGCTTTCATTTTCAGGTAAAGAACTCGGCCTCCGCAACGATAAGCTGGCCGCCAACGTGGCAAGGGCGGTTCATACTTACGCCCAAACGCCGAACCCGTGCATCGATAACCGGGTCCACGCCCGCTACGAAGTCACCAACGACGCCGCGATTTCGGTGCTGCAGGAGTTGTTGGCAGAAGACGTGTTGTCGTTGCTCTCGCTGATGGACCACACGCCCGGCCAGGGCCAGTTCCAGACGATGGAGTCTTACCACAACTACCTGGCCAAGCGTTACGCCTACAACACCGAAGTGCTGGGCACGGTTATCGCCGAGAAATTGACCGCGTCGGACGGCGCTTGGGAACGTGCCACGCAACTCGTCGAGTCCGCCAAGCAGCACAACGTTCCTTTGGCCAGCCACGACGACGACTCCGCCAGCCGTGTGCAAATGATGGTCGACCTCGGTGTCAGTCTCTGTGAGTTCCCGATCAATACCGAAGCGGGCGAGGCCATCAAAGAAGTCGGCGAACACGCCCTCGTCGGTTCGCCTAATGTTTTCCGCGGCGGGAGCCAATCCTCGGGAATGCGGGCGATCGATGCCATCGAGGCTGGCCACGCCGACTGCCTCTGCAGCGACTATGTCCCCAGCACGATGCTCCCCGCGGTGTGGCGGGTGTGTGCAGAGCTCGGCCACTCGCTGCCTGATGCGGTGCGGTTGGTCACCCTCAACCCCGCCGAAGCGGTGCACCTCCCTGACCGCGGCCGCCTCGCCCCCGGCCTCCGCGCCGACCTGTTCCTCGTGAATGACGAGGGCGAATACCCGGCGGTGACCCGCACCTGGTCCCGAGGCCGGTGCACGTTCCGATCCGATGCGTAGGGTTTTGTTGTGACCATCCCCGGCCCTAATTTACTCAAGATCGGCCTCGTCACCGATATCCACTACGCCGACACCCCTGCCAACGAAAAACGTGATACGCGCGCCTCTTTGCATCGGGTTCGCCAAGCCGTCAACGCTTTTCAAAAACACGACGTCGATGTTGTCGTGTGTCTCGGCGACCTCATCCACTCCGGCCCGGATATCGAGGCCGAACGTTCGTACATGCAAACCATCGTTGCGGAGCTGAGGCAAGTTAATCGCCCGATCTACTTTTGTCTCGGTAACCACTGCGTCGATCGCCTGGCCAAACCTGAGGTGCTTGAGATCGTCGGCCAGCCCACCGCCACTTTTGATGCGACCCACCAGGGTATTCGTTTGATGGGGTTAGATACCTGTTTCAACCCCGATGGCTCACCGTACGGCAGGCTCAACAGCGACTGGAGGGTTGCCGTATTACCTACGGAGCAAATGGCCCAGCTCGTTGGGTCTATTTCTGAACGAGCGACTCCCACGATTTTATTTTGCCATCATCGTCTCGATGCCTTTGACGACTGGTCCCTCCGAAACGCTCAGCAGCTTTGTCATTCGATCAACCCGCATAGGCAAGTTTTTTTGGTGCTTCAAGGCCACGCCCACATCAACGAGGTTTGTGAAATCGCTGGCCGAACACATATCACCTTGGAACCAATGGTGGGATGTTCTGCCGCACACAACGCTTACTCGATCCTCACGATTGAATCGCCGCAAAACTACCGCTTACAAGGGTTTGTTAGTCAGCCTTCCTACTCCCATCGCCACGAACCGTGATGACTTTGTGACACACTTGTGTGTGTTCAGGAACGAATCAAGCGATGTGATGCTTGGAGCAGGTAAAGCTTACGCCCGGGGGATTGGCTTATCTCATTCAGCGATTGGCGGATAGAGTGGTTTTACATTTGTAGCATGTAACGCCGCGGCCACGTTCGTCAGAGTTCGAATCCGTGTGAGAGCTCTCGTCATAACCGCCTTGTTAAACACTTCGCGGCCTTGAACAGAGAGATCGAGAGGTTTGATCAGCTGGGGAGTCAGTTACCCAAGCGATCGCTCGATCACGGGTACCCCGTCTTTTCATTCGTGGGTAAGAGACTTTGGTGAAGTCATGAAAACCTGATTCAAAGCCCCAGAACCACGGTTGGAAGCAACAACGCCATCGGCCTAAGCCGATGGCGTCTGGTGTTAACCGTTCGGTCGCGATGTTTCGCGACCGGATTTGAAGCTCCCTGCTCGAAACAACTTCGAACTGACCTCGCGCGCGAGTATTGCGAATTTTGGTAATCCCGGAAGAGGGGGACTCGCGCTTTGCTTAAGCCGTTGTTGGGGCGGGGCTTGATCTTGTTAAACAGTTTTCGGAGAGGCGATTTTGTCTGCCGATCCGGCAGGGATCCGGTTTCGAGCAGGGGCCTTCGCGAGACGGCGGCTCGAATCCGTTTAACAGGCCCGTTTGGCAGAGGGGCCTTCAACCTCGTGTCAAACCGAGAGGTTTTGATCGGCGGGGCGGTGTGGAGGGTTCTTTATGAACAGCGCGATGCTATCGAAGCGGAATATGCACGTTAAAGCTGTGGCCGCGCCCCTCCTCTCTGTCAGCGGCACAAAAAAGTGCGACCGGCTTGTCATTTTCCAGATAGAGCTGGGGGCGCTCTAAGTGCAGTAACTGCTCTGTCTTTCCATCTTCCCAGGTAATACGAGGCGTGGTGATGAACGGCTCGTCGGATAGCGACCAATCAAATCCGTCGTCGGAAGTAAAGCTCACCAATGCCAAGCCGTGGGGCGTGAAGAACCCGTTGTTGTCTTTGACAATAGCGTGGTACCGGCCGTCCTGATGCCATATGAACGGGTCTTCCGCAGGGAAGTCAACCCCTTGAGCATCAAACACCGTGCCGGGCTGAGTGATGAAGGGGCCCGTCGGCGTATCGGCGATCGCTGCGAAGTGGACCACCGGGCCGTAGAAAGGCGGCGGGTTGTCTTTCCGGACCGCCTTGTAAATCATCAGGTACTTACCATCGGGTCTGCGCGTCACGGTCGGGTTGGCACAGCAGACGGTATCCGTCGATTCGGATCGCCCCTCAATGACGGGCTGATCGAATCGCTCCCAAGGCCCGGCGGGGTGATCGGCCACCGCGACGCCGATGCACTGGTTGTTGCGGAAATTCCAGTATTCACGCGGCTGACTCGTGCCCCGCGTTCCCATGTAGTAGAGGTAGTACCGCCCGTCGAAGGCGTGCACCGTGGGATTATGGGTGCACAACCCATCCCAATGGTTACCTCCACGCTCGGGCAAGACAACGTCGGCGTGGATATAGGGCCCCAGCGGATTGTCAGCGGTCGCACAAGCGAGTTCAGAATGCGTCACCCACGCGTCATGGCCCAACTCACGGAGCCAGCGTGCATACAGCATGTAGAAGCGACCTTCGTGACGAACGACCGAAGCCCCCCAGATGTAGTAATCATCGTCCTGAAACCGAGCGCGCCCGGGGACAGGTTTAAGAACTTCGCCGGTACCGATCCGCCCTTCGGCTTGAGACAAGATAGATGAATCATGCATGACGATTAACCAAATAGAGAACAGCTAGACACATACAACGAAACGGAACCATTCTTAATACGAGAGCACATGAAACAAGAGACAACAAACGAGGATGAGGGTCTTCTCAAGTAAAACCCGATGCTGATTTTTATCGCCAACACCTTTTTTGTTGCGAATAGTCCTGTCTGCTCTCACTGACTTCACAACCATAGCACAGAACAGACAACGCCCGAAACCGCATTTTCCGACGGAAACATTGATTTTCACGCCACATCAGAGCGCCCGCCCGGTGTCGCAAAACGCCATGTCTTTGGTTCGAAATACAGTATTCGCTCTCCGGCCACGATCTATATTTAGATCGTTAAGGCGATGTGCATGATCTGCATCTCATCGTCCATCTCGACACGTATGTGAATGTTTCTTCATTTTCTCAAACGGAGGTTATAGACAACATGGTTAAGAAGTCTCTAATGATGGTCGCGGCTGTCGCGACATGCGGAACGATATCGATCGGTGCGGACGCCGGCATCATCACGGGCTACACCACCAGCAACGGCGCGGTGGATGGAAACCTTCAATCGATTACCACGGCTGATGGCACATACAACGACCTGTCCTTCTCGACAGCCACCAACGTCCTCCCGACACGGGTCCTTTCGTGGGATGGCTCTGCATTGCCCGACCCCGCCAACGTGACCGAAGCGCTTTCCGACGAGCGGGTCGACACGGGCTCCCTGGGCACCGGCGCTGCCATTTTTAATGTATCGCCAACCTCCGGCAGCGATCAGCTGTTCATTTTCTTTAACGCAGCGGACCGTGACGACTTTTACCAAGGCCTGGGTGAAATCATTGCGCTGGACTCCGGCGGCGGGACGCTCGGGACGGTTGATCTCTCCGGCACCGTCAATCGCGGCGATGAGATCGGAGCTTTCACTCTCGACGGTATTACGGGCCGGCTCATCCTGGGAACCACGGTCGAAGTCTCGGCCTTCGGCGTCGCCGACCCAACGACCATCGCCAGCTTCCAGGTTCTCGGCGACGGCCTTACGGATCCAGGCTCAGGAAACACCAATGTTCCTGGCAATATCGATACCCATATGGTTGGCGTCGCAGTCATCCCCGAGCCGTCGGCACTCGGCCTCGCGGGCGCGGGGCTGCTGTGCATGTTCGGCTCGCGCCGCCGCAAATAAGACCCATCGCCTCGTCACTCATCGGGCAGAAACCCGATTCAAAGCCCGGCCAGAAGGCCGGGTTTTTCTTTGCGCCTACCATCCAGCACTGAGCCTCATTGTGTTTTGCATACCCACCCCTGTGGCCCGAGTTCAGGCACAGGCGAGCCGTCACGAAGCAACCGACTTAATCCCACCGAAAACCAACGACGACACGCTGCACGGCAGCCCATCACCGCAGCCCATGGTGCCGGCCAATAAGCAAGACGCCTTTGTGGCTCTATCGCTCGCCTGACTCTTTCCACTCTCGACGGTACCGACTGGGCGAAACCCCGACCAGCTGCTTGAATACCCGGTTGAAATAGTTGTAGGAAGAAAAACCACACTCATCTGAAATCGCGACCATGGTTTGGTCGGTGTTGGCCAGCAGCTCCCGCGCATGGTTAACGCGGAGTTGCCGTGTGTAGTCACGTATAGAGTGTCCCGTGCATTTGCGGAACCGCCGCTCCAGGGTACGGCGGGGTATAGGTACCACTTTCACCACATCATCCACCGAAATCGCGTTGAGCGCATTACGATTCAAAAAATCAATGGCCTGGCGCACCCGTTCATCGGCGACCGCGAAGGTGTCGATCGAAGGCTTTTCGACCACCTTGATCGGCTCAAGCAACCATTCATTTTGCTCTAGCGTTTGGCCTTTCATCAAACGATCCAGTACCGAAGACGCGAGCTCACCGATGTGCCGGGGATTCATCTCGATCCCCGCCTGCGCCGGGAATGAAGCCTCGTTGTAGATCTCGTCGTAGTTCGACCCCAGGACGGCGATGTCATGCGGGACGCTGATCTTGTCCGTCGAACACGCGTTGATGATTCGGCCACCCCAATGTGATCCCCAGCAGAAGACAGCAATCGGCTTGGGAACCGAGCGAAGCCAATGCTTCAAGGCTTCAAATGACTGCGGCTGATGGATACGGAGCTGGTAGCCATACCGCTCAAGGCATTGACGATAGGCATCGCAGTGCTGCAGGACGTGCGCGTGTTCGACCGGTCCCACATACGCAAACTGCTCGAAACCGCGAGATCGAAACGCGTCGTACGCAAGCTCGGCCTGCGACTTAACAGATGTCATCACACGCGGGTAATCGCATCCTTCGACCTGATTCCCCGAGACATTCACCACCGGCAGGCCTAGGCTCCGCAGCTGCCTTAACACGTAGGGAGCCGAAACACGCGCGATAATCCCGTCACCTTTCCAATCCCCGGGAAGATGCCAGCTCTTATCAATCGGCAAGGGGTCTAGATAAAGATCCCATGGGCAGTGGGACTTCGAATAATTGATGATCCCTTCGATCAGATACCGCGCCCAGGCCGTATCCGTTTCCAGCAGAACACCTATTCTTGGATTCTTACTATCCATATCAGTATGTTAATAAGTCGTATGACATAGTTTTTAAAGAAAGTTACATATTACTATTCATGCCATCTTATTTATATAAACCCGAATCCTGCTATATCTATTGATAAGTCTTTTCGATTATGACATGCACTACGCGCTGGATTCAACCATGAGCGGATAGAGAAATACTCAACAGGCCATCGCCTACAGCCCCGCCCCAAGAGGATGCGGTGCCGTACGGCTGCTACATCGCTCAACCCGAACACTCCGATTAAACCCAAAACCGCATCCAATGGACCCAAGGGCAGGGGGTGTCGCATTTGTGCATATTATTGTCGAAACGGTGCCTATTAAACCGAAAATGTCGCGATATTCTTGTAATCATGAACAATTATCTGTTCATGTCTGTACCAAACGGCTTTCAACCTCGCAGCCCGCATCTCCCGTTTCAGGCCATTTCACCAACTCGATAGATGGGACACCTCTTATGAAACACGCGCCCCCGACCTCACAAATCAACATCCGTAAGGGCTTCACCTTAATCGAATTGCTTGTTGTTATTAGCATCATTGCTTTACTTATTAGCATTCTTCTTCCTGCTTTAAGTGGCGCAAGGTTTGCCGCCCAATCGCTTGCTTGCGGAACGCAACTTCAACAAATCGGGCGGGCCCAGGCTGCGTATTCCGTTGACTACGATGATTACATCACCCCGCTCGTGTCGAATCGAAACGCGACCTCAGGCCAGCTCAGCTACGACGACCTTCTCGGTATCGATGGCTACGACGGCCGCAACCCTGCGAGCTTTGTTCGCAACACAGGCTTCCAGGCGGTTGGATTTGATGGGGTGACAGCGGAAGCGCCGCTTTGGGCATGCCCACTAGACAATGCAGAGCGGCGTCAACCCTCTGCCGCGGCCATCGCGCAAGGCGCCTTCTATCCCGCTAGAACCTATTCGATCAATCGCATCAACGTGGTGAGTTCGGGGGGAGGAGCGATTACCGAAGATAACGCTCAAGTATCGCCCACCAATTCTGTTCGGGGCGTCTCGGGCAACTTCCGTTCACTGCGTTACAGCGATGTGACCCAGGGCTCCAAGACCATCATGTTGGCAGAGGCGGTCACGCTCGATATCGGCAGTGGGGGTGCGTTCGCAAGAAATGTGGTGGGCGCTCTTGCCGACTCGCCGATCGCCCCGAGCTTCCACGATCCGCTAACCAGCAGCTTTGTTCGGGTTCGGATTTACCACCACGCTAAGGGATCCGATGGCTTTGCGGATAACGCCACCGAATACAGCCCAAACTACCTGTTTACCGATGGGCACGTCGAATCGCTGAGCAATATTGCCACGGTTGAAGATGCCAACAACCGTAGCGGATTCGACTTCAGGGGATCCATGTGGGACGCGTTCCAGTAGGCATCTACGGCTTCAAAGACTCCTGTCCAGAATGGATTCATAGAGAACCAACATCGACGACCGGTGCTCTATGCACTCTGGCTTGATATTGCAACTAAAGCATCGATTTGTAACGGGTCTTGACGAAATCTTCTCCTCCAGATTCAATCGCCATGTCTATACGTAATGCCTTACAAGACAAACCGTTTTACGGCGCCATCGGTGCTGCGGCAGCACTGCTTGTTGCGGGATTGCTGGTTTACAACGCCTCAAGCGGGCAGGGCACCAGCGGCCTGGTGACCCAGTGGGGGTACGACCTGAATACCGGCAAAATCCTGAAAGCCAATGCGGATCAACTTCCTCCTTTTGATACCGGCTCAGGGACTTTCAACTACCCCGAGCTCAGCACCGGAGGTGCGGGTGTCTACGCTCAAATCTACACCTGTGGCGCCCCCTCGGACATTAAACCCGGCATGACGGTGGGGGACCTCGCTGAAGTCGGTGCGAGGTTGTCCGCCGTTACGCGATACTCCGACGCCGCCCTGAATGCGCTGGCGAACGACTCGGGCGAAGGAGGGGTTGACCTCACTCAAGCGCTGTTGCTGAGTGACCTGACCGGCCGGCGTTGGAGCCCGGAAGGGTCCGCCGCAGCGATCCAAATCCGTCAGCCCGCGATCGCGAAATGCGATACCGGCGAGTACCCGTTGCTGGCGGTCCCTTGATGATTGAACGATTTTGTTTATGTCAATCAATGCCTACCAAGCCCGGCTTTGATCTCGGCCACCTATAGCCGATTGCGGCTCGTGACATAGTTGAAATGGCCTTGTGTCCCATATTTCGGTTGCTATCGCTCCGTACTTTGTGAAAAACGTGGATTCTATGAAAATCACCCTCGCCGGCTTAACGGCCGTATTGTTCCTGACAGATAGTTCTCAACACGCTTGGGCAGACATCGCGCGTGGCGCTCAGGAGTATGAAATACCTTACGAAGACAGCGATATCGATCTGTCGCAGTGGGAGCTGACGTGGTCAGATGAATTCGACTACACCGATAGTGAATTAGATAAGAACTGGGAGTCTCAGAACGGGCCCAGCGGACATATTCTTTGCAGCCGGTGGCGGGAAAATGCCGTGGTCTCCAACGGCATCCT
The DNA here is from genome assembly GCA_039194345.1 of Planctomycetota bacterium. Taxonomy (GTDB): domain Bacteria; phylum Planctomycetota; class Phycisphaerae; order Phycisphaerales; family Phycisphaeraceae; genus Algisphaera. Next base: position 24,066 of record JBCCWB010000026.1, read on the forward strand.
CGAACTGGTGAACCGCAAGGAACGCCGGGGTGGGCAGGATTGGACCTCGGGCAGCATCTGGACCAAGAAGAAGTTCAAGTACGGCTACTTCGAGTGCCGCTACCGCTACGCCGAAGCCAATGGAACCAACAACTCGTTCTGGCTGATGACCCAAGGCCCCGACCCCAAAGAGGGCAAACGTTTCGAGATCGACATCAACGAAGGGCATTACCCCAACGAGGTCAACACGAATATCCATAACTGGAGCGATATCACGACGCTGCCAAGCGGCAAGAAGACCCACCCCTCAGATTCAAAGAGCTTTACGTTTGGCACCCGCCACGACTACAGTTTCCCGCTGGAAATCCCGGTCACGACTCGGAAAATCAGGATGGTTTCGAACAACGGCCCGCATTTCCACGTGCGGGAACTCCGGGTGTTCAGCGAAAAACGCGGGATGTACCCTCCGCCGATGTCGAAAGCCGCCGACCGCAAAATCTCCGGCTTGGTCGACTACGCCAAAGACCCCAAACTCAAAATACGCTCTAGCGGATTCTATAACCGCCAGACGAAGAATCAACACGCGGTCGATGGAGATATCACGACAAGTTGGATCACCCAGCCCAAAGGGCGGAAATGGATCGAGTTCGAGTGGCCCTCGGATATCACGATTGGGTGTATCCAGTTTATTAACGGCTGGAACGACACGAAAAACGACAAATGGGTGGGGATGGCTTC
>JBCCWB010000027.1:0-24597 GCA_039194345.1 Planctomycetota bacterium
CCGCCAGACCGTTGCGGACATCGACCAGCGACATCTGGAAGGTGAAGGTGGTCTGACGGATCTTGCCGGCCCGAGCCCTGTTTTCCAGGATTTTGTAGGTCAGGGCGTAGTCGGGGACGAGCGGCTCGGGGGTGACGGCGCTGCCTTCGTTGTCGATGTTCTCCCGGGCGAATTTCGAGGCGATGTTGCTCTCGCCGCCGGTCTCGCCGCGGGAGTCGATGGTGGTCAGAGTTTGGGCGACGCCCGCTTTGTTGAGGGTGACGCGGATCTTCTTGATGACTTCATCGCGGTCGATCTGTTGGGTGGTGTTGTTGATGTAGCGGTCGATGGCGATGATCGACGGCTCGCCGTCTTTGCCCAGGCGGCCCGAGGCGAGCAGCGATTCGGAGAGCTCGGCGGCGGCGTCGGTGGCGTCCTGGATGTCGAGCTTGTCGTAGGTCGTGATGGTTTCGGTGCCCTGCGGGTCGATCCGGCGGGCGGGGTTGTTGGTGCAGGCGCCGACGAAACACGCGGCGGCGACGGCCAGGGCGGTGGTGGAGAGGAGCTTGGTCATGGGGTTCTTCCTTGCGGTGAGTTTTGAGTGGATGGATTTATTTTTCGGGTTCGATGAGCTTGAGCCGGAAGTCGGTGGCGGTCTTGCTCGGGGAGACCGCGGTGATGAACTGTGATTCTTTGCCGGCCAGCGAGATGGCTTTCCAGTTGGACAGGGAGGTTCTGATCAGCATGCCGTCGGCGTCGAACCATTCGAAGCGGTAGTGGGCCCGCTTACGTTTATTGGTGCTGTTGTAGACCTCGGCCTGGACTTTGAGGAAGCCAGTTTCGAGGGTGGTCTCGTTGAGTCGGACCAGGCCGGCGGCGTTTTGCAGGGAGCTGTCGGTGGTGACCCGGGCGTCGTCTATGTATACGCGTTCGTAGTTCGGGTCGGCACGCTCGGTGGTGTTCACCGTTTGGCAGGCCGGCAGGACTAGGAGCGAGGCTATAACCAGGAGAAGCGTCGGAGCTATTGAGCGGAGGGTTCGATCCATCGCGGTGCATCCTTTCCAAGAGAAAACTGTGAGACACGGAAGGGTGAGTAGGTGTTGATTGAACGGACCACGACGACGTTGAACTCGCCGGGCAGGAGTTCGACGGTGATCGGCGTCGCGGCACGGGCGATGGCACCTCCGGGAGAGGACGCCGAGGAACCGCCTGCCGACAATGTGATTTTACCCGAGTCGGGTGTGGGCAAACGGGCGATCTGGTATTGCTTGGGCAGCGACCCCCAGGTTCGCAGGTCGGCTTGGTTGGCAGCGTATTGGTAGACGGTGGTCGCGATGCGGACGATCGAGGTCAGGCTGTCGCTGCTGTTGTTGTTTTCGAGGCTCTTACGGATGGCGTACGCGGCGGTGGCTTTGGTACCCGCGGCGATCAGGGTCTTGGTGATGATGACCGGCAGGTCGTTCTTGAATTCTTTGCCCACGATCGAGTCCATGTCGGCGAGCAGCTGGGTCTGGATGGCGGCGTTGCTTGCGCCGTCGATGGGTTGGACGAACAGTGTCGAAAGATAGTTCGAGTTTTCGACGAGCTTGGGGAAGTTGGCTCCGACGTAGTCGACGCTGCCGTCGAAGATGAACAGGGGGATGTCGATGCGGATGGGCGCGAGCAGTGGGGCGGTGCCGGTGGCGAAGATGACCCAGGTGGTGGGCGGGGTGGGCCCGCCACTGGCGATGCGCTCGGCCATCTGGCGATCTGCTTCGAGGAAGAGGTTGCCCGGGACCATGCCCGCGGTGCGGGTGAGCGAGAGGCGGCCTCGCTCGATGTCCGAGCCGTCGGCGGCGTCGCCGAGGTAGTAGATGCCCTGTAGCCACTCGGCGAAGGGGTTGGCGTAGTCGCCGTAGCCGCGGTACTGGTTCAGGTTGGCGTAGGAACTGTCGAGGCCGGCCTGGAAATTGGGGTCGCGCTGGGCCCGCTGGGCGTCGTATCCGCTGTCGGATGAATCGGCCTTCGCGGTTTCGCGGGCTTCTTCGAGTTTCTTCGCATTGAGGTCGATGGCTTCGCGCTGACGCTCGTACGCCCGGCGGAGCTCGACCCGGGCCCGCTCGGCGTCGCCCATCTCGAGATAGTTCATCGCCCGCAGCGTGTAGAGCATGATGCGGTCGGCATACGTCCCACGGTAGGGCAAGGCATTGAGGTTGGAAAAAGCCGCCAACGTTTCACGGGACAAGCTCACGTCCGGCGCGCGGTCGATCTCAGTGATGGTGGCGTCGGCGATGTCGAAGGCCTCGAGGCTGCCTTGCAGGTCGCCTTGGTCCCGGCGGATGTTGCCCTGCTCGAGATACGCGATCACCCGGTTGACGCCGTCGCCGTGGTGCTTGACGTACTGATCGATCCACTTCTCGGCGCCCGGAAGGTTGCCGTTGCGGTAGGCGTTCTGAGCGCTCGACAGGTCGGCTTGGGCGCAGCCAATCGCGGCGAGTAACACACCGAAAATCAGCCCCGTCAACAGGAAGCGCGTGAATCGAAATGCCGGTTGGCAGCGCGGCGTCATGACTGGATTATCGTAGCACGACGCGGCTTGGGCATGTCATGCCCGTCGCGAATCCGCGACACGCCACGCAACGATTCGATCAGACCCAGACGTTCATGAAGATGGCATCTTCGCTGATCTTTCCGACGAGCTTGCCGACGCTGGTGGTGACGAATTTCACCTCGTATTCGGGGTGGTTGTCAAGCCAGTTGTTGACCTGTTCGTCGAGGTTGTCGATGGCGTCGAGGCGGAGCTTGGCGACGAAGGTTTTCACGTGGATCGCGCCGTTGCCGGTGGCGTTGGGGGTGCGGTTCCAGTGGTCGGCGTGGGCTTTGCGCTCGGCCTCGCCGAAGATCATGATCTTGGATTGCTGGTTCGGGTCGTCGTTGAGCCCGCCCTCATCGAGATCGATGGGGGTGAGGTCGTCATCATCGTTGCGTTCGATGCCGTCGTCGGGGGCTTTGAGTTTGGCGTGTTCCTCTTCCTCCTCGCGGGAGAGATCGATGGGGTTGGCGTTGGCGAGTAGTTCATCATCACTGAATTTGTCGGACATCGGGGCACTCCAGAACGGAACGTAGAAAGAAAATGAATCAAAACGTCGCGGGGGAAAGCGACCGGGATCAGAGACTGCATTATGACGCTTTGCCGTGGTGGCGGCGAGAGAAAAATCTAGCGCTCGGGGGAATTCACCACGCCCCGCCAGCCCAACGCGAGTGGGGACAGGCTTATTGCGATGGGTTTCGCCGGTGAGCCGTGCGTGACGCGGGGATGAAGGGTCAGTTCGACTCTTCCGGGGGTCCAGAGGTGGGCGACGACGTGCCCTTGCCCCGCGACGTGGACGCTGCCGCGGTGGCCGGTGAGCTTGCCTGCCCAGCGGAGGTACCGGCGTCGGTGCCGGGGCAGGGGAGTGAGGTCGATGCGTTGGAGCTTGGGCCAATCGTTCCAGTGGGCCGGGGTGCGCATGGTCCACAGCCCCAGATCCGGGCTGCGGTGGGCCAGCGGATCGAGGATGAGCCAGTCATAGTGCGGCGTGACCCCGCCGCTCATCTGGGCGGGGGTATCGTGGCGCAGCAGGGTGGTGGGCCAATGCATATCCGTTACAGCGTATCACCGGCCGGTCCTTGGCAGCGACGGGGCAACGGGTGATAACGTCGGGCTGGGCGGCATGGCTTGCTGGGCTGTGGCGGTGGGTCTATTCTTTTGGATTGGTGGAGTGCCCGAAATGCCGATTAATGGTGTGGGCCCCGCGATTTCCCCGGATGTTTGCCGGTGCCATGGTTTCCCGAAGGACTCGAAGATGATGAAACTCAAAACCGCTGCGTTGAGCCTGGGGTTTGTGGGCGTGATCGCCCTCACCGGCTGCAAAAACAACGTCGTCTACCGCGAACTCGGGTACGACAGCTACCGCCAGCAGGATTACTCCACTGCGGCAGAAAACTTCCAAGCCGCGGTCGATAAGAAGCCCAGCGACTACCGCTCGCAGTACTACCTCGGCGTGTCGCTGCTCAAGATGGACAAACCCATCCCCGCCCAGACGCCTTTGGAGCAAGCTCTGGCGCTGCGTCCTGATGACCCGGAGTGGACGCCCCGGATTGCCGATTCGTTGGCCGAGGCTTACTACCAACAGGAGCGTTACGAAACGCTCTACGGCTTCCTGGACAACATGATCCAGAACTACAACCAGTCGTCGGTCGACTTCCTGCGTAAGGCCAAGTACCTGGGCCTGCTCGGCGACGCCGACGGGCAGAAAACGGCATTGGAGAAGGCCGGCTACTTCGCACCTCGCGGCGACGCCACCCCCTACATCGCGATCGCGGATTTCTATATCGCGGTGAACGATGTCCCCAACGCGAAACAGGCGCTGCGATTCGGCTACAACGAAGACCCCAGCAGCGACGAGGTCAAAGACCGTTTACGCGGCTTGGGGATCGTGCCCGGCCCCACGATCGCCGAAGAGCCGCCTAAGCCCGAATTGGTCGACTGATCTGAACGGTTTTCACAGCCTGCTGCCCAACCTTTGCGTTTCGGTCCACATGAGCTTTTGCTGCGTTTGACATGGACTTGCCGTAAAATGGCGTGGGGATTTCAAGGTTCCTGGAACCGTCGATTATGAACATTGTCATCTGCGGGGCCGGCGAAGTCGGCCGCCACTCGGCCGAGGTGCTCTCACCCGCCGGGCACAACATCACGCTGATCGATCAGGACCCTAAGCGTCTGGCCGAGATCGACGAAGCGATGGACATCCGTTCGCTGGTCGGCAACGGCACCCAGGCGGACGTGTTGCTCGAGGCGGGCACGAGCAAGGCCGACCTGTTCATCGGCGCGACCAACATCGACGAGATCAACCTGCTGGCGGCCTCGATCGCCACGGCGGTGGGCTGCGAGCGTTCGATCGCTCGGGTTCACCACTCGGCCTACTACGAGGCCAAGGGCCTGAACTACGCCGACCACCTGGGGATCGACCACCTGGTCTGCCCCGAGTTCACCACCGCCCAGGCCATCGCCGCGACACTCCGCTCGCCGGGCTCCCACGCGGTGGAGAACTTCGCCAAGGGCGCGATCGAGATGCAGAGCATCACCGTCTCGGAAAACGCCAAGGCGGCGGGCGTGGCGCTCAAGGATTTGAAACTTCCTGCTTCGACACTGGTCGCAGCGGTCGAGCGTGAAGACGACGCGTTCCTGCCCGTGGCTGACACGAAGGTGATGGCCGGCGACATCGTGACGCTCATCGGCGAATCCAAGGCGTTCGAGAAGACCATCAAACTCTTCAAACCCGAGGCCGGCGGCCGACTGAAGGTCATGGTCATGGGCGGCTCGACGCAGGGCGTTTGGCTCTGCCGTGAGCTGCGCAACCGCAACTTCGCGGTGCGGTTGTTTGTGCAGCGGGTCCACCGCGCGCAGGAGCTCGCCGAGAAGCTGCCGTGGGTGACGCTGATCAACGGCGACGTGATCAACTCCGACATCTTGCTGGACGAACGGGTTGATCAGGTTGATGCCTTCGTGGCCTGCACCGACGACGAAGAGACCAACATCCTGGCGGCGGCCCGCGCCAAGAGCATGGGCGCCAAGAGCGCGATCGCGGTACTGCAGCGCCCGACCTACCTGCACCTGATCGGCCACATCGGCCTGGACCACGCCTTCAGCCCGCGCTCCACCGCGGTCAACGAGATCGAACGCCTGCTCAGCGGCGAGAGCGTCCGGCAACTCGCCCCGCTGGCCGAGGGCATCGCGGATGTGTACGAGATCCGCGTGCCCAGCCTGGCCAAGAAAGTCATCGGGCTCCCGTTGAAAGACGTGGAGTTCCCCGCGCGGACGATCATCGCCGCGATTAGCCGTGGCGAGACGGTCTTCGTGCCTGGAGCGGACGACACCATCAAGCCCGGCGACATGGTCGTCGTCATCGCACCTTCGGAATGCGGCCGAGAGCTAAAAAAAATATTCGGAGGCTGAGCGGCAGCGATACGTATCCAAGCGTGTTTGCCTTCCCTAGTCCCTACCGCCTACTCCCTAGCCCATGAACTACCGCAACGTCTTCCGCCAACTCGGCCTGCTCATGCTCGTGCTCAGCGCGGGCATGCTGGTCATTGTGGTGATCGAGTGGTTCCTCTGGTCACAGCGTGGCATGCGTGAAATGCTCGGCGTCCAAGCGATGGGCGTGTCGGCCCTGCTCGGCGGAGCGGTTGGCGGCGCGTTCTGGATGACGGGGCGGGGCGCGAAGGCCGAGCTGATGAACCGGCGGGAAGCGCTGCTGCTGGTCGCGATGAGCTGGTTCATCGGGGCGGTGGTCGCAGCGTTTCCGTTCTGGGTCTGGGCGATGATCCGCAGTAACGACAACGCAGCCGACTCTCACGTCTTCGAATCGTTTGTGGCCTGCTACTTCGAGGCGATGAGCGGGCTAACCACCACCGGCGCGACCGTGGTCGCGGATATCCCGGGGCTGCCCAAGAGCCTGCTGCTGTGGCGGTCGATGACGCACTGGCTGGGTGGCTTGGGCATCGTCGTGTTGTTCGTCGCGGTGCTGCCGATGATCGGCGTGGGGGGCAAGCGGCTGTTCAACGTCGAGGCCCCGGGCCCGCAGCAGCAGGGCGTCCGCCCCCGGATCAAGGAAACCGCCCGCATCCTCTGGCTGATCTACATGGGCATCACCGCGGCGGCGGTGGCGTCGTACAAGCTCGCGGGGCTGTCGTGGTTCGAGAGCGTGTGCCACAGCTTCTCGGTGGTCTCCACCGGCGGGCTCTCCACCCGCAACGAGAGCATGGGGGCTTACAACTCGGTGACGCTCGACGTCATCTCGATGGTGTTCATGCTGCTGGCAGGCGTGAACTTTGGGCTGATGTTCCTGTTGGTGCGCGGCCGGTGGAAAGCGGTGTACAAAGATGAAGAGCTGCGGGTGTACCTGGCGCTGAAGATGGCGGTGATCGCGTTGGTGGCGGCCAACATCATGGGCACGGATATCATCACCACTGCGGGCAAGACGGTGGAAGGCACCGCCCTCCAGGCCTTGCGTTTCGCGGGGTTCCAGACGATCGCCCTGCACACCGGCACGGGCTTCACCACCGCCGACTACGACCTCTGGCCGTTCCTCAGCCGATCGCTGCTGATCGGGCTGATGTTCATCGGCGGGTGCGCGGGCTCGACCGCGGGGGGCATCAAGGTCATCCGCTTCTGGATCGCGATCAAGGTGATGCTCGCGTCGCTGGAGAAAGCGTTCCGCCCCCAGGTCGTCCGTCCGCTGCGGGTCAGCGGCGGCATCGTCGACGACGAGATGAAACTCGGGGCGTTGACCTATTGCCTGGTCATTCTGCTGCTGGTGTCGGCGGGGGCGCTACTCATCGGGATCTTCGAGACCCACGCGGGTGGCTACGAGATCGACTTCCTCACCTCGGCGACCGCCAGCCTCTCGACGCTGGGCAACATCGGACCGGGATTCAACGGCATCGGCGCGACCCAGAACTACGGCTGGTTCTCCACACCCTCGCTCGCCCTGATGAGCCTGCTCATGATGCTCGGCCGACTCGAGGTCTACGCCATCGCCGTGCTGGTCCTGCCGCGTTTCTGGCGGGGCAACTGATCTGATTGATGATTGATGAACGGGGCGAGGTCCAGATAGCCTGATGCCATCGCTTGCTTCCGACATTCATCAACCATCGATCAGAAATCATCAATCACGCTCTCCCACGCCGGGCCAATCGAGAACTATACTATTCACATGCCCGTCACCGACGCCGACACCATCAACGTTGACCTCCCGCCGCTTAGCGCGGCCGAGTCGTTCTACCTACCCGAGGTCTTCAAGGGCCTGGGCACCACGATGCGTCACATGCTCGGTTCCATCCGCGGCCCAGGCAAGGGCACCAACAAGGTCCTGGAGTACCCCGAAGACCGCCGGGAAGACCACCCCGTCGAGCAGGGCGGGATGCACATCGACAACTTCCGTGGCGTCCACCGCCTCAACCGCGACGAGGACGGCCGGGTCCGCTGCGTCGCCTGCTTCATGTGCGCCACCGCCTGCCCTGCCAACTGCATCCACATCGAAGGCAAAGAGTCGCCCTGGGACGACCGCGAGAAGTACCCCATCAAGTTTGACTTGGATGAACTCCGCTGCATCTTCTGCGGTATGTGCGAAGAGGCCTGCCCGGTCGATGCGATCGAGCTGACCTACACCTACGACGTCGTGGGCCTGTCGCGTAACGAGATGATCTTCGACAAAGAGAAGCTGCTGGCGGTCTACGACGCGACGGTCGAGACCAAGCCGATGTGACTCCCTGAATCTGATGTATTGATGTTTAGCGGGAGACGCGAAGCGTCCCGTTCGGATATCCAAAAAACGCGGGACGCTTCGCGTCTCCCGCTAAACGTATCTGTGGGGAGCAACTGTCACCGCAGCAGCCGCAGCGTCGCTTCGATCTCGGCGGCTTGCTCGGCGTGTTCGAGGCTGGAGAGGGTTTGGCCGAGCGTGGGGCCGGAGGCGAGGAGGCCGACGCCCTGGATGGCGACCACGGGGTGCTTGACGATCGCGGTGCGGAGGGCGGTGGCGTCGTCGGGCCAGAGCACGGGGATCGGGGGGTGGGCGTGGATGCGCAGCGAGGTGGTGCCGGGCTCGAGGGCCAGGAGGGCGGTGAGCTTGGGCGGGGTGCCGAGCACTGTGGCCTTGACCTCGCGGTTGACGCCTTTGGCGACGTCTTCGGGCAGGGCGTTCATGGTGTGCTGGAAGACCACGCGGTGGGGCGCCCATTCCTCGGGAGCGAGCTGGGCGTCGCGTTGGACGTCCACGCCCTCCATGTCCACGCAGATCAGGTCGTCGGGCTTAAGGTTGATCCGGCGTCGGCCGGGCGGGGTGACGATGTAGCGGCGGCGGTGCAGCTCGATCGCGACCAGGCCGTCGGCCCCGGCGATCAGGCCCCGCATCCAGAGCTGGTGCGCGGCGTGGCAGACTTTTTGTCGCAGCTGGGCTTCATCCATGGCGGGTACGATCCAGGCGAGGTGTGATCCGGAATCAAGTCGATGGGGCCGAGACCGGCGAGCCCTCGACGAAAGTCTGGCCATTCTCCCATATTTCGCGTTTCCAGATCGGCAGCTCGGCCTTGAGCCGATCGATCGCTTCCCGGCAAGCCGCAAAAGCCTCGGCTCGGTGGCCGGTGAGGGTCTGGATGACCACGCTCGCCTCGCCGATGGCGACCGGCCCGATGGCGTGGACGACACGGACGGCGTGGCAGCCGTGAGACTCGGCGATGTCCCGGGCGAGTTGGTCGAGCAGCTTTTCGACCATCGGGGCGTAGGCCTCGTAGTCGAGACGCAGGAGCTCGCCGTGGTCGGGGTGGGTTTCGCCGCGCGTTCGGCCGAGGAAGACGCACTCGCCCCCGCACGCTGGGTCGGTGGGCAGATCGATGGCTGCGACGGGGTTGCCTTCGAGGCCGGTGAGGATGAGGGGTGAAGTCTTATTCACGGGTAGTGGCGCTGATTCGTAGGTCAGGTCTTCGACCTGACACGGGCGGCAACAAACTCTGTGTCAGGTCGAAGACCTGACCTACGGCGAATCGGTCTTGGCTTGGTCGTGCATCTGGCGGAGCAGGTCGAAGGCCTGCATCGGGGTCATCTGGTTGAGGTCGAGCTGCCGCAGCTCATCGACGATGGGGTGCTCGGGGGCTTGAGCGAACAGCGGCATGTCCACCACCGCTGACGGCTTGGCTTTGGATGATGGCGGTGGTGGGGCAGACTTGGGCGCCATCCCTTCGTGGTTCACCGCGAGTTCGCCGAGCAATTGATGGGCGCGGTCGACCACGTCGTCGGGCAGGCCCGCGATCTTGGCGACGTGGATGCCGTAGCTGCGGTCGGTCGCCCCGGCGACGATGCGGTGGAGGAACACGATCTCGTCGTTCCACTCGCGGACGCTGACGTTGAGGTTGGCGATCCGCGCCGCCCGCTCGCCGCCCACCGCCGGGTCGGCCAGCGTGGTGAGCTCGTGGTAGTGGGTGGCAAACAAACACCGGCAGCCCACGTCCGCGAGGTGCTCGGCAATAGCCCAGGCCAGGCTCAGCCCGTCGAGCGTCGAGGTGCCCCGGCCGATCTCGTCGAGGATCACGAGGCTGCGGTCGGTGGCGTGGTGACAGATGTTGGCGGTCTCGGTCATCTCGACCATGAAGGTCGATCGCCCGGCGTGCAACTCGTCGTGGGCCCCGACCCGCGTAAAGATCCGATCGCACAGCCCCACGGTCGCTGACTCGGCGGGCACGAAGCTGCCGGTGTGAGCGAGCAGGGCGATGAGCGCGGTCATGCGGATGTAGGTCGACTTACCGGCCATGTTGGGCCCTGTGATCAGGGCCAGTGAGGAGTGAACAGTACCCAGTGAACAGTCTTGGCTGTCGTCACTGTTCACGGTGGACTGTTCACTGTGTACTCCAAGCCCGACATCGTTGGGCACATACCGATCGCCCAGCAGTTCGTCGAGGACGGGGTGGCGTCCGCTGACGACATGCAGGCCGGGTTCGTCGGTGAGCGTGGGCCTCACATAGCGGTGACGCGCAGCTCGTCGGCCGAAACAGAGCAGTACATCCAAGTCGGCCGTGGTGTCCGCAAAAGCGTGCAGCGTGTCGATCTGCTTCTCGCAAACCGAGCACAACTGGGCAAACAGGTGCTGCTCCCGCGCGATCGCGCGGCCCTCGGCACTGAGCACCTTGCCCTCGAACTCTTTGAGTTGCGGTGTGATGAAACGCTCGGCGTTTTTAAGGGTCTGCTTGCGGGTCCACAACGCGAACCGTTGGTCGTCGTCTTTGATCTTCTGGCTGTTAACCGCGGAGAGTTCGATGTAGTAGCCGAAGACTTTGTTGTAGCCGACTTTGAGCGAGGAGACGCCGGTCTCTTCGATGAGGTCTTTTTGGTAGTTGGCCAGCCAGACGTTGGAGTCGCGTTGGAGGGTGCGGTATTCGTCGAGCTGTTTGTCGTGGCCGTCGCGGAAGAGGCCGCCGTCGCGGAGGTGGGCGGGGATGCCTTCGTCTTTGCAGGCCGATTGGATGAGGTCGGCCAGATCAACGAGCACGCTCAGCAACTCCGCGAGCCGCTGGTGGTACGGCGCGACCGACGGCCGCTCGGCCAACACGTTCTCCAAAGCCTCGGCCTGCCCGGCACTCTTACCGAGCGCCACAAGGTCCCGCGGCAGCGCACGCCCCACCGCGAGGCGGGCGATGATGCGCGGCACGTCGTGGACACCATCCAGTGCATCCGCCAACTCGTCGGCAAAACGCGTGTCATCCACCAACGCCTGCACCACACGTTGCCGGTCTTCGATCGCCGCGCGCTCAGCCAAGGGGTAACACAGCCAATCGCGTAGCCGACGCTTGCCCATCGCGGTAACGCAGCCGCCCGAGCTCCCGCCACTCCGCAGCACCGCCAATAGCGAGCCGTCGGTGTCGGTCGCCCGCAGAGTTTGTTCGACCTCGAGGCTGGCCAGCGAGGCCTGGTCGACGATGAGGTGCTGGGTGCGGGCAAAGGCCTTAGGCGGGCGCAGGTGGGCGAGGACGCCGTCGCCCCCGGAAGAAGAATCGTTGCGCTGGGTTTCGAGCAGGTAGGCGAGCAGCCCGCCCGCCGCGGCGAGGGCGGGGTCGTCGTCCTGCAGGCCGAACCCGCCGAGCGTGGCCACGCCGTACTGCTTGCGCAGCGCGTCCACGGCCTCGCCCATGCGGAACTGCCAGCCCGGACGGCCGGTGCGGGGGCAGTCCAGCGGCAGCTCGGTGATGCGCGGCGGGGCGTTGCCGTCGGCCGTCTCGCAGTACAGCAGTTCGCTGGGGTTGATCCGTGCGAGTTCGTCGCCGACCTCGGCCACGGCGACGGTGGCGAGCTGGAACGCCCCGGTGCTGAGCTCGGCCCAGGCGATCGAGGCCGTTTCGTCCCCGTGGAACACCACCGCCGCACACGGGTTCACTTGCTCGTCGTTGAGCAGCGATTCGTCGGTCAGCGTCCCGGGCGTCACCACGCGGGTGACGTCACGTTTGACCACCCCCTTGGCCTGCGAGGCCTCTTCGACCTGGTCACAGATCGCCACCCGGTAGCCGGCCTGCACCATCCGGCGGAGGTAGCCCTCGACGCTGTGGTACGGCACGCCCGCCATGGGCACGCCCGCGGTCCGCTGGGTCAGCGTGACGCCGAGCACGCGGTGGGCCAGCTCCGCGTCGTCGAAGAACATTTCATAGAAGTCGCCCATCCGGAAGAACAGCACGCAGCCGGGGTGCTGCTCCTTGAACTGCTTGAACTGCCGCATGGCGGGCGTGTCGGTCGGGTCGGACTTCATGTTCGATTTGGCGGGAGCGGGGGAGGCCATAGACCGACCAATGTAGCCGATCGGCGGGGCACGTCCGCGCGGGTTATCGATTTGCGGATCGAGGTTGCCCAGATTCTTTTTGAATCGGTTGCTTGAAGCAGTTCGGGAGCGTCCCGGATCCAGGAATCCTCAGGGGTCACAACATGCCTACGCGATACGATTTGTCGACGGAAACACGGCCAACCAGCCGTCGTGGACCGGATTTGGTGATTGAAAGCAACGAACCCGTGCGGGTCAGTCTTTGGGGCAAGTTTGGGTGCGGCTTGATGGCAGGGCTGATCGTGATGGCGGTGTCCAGCGTGGTAAATCGCAGCTACGACACGGCCGAGGCCGCGGGGGCCGCCCAGGTCCGCATCGCCGTCGCCGAGGCCGAGGCTGAGGCTGAGGAAACCCGGGGATCAGGGGCTCACCGCGGGGTTCAAGGCATGGCCAGTGCCGACCATGACTGGGTCTTCGGCAACTGAGGTCTGATCCAGGAAGCAAGCTAATGAGTCAACAGACACCCTCTACAAACCAGCCCAGCGCCTGGCTCGGCGTCCTCGGCTTCGTCATGGTGTGCGGGTTCGGCGGCTTGGCGGTGCTCGATACCGCCACTGGATCGTCCACTGCCCAACCGACCGAGGAAGCCGTGGTCCGCTCCGACGATGCGTCCGTGGAAACGTCTACGGACATCCAGCCCATCCCGCTGTACGCCAGCGAGACGGGCGCACATCAGCCCACCCAGGCCAAGCCCGGAGCCCCGGGGCCCGAGGGGACTAGTCTGTTTGAGTCGAACTGACTTGCGGCCTTGAGACTATGCCGACCCGCTCGGGCGGGTCGGCTACACTCGGGGCGTGCCTGCAACGCCCGACAATAACCCGCTTTTCCCCCACGTTCGGCCCCCCGGAGCAACAGCGACGACCTCAACGGATTCCGCGACTGCTCCGGGAGGCCAAGGGTGTGGGTATGCGCGGGTGGCCCTCGAACGCAGCATCGATTCCGGGGAAGGCGGCTACACCTACGCCGTGCCCGAGTCCTTGGCGGACTTGGCCGTGGGCGACCGGGTGACGGTGCCGCTGGGGCGGGGCAACAAGCCCGCTGCGGGGGTGGTGGTGGAACTGCTCACCGAGGCCGACCCGGCGATCAAGCGGATCAAGCCGATCGCTTCGCGGGAGCGGGCCGCGTCGTCGCTGCCGGACGATCTGGTGACCTTGGCCAAGTGGATCGCGGGGTACTACTGCTGCCCGCTAGGCATGACGTTCAGCAGCCTGTTGCCCGCGGCGGTCAAACGTGCGACCGGGACCCGCCAACGTACGCAGGTCCGGGCGAAATCGGATCTCAATGACGACGACTTACCCAAGCTCAGCAAGCTGCAGCGTGCCGTGCTGGATGCGGCGCGAGCCCGCACCGCGCAAGACGGCTGGATCGATCCCAAGGACCTCGCCGATGCAGCCGGGGCCAAGTCGACCTCGCCGGTGAAACAGCTGCTCGACAAGGGGCTGCTCGAAACCCGCCAGCAGGAACGTATCGTCTCCGATCTCGATCTGCGAGCCCAGAAGGCAGCCCCTGCCGTAGCCAAGCCCCCGCCGGAGCTGACGGCGGCTCAGGCCAATGCCGTTGAACAACTCACTGCCTCGCTCGGCCAAGGCTTCGGCGTCCACCTGCTCCACGGCATCACCGGCTCGGGCAAGACCGAGGTCTACCTGCGCGCGATCCAGGCGCTGCTCGCAACCGACCGCTCTGCGCCTTATTCCGCGCCCCCCGGCGTGATTGTGCTCGTCCCCGAGATCGCGCTGACCCCGCAAACGGTGGGGCGGTTTCTCGCCCGCTTCCCCGACGGAGAAGTCGCCGTGCTCCACTCCGGCCTCACCGCCGCTCAGCGTCACGCCCAGTGGCAACGCATCCGCGACGGCAAAGCTCGCGTGGTTGTCGGGGCGCGCTCGGCCATCTTCGCCCCACTGCCGCGCGTGGGCCTGATCATTGTCGACGAGGAGCACGAGTCGTCCTACAAGCAAGACCAGCTGCCGCGTTACCACGCCCGGGATGTGGCGATCAAGCGGGCGCAGCTGTCGGGTTGTCCGGTCGTGTTGGGCAGTGCGACGCCGTCGCTGGAGAGCTACCACAACGCCATCTCGGGCAGCTTCAACCTGATCGAGCTCCCTGACCGCGTGCCGGGGGCGGTGCTGCCGAAGGTCGAGGTGGTTGACCTCTCCACGGAACGGCAGGAACGCAAAGGCATCCACCTGCTGTCGAACCGCTTGGAGTACGCACTGCGCAGCAACCTCGCCCAAGGCGGCCAGGCGATCCTGTTGCTCAACCGCCGGGGCTACGCCAACTACATCGCCTGCCCGGATCACCGCTGCGGCTGGATGATGCGCTGCAACCACTGCGACGTCACGATGGTGTATCACCGCAACAAAGCGCTGCCCACCGGCGGGGTGGTGCGCTGCCACCACTGCGGGGCTGAGCAGATGCTCGCCCAAGTCTGCCCCGAATCCGGCCACAAGGTCACCGTGTTCGGTCTGGGCACGCAGCGCGTCGAAGAAGAACTCGTCCGCAAGTTCCCCAAGGCCCGGCTCGCCCGCATGGACGCCGACGCCATGCGCACCGCCAAGGACTACCAGACCACCCTCGATGCCTTCGCCCGCGGCGAGACCGACATCCTGCTCGGCACCCAGATGATCGCCAAGGGCCTCGACGTCGCTAACGTCCGCCTCGTTGGCGTCGTCTCGGCCGACACCTCGCTGAACTTCCCCGACTTCCGCGCCAGCGAGCGCACCTTCCAGCTTATCGCTCAGGTCGCCGGGCGTGCGGGCCGGGGCGAGCACCGCGGCAACGTGATCGTCCAGTCCTTCAACCCCGACGACCCCGCCATCCAGCTTGCTGCCGAGCACGACTTCGTCACGTTTGCCAAGCAGGAACTTCAGACCCGCACCGACACCGGCCTGCCCCCCGTCGGCCGGATGGCCCGCATCGTCCTCCGCGACACGGACGACCTCGCCAACAAAAAACGCGCCCACCAACTCGCCCAGGCCCTGCACCAAGCCAACGACCAACTCAACCTCGGCGTCCGCCTCCGCGGCCCCAGCGTCTGCCCCATCGCAAGGCTCGCCGACCACCACCGCCAACACATCGAACTCATCGCCTCGCCGCCCCAAGGCGCGACGTCGATCCAAAAGCTGCTCACCGCGTTACGCAACGCAGGGCAGCTCATCAGCGATACCCACACCGCGGTGGATGTTGATCCTGTGGCGTTGTTGTGAAGCGGCGCGTAAGCGCTACGGGTCATTCGCCTAGGGCTTGGACCATAATCTGAGGGTCGAGCAGGCCGATCTGTATCAGCATCGTGGTGAAATCCACGATGTTGCGTGCTTCGTAGATCTTGCCGTCACGCCAGCGAGTCGATGCGCTGAAGACCATATCGACCGGCTTGCCTGTTCCTTTGTGTGTTGCGGTAAAGCGGGCGTGCCCGATACACAAGTCGTCCTGCTCGATCGCTTCGGTCACCTCGATGTGGATCGAATCAAAAGCGTTCTGGAAAGATCGGTGGAACCCCAGGAAGCCTTCGGGGCCGGCGGATTTCGTATCGAGGCCAGCAACATTACACGTCGGATCCATCATCTCGTAGACCGCGTTTTCATCGCATTGATTCCAAACACGCTCAAACCATTCTTCCACCAAAGCATTGGGAGATTTGCTCATTTGTGACTCCGGAAAAGTAAGGGGATCAGATACACACCACAATCATTATTATGCGCCTTTGTAGTTCAAGAGGGGTTCGAGTTTTCGAGAGATTGTGACGAGCTGGTTTTGCATCCGCATCACCTGACCGATGTCCTTGTACGCCTGCGGGGCTTCCTCCCGTAGCCGGGCGTGTTGGGCGGGGTTGGTGTGGACGTGTTGGGTTTGGCGTTTGAACTGGCCGGTGCTGATGCGGCCGCGGGCTTCGGTGCGGCTCATGGCTCGGCCGGCGCCGTGGGAACTGCTGCACAGCGACTCGGGGTGGCCTTTGCCCAGGACGTGGTAGCTGGCGGTCCCCATCGAGCCGGGGATCAGGCCGAGGTGTCCGGCGAAGGCGGGGGCCGCGCCCTTGCGGTGGACGTAGAGCCACTGCCCGAAGTGTCTTTCACGGCGGACGTGGTTGTGGTCGCACTGCACGAAACTTCCGGGCCGTGTCGCGATACCGAGTTGCTCACGCAGCAACCACGCCACCGCGTCGAGCATCAAGCGGCGGTTGAGCCGGGCATAGGCCCGGGCCAGGTGCTGGTCGCGCAGGTAGGCCCGGCCGAGGTTGCTCTCGGCGTCGAGCACGGGCAGGCCGTGGCTGCGTTCGGGGGCGATCTCGATGTGGTGTCGACTGATGGCTTGGCCCAGGCCGCGCGAGCCCGAGTGCACCATCGCCCACAGCGAGCCATCGGCCGTGTCGCGTTGGAGTTCGAGGAAGTGGTTGCAGCCGCCTAGGGTGCCGAGCTGCGCCCGGCCAGTGCGTTGCAACTCGTGGTCGAGCCGGCCCAGGCTGAGCCGACGGCGGTTCTCAAGGCGCACCGGCAGCGCGCGGACATGCCGCGAGATCGGCACGAGTTTCGACAACACCTTGAGGATCGATCGGCCCACCGAAGGCGAGGCGATCGCCGAGGCATCGGCGTCGAAACCCAAAGCCGCCATCCCGCAGCCGATGTCGCCGCCGACCGCGGAGGGGTAGACCCAGCGCGACGTGGCCAGCACCGTGCCGATGCACACGCCCTTGGCCAAGTGCACGTCCGGCATCACCGCGACACGCACTGCATCCTTCAGCCGCCGCATCCGCTCTAGCGACGCCAGTACGTTGTCGGGCGGTGTCGGGCCGACCCATTGCCGCATCGGCGCGGGTGTTTGTGTGGTGTCCTCGTCAATCGTGGGTTTCATCGTGTGTGTCCTGGTTTTGGAGCCGGTAGATCAGCTGCGGGGTTTTCTTGCGGTGGATGCTGCGCGCAACTTCGCTGCGCAACCGTGGGGTGACAGCGTGGAGCCGAGGAAGTAAAGCGACGCTCTGCGACGAGTCTTCGGGGGCGTTCGTGGCGGGTTGCACTAGCACCACGCACAAGCATGAATTCCGATCCGTCGGCTCGACATCAAGCACGATCAGGTTCTGCAGGTCCGGGTCGCCGCAATCGGCGAGGCCCATCTGTACCGCACGGCGGACCTGCCCGCACAGTCGGCGGTTACGCCATTCGTCTTTGCGTTTCTTCTCGCTGCGCCGCCGTTTGCGGTGCAGCCCCTGTGTGTCGTTGGGGTTCAGTTCTTCTTCGAATTCAAAGTCGGCGCAGAGATCGCGCCATGCCGCTTCGCGGCGGTGTGGATTGCCCATGGCAAAACATCCCGTCAACCGGAGAGCCGGACGCAATGATCGCGCCGAACCTCTCCGGGCGGTGAAATAAATTGGTGAAGCCGACCCGCTTACGCCAACCGGATCGCACAGCATCTCGCCACGCGCGGTGGGTTAACCGGGTCACAGACCAAGACGGGATTTAGCGTTCAAGGAGTCGCATGGTGAAACCTCCCGGGCACAAGGCCCAATGGGTGCGTGAAACATATCGGCAGGCTTGGGGGGATTCAATCTTTATCTGAAGACATTTTTGAAGTTTTCTTCGATCGGCTCCCCATGAGGGGTAGAGCCTGCTATAACCCGCCGCGATGTCTCGTTTGTTTCCCGCACCACCGCCGAGAGTCTTGGGCTCATCGAAGGTCAACCGCAAGATCATGGTGATCGCGTGGCCGGTGATGCTGTCGAACCTTTCTCAGACACTGCTGACCAACATCGACTTCATCATGGTCGGCCAGGTCTCGACCGACGCCTTGGCGGCGGTGGGGGTGGCTAGCACATTTATGACGCTGTTCTACATCCTCGGTGGATCGCTCTCGTTTGGGTTGAGTACGTGCGTTTCGATAAGGCTGGGCGAACAAGACCACGTGCTGGCGGGGCGAGTGTCGGTGCACGGCTTGATTTTCGGGGTGCTGCTGGGGGCGTTGCTGTTTGTCGTCAGCCGTTCGCTGCTGAGTCTGGTGTTCGGCAGCATGGAGCTGGAACCCGAGGTCCGCCGGATCGCGTTGGAGTATTCGGAGCTATTCGTTTGGGGGCTCTGGCTGGCGCCGCTCGGGGCGATGGCGGCGGCGGTCTTCGGGGCCTACACGCGGACACGGCAGGTGCTGGTGTCGTCGCTGATCATGGTCGGGGTCAATCTCGTGGGCGACTACATGCTGATCTTCGGCAAGTTCGGGGCCCCGGCGATGGGCCCTCGCGGGGCGGCTTTGGCCAGCGTCTTGGCGGTGATCATGTCAACGGCATATCTGGCGGCAGCGATGTGGTGGCTGCGGCGACCACTTGAGCTCAGCCTGCCACGCAGCCCAAAGCTGTTCGGCCAGACGGTGGCGAGCATTCTGCGGCTAGGCATTTCGACCACGATCGAGTGGCTGCTGTGGTTCGTGGGGATCTTCATCATCACCATCTGGCTAGCACCGTTTGGCGCGGTGCATCTGGCGTTGTTCCACGTCTCGATGAAGCTGCAGGGCTTGCTCATGCTGGCGGTGCGCGGGTTCACAGTAGCGAACAACGCGATGATCGGGCGCGCTCATGGCGGGCAGCAGCCTAGTCGTATCTCGATGTGGCATTACCACAACCTCAGGCTGTGCCTGATGAGTCTTGTGCCGGGCATACTGCTGCTGACGGTTTGGCCGAGCTGGATATTTGGCTGGTTTATCGATATCGAGGAGATTCGCCAGATCGGCTCGCCATTCTGGATCGGCACCGCAGTCGTGGGTGTCGTGGCCGCCCGCATGGTCAACACACTGACGGGATCCAGTCTCCGCAGTGTTGGCGTCTTGCTGTTTTTCATTTACCTGTTGCTGATCTCCCAGGCAATCACGCTGGGCTTCGGTTATGCCGTGCTTCGGGTGATGCAATGGGGGTTCTGGGGCGCACTGGCGGCTGCCGCCCTGGACGAAGTGTTTCGCGGTGTGGTGAGCACGGTGAAGCTGAGGCGATTGATGCGGTGAACGCGTTTGTTTTACCGCGTTACATTCAGAGCTAACTCTCGACGGGCTCGAGGCTACCCGAAAAATATCGCAGTACATAAGGCACTTGCTCGGGTTTACCTTCTGGGAAAGTTTGCCCAAAAAATGCGATATGCGCATCCTCTCCACCGGTTTCTGGGTCAAGCCAGACATGTACTACAACCCCGACTTCTCCAGTCGATTTGAGCCGAACCCTTTGTCCAATTGATAAAGACATTTTGGACTATCGTGCGTTCACACGCCGATCGGGGATCGGGCAGCTTTTGGAGTTGTTGGTCAGCTCGTGTAGCAACTCGTCCATTTTCACGGTGGCGAAGGTCGTGGCGCTGTCGCTCATGGCGTAGGGGATCACGAGGTGTCCTTCGTGGACTAGGCCGCCGCAGCTGTAGACGACGTTGGGCACGTAGCCGTCGCGCTCATCCTGGTTGGGGATGATCAGCGGCTGGTCGAGGTGGCCGATGACCTTGGACGGGTCGTCGAGGTCGAGTAGGCAGGACCCGATGCAGTACTGGCGGACCGGGCCGACGCCGTGGGTCAGCAGGAGCCAGCCGTGCTCGGTTTCGATCGGCGGGCCGCAGTTGCCGATCTGCACGAACTCCCAGGGATACAGCGGCGTGGCGAGCTTCTGGCATTCGTTCCAGAAGTGCACGTTGTCGGACTGCATGATGAACATGTTCTCTCCGTCGAGGCGGGAGATCATGTGGTAGAAGCCGTTAATTTTGCGGGGGAAAAGGGCCATGCCCTTGTTCTGCACATAACGGCCATTCAGCGTATGGATCTCGATGTTGTGGAAGTCAGCGGTTTCGAAGAGCTGGGGCAGGATCCGGAAACCGTTGTAGGCGGTGTAGGTGCCGAAGTAGGTGACGCTGCCATCTTCGTCGGTGAAGTGGGTGAGGCGGACGTCTTCGATGCCGCGCGACTCGTTTTCGGAGGTCGGGAAGATGACGATCTCCGAGGGGTCGGCCTCGTCGGGGATTTTCAGGCGGTAGTTGGACCGCGCCAGCCAAAGCATGTTCTCCGCCGACTCGGTGAAGGGGCGGGGGTGGTCGGGGCGGGCCTTGATCTCGGCGATCTTGTGATCGAGCTCGTGGTAGGTGAACCAGTCGGGCATTTCGTCGAGCACGGCCCGAGCGGCGTCGGTGTAGGCCGCCATCTCGATGAGCTTGAGGAAGAAGAGCTTCTTCTCGTATTGCCGGTCTTGGTTGACGCGCATCTTCGCGGCGTACTTGGACATCGGCGTGAAGGTGATCTCGCCGGTGCTGTCGACCACGCCAGTGCGGAAGACGATCGAGGAAACATGCCCTTCGCCGGTGGCGCGGAGCGACATGATGAACCGCAGCTCGCCGGGCTGCAGGTCCGATTGATCGGGGTGGGGGACGATCGAAGGGTTGAACAGCGCCGCCGACTCGATGGCGTATTCCATGGTGAAGTATGAGCCGATGAGCAGCTTCCGTTCGAGCGACAGGGCGTCGGGATCATCGACGTAGTGCTTGATGTAGCCGAAGTGTCGGTCGAAAGTGTTTTCGATTTTGCGGTGACGCGAACCGAAGTCGGCGATGACTTGGTCGAGCAGTTGCTGGACCTCGGCATCGCTGAGGCCGGCCACACGGTTGAGGACGTTCTTGGCCCGCTGCTCTCCGCCGACCTGGAAGTGGCGGGCGATGACGCGTTTGTCATCGGAGCTGAATTTCAGGGGCTTGCGAGTGACCTGGATCGGGCTGCCGTTGGGCATGGTGGGGCTTCCGAAGGAGGAGCGGTCGATAGCAGGCGACGAATCCCTGAGGGATTCTACCGTCTCCGTTTTATCGTATAGGTGTTAGCGTGCGCTTCAGACCCAGTGGTTCTTCTGGATTGTGATCGGACGTTCTCGGCCAACTAAGCGGAGTGCCCGTCACGCGGCGAGGGTGAGGCCCTCGTCGCCGTCACCCGATTTACGCTTAACCAGGGTGACTTCGTTGCCTTTTTCGTTGTAGCTGACCTCGTCCATGAAGGCTTGCATCAGCATCAGGCCCCGGCCGGAGACGGCTTCGAGGTCGTCGGGGTCCGGTTCGGCGTTCACCTTGGAAGTGTCGAAGCCTGGCCCTTCGTCACGGATGATGAATGTGGCGGACTCGGCGGTTAGGGTCTCGGTGATGTGGATCCGCCGTTCGCGGTAGGGCGATTGCTCCCGGCGGTCTGCAGCCATGTCGTAGTACCGCGCGAGGCTTTCTTTGCGGAGGTCCGAGGAGACCTCGAGGTTGCCGTGGTACAGGGCGTTGGACAATGCCTCTTCGAGCGCCATGCCGATGCGGGTACGGTCGGCCTCATCGCAGATGCCGAACATCGCCACGCTGGCCTGGAACCGCACAAGCAGCGCGGGCAGCAGGCAAGGGTCGTTTTCCAGTTCAAACGTGCTGGTGCTGGCGGTCATACACTTGAGCAGTCGTGCTTGGGTCTTGTTGCGGCTAGCCGCGTTGAGGACGCGCGAGATGTGGTCGATGAGTTCGACTTCGAACCGGTTGGCATGGATGAATCCCGCAGCACCTTCCTGTAGTGCGGCCACCACCTGATCAACCTTACCTTTCGCTCCGGTGAGTACGACAGGGCGGTAGGCATCACCCGCCATCAATGCGGAGAGGTGGGCTTGTTGATCCTGCGCGATAAGTTTCAGGTCGGCGATGACCAGGTCAAAATCGCCTTCGGCCAATCGGTCCACACCTTGGGTAACCGATCCGGCGATCTCGGATTGCCACTCGGCTTGTGCTTCGAGCAATTCCTGTAGCCGCTGGCTCTGCGGAGGGTCGGGGTTGATGACCAGGATGCGGGGCATAATGAACTCACACCAACGAGAGGAGGGACGGAAAGTCGTTCTATTGTGCTTTATCGGTTGCCGAGCGCCTAGAGATTTGTCACCGCGGCTCCACCGAGTCGCGCCTTCGTGTAGATAAAAATTATAGCGCGCAACCCGCCATGAAGACATAAGTTATCGGCCGGGATAAGAAAATCCCCGATCTAGACGGAATCTTCTTGGAACCCGCCAATGCGAATCGCATAATGGAATTGTCCTGCTACACCCTCCCTCTCTCTTTCCATCTTAGGAGTAGCGTATGAAAATCCATGTCCGCGCGGTGAACTTTCAAATGAGTGAAAGCGTCGATCAGCACGCCCAAGAACGGCTACTTGCCTCGCTTGGCCGTTTCGAGTCCCGTATCGCCTCGGTGATGCTCCGGCTCACCGACGATCACGGCCCCAAACACGGGACCACCATCCATTGCTCGATCGAAGCCTTCCTCAAGAACGGCGACAGCGTGATGGTCGAGCAAGACTCTCCCGACTATTTCGAAGCCATCGATAAAGCCGCTGGGCGGATGAAACGCACCGTCCGTCGATGCATCAACCGCAAACGCGATGTCCAGATGCGGGCCCGGACAAGCATGGCCTGACCCGGCTCCAACCAGCCTTGTCATCCTCCTCCAGCCCTGGGCTTGTCCCGGGGTTTTTTATGCGCTCAATAGCCCGTCGAGGTGCAAATTCTCCGCCAGTTGCCTACACTTTCTCCCCACACCCCGTGCACGATGTCGCATCCGGGTGCGCAATCCTCTTACCCCACGACCGAGACCCGCCTGATGAAAGCCGCTCTGCTCTACGGAACCTGTACCGGAAAAACCGAAGCCGCCGCCGAGTTGATCCGCGACGAGTTTGGTGAAGACTTTTTCGAGACCTACGACGACATCGCTCAGGTCGGTGCCGAGGGCCTCAACGGCTACGACTTCATCATCTGCGGCATCCCCACCTGGGACGTCGGCGAAATCCAATACGACTGGCAAGACGTCTACGACGAGCTCGATGACATCGACCTGGCCGGCACCAAGATCGCCATGTTCGGCATGGGCGACCAGGGCGGCTATCCCGACACCTATCAAGACGCCATCGGCATGGTCTACACCAAGATGCTCGAGCGGGGTGCCGAGGGCAAGATCGGCTTCACCTCGACCGAAACCCACGACTTCGAAGAATCCAAGGGCGTCATCGACGGCCAGTTCTGCGGCCTGGCGCTGGATGACGACTGTCAGCCAGAGCTCACTGAGCAACGTGTGAAAGATTGGGCGGATCAGCTCAAGGGCGAACTCGGCGTCTAAGCCGCGATGTTCTCGGGGTGTAGCGCCTGTCTATGCATCTTGAGCGTAAACCCCCAAACAACCAGCCATGACCACGGCCGATTCTCGTAGTCGGCCGTTTTTTATAGACATTTTGATACTCTTTTCCGATAACAAGATTGTCAGGCGGGTTAAGCCCCGTCGGCCTGCATATCCACTCGATAGGGGAAACAACCTGGAGCGACTATGAGCAGCACGGAAGCGGCTTGTGTAAAGAAGTGTTTGAACGCGTTAGAACGGATCGAGCGTTACGTCGTGCTGATGTTTTTCGCCGACGAATTAACCCCCGCAGAGATCGGCGTAGTGTTGGATGTTTCACTCAATCGGGTCACCGACATCCTAAATCGCTTCCGTGAAGCGGTTGCCCATGTCCTAACGCGAAGTGATCAGCAACGCGACGCACAAGCCTATGTCGCAGATTGGTTCCTCTCGCCGCATTCCGCGGTCGTCTAAAAGCTTGGTGAGTTGGTCTTGCTCGCGTTGCCCCATGCCTCTCAGCACACAACTTAGGGTTTAAGTCAACCACGTAAGTCGATTTGGATTTGCTTCAGCAACCCTTCATTCGCGGGCGGAAACGACAGCTCTTTCAACTCATCGACCGTCACCCAAGCCCAATCATCGACCTCGATGGCCTTGGGTTCACCAGAGATTAATTCACAGTAGAATGGGTGGAGCGTCACATGCGCGTGTTCGTATGTGCGCGCGATAGAGGCAAGCGAAGTGGTCGGGCGCACTTCGATGTCGAGTTCTTCGCGTAGTTCACGGATCAGACATTGCTGCACCGACTCGTCCGCTTCGAGTTTTCCCCCGGGGAATTCCCAGAGCCCGCCGAGCACGCCGTCTTTCGCTCGACGGGACACCAGCACCTGGCGTTCGTTGGATTTCGGGTGACGTCGGCAAGTGATGCCGATCGCGACTTCGACCGAACTGGGAGCGGATTCTTGGTTCATGGGATGCGGTAGATCGTATTGATTTCGAGCGGTGTCGAAAGGTTTGGATTGGTGCGGTTGATATATGAACCCGCCGTGGGATCATGACTTGACTTTGACATCATATGAACCGACGGCACGAGAGCGACGGATTTATTAAACTGATTATTATAGATTTATAAC
>JBCCWB010000028.1:0-24593 GCA_039194345.1 Planctomycetota bacterium
CGAAAACACGGCGTTGGGGGTCAGAAAACAGGTAGGCCGTGGCGGCCCCGGGTCGGTGACCCGGGGCTAAATTTGAGCGGCGATCAGGTGAACAGGTGCTCGGCGACCTCGACGGCCTTGGCGAGAGCGGCGGCCTTGTTCACGGTCTCCTGGTGCTCGGCGTCCGGGTCGGAGTCGGCGACGATGCCAGCCCCGGCCTGGATGTGGACGGTCCAGGACGACTCGTCCGGCAGGATCACCATCGTCCGCAGAGCGATGCACATGTCCATGTTCCCGGCGAAGTCGGTGTGGCCCACCGCCCCGCCGTAGGGGCCGCGGCGGGTGGGTTCGAGGTCGTCGATGATCTGCATCGCCCGGACCTTGGGGGCCCCGCTGACCGTGCCGACGGGCAGGCTGACACGGAGGGCGTCCCAGGCGGTGAGGCCGTCGCGGACCTTGCCCTGGACGGCCGAGCTGATGTGCATCACGTGGGAGTACTTTTCGACGACCAGGAGCTCGGGCAACTCGACGGTGCCGGGCTCGGCGATGCGGCCGATGTCGTTGCGGTGCAGGTCGACGAGCATGATGTGCTCGCTGCGGTCCTTGGGATCGGCGAGCAGCTCGGCTTCGAGGCGGGCGTCCTCAGCGGGTGTCGCGCCGCGGTGGCGGGTGCCCGCAAGCGGTCGGCTGGTGGCGATACGGTCGGTGACGTTGACCAGGATCTCGGGGGACGAGCCCACGAGGACGCCGCCGTCGATCTGCAGGTAGAACATGTACGGCGACGGGTTCACCACCCGCAGCGAACGATAGATGTCGAACGGGTCGGCCTGGGTCTGCACCTCGAACCGCTGCGACGGCACGATCTGGAACGCGTCGCCCGCCTGGATGAATTCCTTGCAGGCTTCGACAGCCTTCTGGTAACCGCCCTGCCCCATATTGCTGTCAGGCAACGCGGGCGGCGGGGTGTCGAGCGAGACGTGGCCCGGAGGGAGGCTGATGCCATCCGCGGCGTCAGACTCGAGCAAACGGGAAGCAAGATCATCCAGACGCGACTGCGCCGCGGCGTAGGCGTCCTCGGCGGTGTCGTGCTTGTTGACCTGCGCGAACGTGATCAGCAGCAGCGTCTTCTGCACGTGGTCGAAGACCACCGTGTCGAGGTAGAGCTGCATGTGCAGATCGGGGAGTTGACGATCGTCGGCGGGAGGATTGGGGAGCGACTCGCCTTCCAGGTAACGCACCGTGTCGTATCCCGCAACGCCGACCCAGCCGCCCGCGCCGGGGAGGTTGGTCGGGAGCAAGGCGTAGGCTTCTTCATCCAACGCGTAGTTGGCGGTGAGCTTCTGCATCTCCATCAGCGGGTCGTCGCTGGTGAAGGTGCGTGATTCGTCGGACGCTTGGTGGTTGGTGTAGACGACCTCGTGTCCACGGGCGACGACCTCGGCCGCGGGTCGGCTGCCGAGGAAGCTGAAACGGCCGACGCGGTCGCCGCCGACGACGGACTCGAAGAGATAGCTCGGGGCCATGCGGTCGTCGGGACGCACGAGGCGGCGGTAGGCGAGCACCGGCGTCAACGAATCGTTGAGCAGACGGCGGAACACGGGGATGATCGGATGGCTGCCGGGGTCGGCAGACCGGGCAGCCGCAAAACGCTGCGCGAACATCTGTGGATCGGGCAGGCTGGGGTGGGGGTTGGTTGCGGGATTGGACATGGGATGGAGACTCAACGCAAAGAATGATCTGGGAAAGAGCGATAGCACGGGGCTGTCCCGAGTCACACCTCAGGGTGATTCGGGGCGGGGCGGGTCGGCCGCTCAGGGCCACCAGATCATGCTGCGTCGGGCTGGATTCATCTCGTGGGTTTCGGGGTCTTGCTTGGCGGGAGGTCGCGGGCCCGGCTTCGACAAAAAATCTGTCACGGCGGGGGTTTACCGCCAACTCACATCGCGAAGTAGTGTATAACCGACACAGATTTTTCGCACGACCACGGCCTGCCGAAGTGGGGATCGACGCTCATGAAAGTTGAAAGTTTTCTGGAACACCACGGCCTGATTGAAAACCCTTTCGCGGCGGAGGAAGCCCGCCTCGACGCGGTGTTCAACCGGCTGGCCGACTCGTCGCTGCACCACCCCGACATCAACAAGATCTTTGGCACCCTTGACCAGCCCAGCACGGCGGTCGTCTTCGGCGAAAAAGGCTCGGGCAAGACGGCGATCCGCCTGACCATGCAGCGCAAGATCAGCGAGCACAACGCCAACGTGCTGGAAGTGGACGAACATAGGCGGGTTCTGGCGGTGTCCTACGACGACTTCAATCCGGTGCTCGACAAGCTCAGCCGGGCCAACAAAAAAGATACCTCCGAGATCATCCGCAACTTCCGGTTGGCGGATCACCAAGACGCCATCCTGACCGAGGCGGTGACCAAGCTCGTCAACGCGCTGCTCAGCGAAGGCACCCCGGCGGGCGACGAGGCGATGTCGCTGCCCAACGAAAAGATGTCCAAGCTCCGTAAGCGGATGACCCAGCAACAGCGGCTGGACCTTGCGGTGCTGGCGGGCCTGTACGATCAGCCGCCGTCCGGCATTGTGATTCCGCGTTGGCGGAAACTGCGGAAAGCCCTGCGGCTCAAGTGGCGGCTGCCCATCGCGTTTTGGCGCAACTCGGCGATCCTCGTCACACTGATTACGGCGGGCCTGGGCGGGTGGTACGGCTGGATGGATTACAGCAAAACCGTCGACGACGCGACCGGCGCGGTAACGGGTGGCCCCGCGGGTTGGATGATCCCAGTGCTCGGTCTTGTGGCGGCGGGCATGATTGCGTTGTGGGTTACCTGGGCGATTCAATTCATGCGGACCTGGGGCCTGGCCCGCAAGGTCGCCAAGGAGATGCCCGCCATCGGTCGCAACACCGCCACACTGCGTGGTGTGTTCGGCGAGTTGGGCGTGTCCACGCTCGTCGGTCAACCACTGCCGGCCGCAGGGAAAGACGCCGCGGAACAGCGTGACAGCCGTTACCAACTGACCCGCCGTTTCGTGGATGTGCTCAAGGCCATGGGTTACGCGGGCATGGTCGTGCTGGTGGACCGCGTCGACGAACCCACCGCCGTGGCGGGCGACGCGGGCAAGATGCGCGACCTCATCTGGCCGATGTTCGACAACAAGTTCCTCAAACAAGAAGGCATCGGCCTGAAACTGCTACTACCGATCGAACTCAGCTATCTGCTCAACAAAGAAGGCCCGAGCTTCTTCCAGGAAGCGCGCCTCGACAAGCAGAACATGATTGACAAGCTCACGTGGTCCGGCGCGACGCTGTACGACCTCTGCTCGAGCCGACTTAATGCCTGCAAGACCGCAAGCAAGACCGGCGAGCTGTCGCTGACCGATTTCTTCGAAGAAAGCGTCAGCCGCGAGACGCTGATCGATGCGCTCGATCAGATGCACCAACCGCGCGACGCGTTCAAGTTCCTCTACAACGTGGTTCAAGAACACTGCCGTCTTTTGCCCGAAGACGCCGCCGACTACCACATCAATCGGCTGACCCTCGAAACCGTCCGCCGCACCCAATCGCAGCGCGTACAAGAGCTCTACCGCGGCCTGACGCCCGCGTGATCGACTGGACGTCGATCTCTTCAAGAGCTGAACGCTTGGCAAAGGCAAGCCTGAAGAAAACAGCATCCCACTGATCGATGTTCATGCCATCATTTCCCCACTAGGGGCACTTCTTACGTGAGATAGCCCAAGGGTTTAAAACCCCATTTATGGGCTCTAAACCCGATAAATCAGACATTTTCTGATCTGGTAAAGCTACCTCCGCCGATAGCTTTGTTTGAGTAACGGCTGGATCATCAGCCATCGCCGAACAAGCGTTAACCATACGCTTGCGCACATCTTGCCACACGCTAACGCTTCTGGTATTTATCTCGGCGATTCACGAGTTTCACAGACGGGACCGTCACGTTGACGGCTCATCCCGGTTTCAGTTTCTAGGGTTCCCCCTACGGTAAGGAGTCATTCAGATGACAAAGGAAAGTAAAGTTGCCGGGCTGTGCCTGGTGGGTGGTTTGGCCGCCGCGGCCCTGACCACCTCGACGACTGCACAAGACGCCCCCCCCGCCGTCAACAGCGGTGCGATCAGCTGGGCCGCTGGTGCCGACGTCGTATCGACCTACATGTTCCGAGGTATCGAACAAGAAGACAGCGGCCTGATCGTTCAGCCTTGGGTTGAAGCCACCGCCGCGCTCGGCGACACCGGCGTTGACCTGACTATCGGTACCTGGCAGTCCATCCACAGCGCTGGTACCGGCGCTGTCGCAGGTGGCCCGTCGCGTTGGTACGAGTCCGACCTGTACGCGGGTGTGGGCTACGATATCAACGATCAGTTCTCCGTGAGCGCGACGTTCACCGGCTATTACTCGCCCAACAACGCCTTCAGCGACATCGAAGAAATCGCCTTCGGCGTCGGCTACGACGACAGCGAAGCACTGGGCGACTACGCCTTTGCTCCCTACGCCCTGCTGGCTTTCGAAATCCGCGACGCCGGTGGCAGCGAAGACGTTTACCTCGAGCTGGGTGGCGAGTTCTCGGCGTTCTTCATCGAAAGTGAAGACCTGCCCGTCGAACTGAGCTTCCCCGTTGCTCTGGGTCTCAGCATCGACGACTACTACACTGACGCCGGTGGTGACAACGAGTTCTTCGGCTTCTTCAAGGTTGGCGTTGCCGCCGGTATGCCGCTGGACTTCATCCCCTCGGACTACGGCGTCTGGTCGGCCTCGGCCGGTCTGGACCTGTACTTCGTCAATGACGATGCCGGCCTGCTCGACGACGGTGACGATTTCGAAATCGCCGCTCTGCTCGGCGTCGGCATGGAGTACTAACAACCCTCCCGGAGCCGTTCAAGGCTCCGACGAGACGTGTGGCCACAGGCCTTCTTGGAACCCGGGCCTAAACCGCACGAACTCATAAAACTCCGAAACCCGGGCCGTTCATACGGCCCGGGTTTTTCATTGGAATGAAATAGATCGGTCGGGATCACATCGCGATCTGATCGAGTGCTTCGATGAGCTGGTCGACCTCGTCTTCAGTGGTGAACGCGCCGGGGCTCACCCGCACCGCACCGTCCGGGAAAGTGCCGAAGCTTTGGTGGACGTAGGGTGAGCAGTGCAGCCCGGGCCGGACCGCGATCTCGAAGCTGTCATCCAGAATGGATCCCACATCCGGGGCATCCATGCCGACCACATTGATCGAGACCGTACCCACACGCGACTTCGGATCGAGGCTGCCGAGCACCGTAAATCGCTCGTCGTCTTTCACCGCATCAATCAGCTTGCCGCACAACGCCTGCTCGTGAGCCAGCGTCTCTTCCATGGGATTCGCCAGCACGTGATCGATCCCTGCCGACCAGGCCGCGATCCCGACCGTGTTGGGCGTGCCGCCTTCCAGGTAGTACGGGTAGAGCGAAGGTTGCGTCGGGGTTGCCGAGTCGCCGCCGGTCCCGCCTTCGCGGAACGGCGGGAACCGCCCCGCCGCGTTGGCATCTTCGCTGGAGTCGGGGCAACGCTCGCCCACATACAACGCCCCGGTGCCCGTGGGGCCCAGCAGCGACTTGTGGCCCGGGAACGCGAGCAAATCGATCTGCATCGCCTGGATATCCACCGGCACCACGCCCACGGTTTGTGCGCCATCCAACAGGAAAAGAACATCCGCCTCTCGAGCAATCGCGCCGACCGCCGCCGCATCCTGGATGGTGCCGGTGACGTTGCTGGCGTGGGTCATCGCGATCAGCACGGTGGCGTCGGTGATCGCGGCTTTGATGTTCTGGGGATCCACGAAACCCTGATCATCGCAGTCAACCCGCGTCAGCGAAATCTTGCCCGCATCCGACAGCGCCTGCAGCGGTCGGCTGACCGAGTTGTGCTCGAGCACCGTCGTGATCACGTGCGGCACATTTCCGCCTACCGACTTGGCCGACACCACACCCTTGATGGCGATATTGAGCGCATCGGTGCAGTTCATGGTGAAGACCATGCGTTCGAAGTCCGGAGCGTTGAACAGCCGGGCCAGCTTCAGGCGAACGCCATCGAGCATCTGCTCGGCCGCGACCGCCATACGGTGGCCCGCACGACCAGGGTTGGCGGCGTCCTTGGCGATGAAAGCGGCGGCGGCCTCACCTACACCGGGGGCCTTGGGAAAACTGGTTGCTGCGTTATCGAGGTAAATCATGGCTTGGTTCAAATTCGGCCAACCAAAGGATGACCTGTGGAAGCGGGTCGAAGCCCGACAAGATAGCGGTTTTGGCGGCTCAGAACAGCGGCTGACGTCCGTCTGCTCTTCGCCAAGCCGAGAGCTGCCCCAGGTGCAGCGCCGTGTGTGCGGTCAGCGAGAAGCTCGTGAAATCGCCGACGGTGGGTAGTCCTTGAGCTGCCGGGCCTTGCGTGGGTGTGTTCAAGGCTTCAGGCGGAGCAGAAGAGACCGCAGCGATAAACCGCTCGTTGGCGGCGTGCCAGGCCTCGATCAACTCCGGTTTGGCGGGGTAATCTGCTGGGTCGGTGGTGAGCGTGGTCCCGTAGTCGAATTGCTCTTGCCACGTGATGAGCTGCGACGTCCCGCCGACACTTTCGGCATGGCTGTCGACCGCCATAGCGAGGTGCCCAATGATCCACGCGGGATGATTCATGCCCGATACGGGTTGTTTGCACATATCTTGCGGCTCAATGTCCGCCAGCAGATCGTCGCCGTACCCCTGCATGAAACGCAGTACCGTGATTTCTTTCGCGAAGTCCATCAGCATCCCTGAACACCGCCCGCGTCAAACCGCGGGCAATCCCTTCACACGCCGCCACGCCGAGAGCTGACCGAGGTGCTGCATCTCGTGCGACAGCATGATGTGAGCCAACGCATTGCCCACCGTCGGGAAACGCTTGCGGAAACGTTCGGGAGCCACATCGTGAAGTGATCTCTCGAAAAACGCTGGCGACGACGCGAGCACTCGCTCACTCACCACGGCATGCAATCGGTCGAGATGGTCTATCGCGTCCGCCAACGAGGGCTGGTCGGCGGTCAGATGGCCTGGCAAGGTTCCGAGATCGAACCACGCGTCCCATTCCGGGATCGTGCGTTCCATTTCCAGCACCCAGCCTAAGCCGACTTGGTCGGCCGTCTGAGCGAGGTGGCCGATGATCCAACGCGGCGTGTTCATGCCGTCCACGGGGGCTTCGTTGGCTTGCGTATCGTCCAAGCCCTCCACCAAGCGGTGGGCGTAATCCAGATTCGCGGCATACCGGAGGTTGAGGATGTTGCGAATCATGGCTGGTCCTTGGAGAGGTGAATCGAGAATCCTCGAAGCAACTTTAGAATAGCGGAGGCTGGCCTTGCACACGTCGCCACGTAGAGAGCTGGCCAAGGTGCATGGCCACATGCCCCGTCGCAACAAAGCTGAGGAAGTCCTGGACGGTAGGCAGGCCTGGCCGCATGCGTTCGATCGGATTCTCCGACTTCAGGACATCTTCACCGATGCCCGAGATCGTGGCAATCAAATCTTCGTGGCCCTGGCGGTACACACTCAGGAGCTCATCCCACGACGGATAGCCCGAACCATCTGCGGTTGGCGTGCTGCCGCCGCCAAAGAGCGGGCCCCACGCTTCGAGATCGATCTTGGATTCGCCGCCAAACTTCGATGCGACGTTGTTGGACACAAACCCCAAGTGCCCGATGATCCAAGCAGGGCTCACCCCACCATCACAGATCAACGAGAACGCCTTGTCCGCGTTCAGCCCGTCAAGAAGCATCTCGGCGTAACCAGCCTGGAAACTGTAAACGGTGATCTCTTGTTCAAATGCCATGCAACGACTCCTTGTGAAGCGGGGTTAGGCCCCGACGTATTTCGCGTACACGCTCTTGGCGACGTTCGCCTCCTTCGTGCCCTTCACAATAGCGCGGCCATCGGTGAAAAGGGTGAGTTCGTAATTTTCACCGTTGTCCGTAATGTCTGCGCGGAGCATGAACTTGTTGGCTTTAACGCTGCCGTGGGATTCCAGCCGCTTGGCGATCTCATCGAAATCGAGCTTCGAGCCTTTTTCACCGTCGTCCTTCTGCGTGAGCTGAACGGCGTTTCGACCGCATAGCGTGGTCGTGCTGCTGCCGAACTTGCCGTCGAGGAATTCGAAGTTGCGGTGTTTGCAGCACTGGCAATCGCCGACGTCGTACGCACGGGCCACCTTGAACTGACGGAACGTGTTGCCCCACAGGTCGAAGTTGAGCATCGTGGGGGAGACGCGGTCGAGGTTGCCGGTCAAGATCTTCAGCGTCTCGGCGACTTGGTAGTTGCTGATGATCGAAACGGCCGGGCCGATGACGCCCGCGGTATCACAGGTCGGGTTGAGGCCGGGCGGCGGGGCCTGCTCGAAGATGCAGCGGAGGCAAGGCGTGGCCTTGCCGGCCTGTTCCCACGCCGAGTCGCCCGACGCGGTGTGCGGGAGGATGGCGTAGGACGCACCGACCGTGCCGACCGCCCCGCCGTAGACGTACGGGATGCCGTGCTTCACGGCACAGTCGTTGGCGAGGTAACGGGTCTCGAAGTTATCCACGCCGTCCACGATGATGTCGACCGGCTTGCCGCCGTTGTAATCACCGCAGGCAAGCTTTTCCATGTTGGTGTGGTTGACGTCTTCGACCACCGCGGTGACTTTCACCTGCGAGTTGATCTGAGCGATCTTGTTCTTGGCCGCTTCCGCCTTGGGGATCGCGTTGGCGACATCGTTCTCATCGAACAAGACCTGCCGCTGAAGGTTGGTCATCTCGATGAAGTCGCGATCGACGATGATGAGGTGGCCGACACCCGCACGGGCGAGCATGTTGGCGATCACGGTGCCGAGCGCGCCGCAGCCGACGACCAGCGCGGTGCTGTCCAGGAGTTTGCGCTGGCCCTCTTCCCCGAAGCCGGGCAGGAGCATTTGGCGGTGATAACGATCGAGTTCAGATGACACGGTTTCTATTCCTTTTTCTTTTTGCTGCCCTTACACGAGACGGCAAACATGTAGAGGCCCGCCACCGCGAAGCCCAACCCCAGAATGATCGCCTTCGAGGCGAGATTAGCACTCAGCAACGTCGAGGCTGCGAAGCAGGCAAACGCCAGCAAGTTCGAGACGATCGCCGAGCGGAACCAACCCTGGTTACGCACCTTCATGGGATCAACCCACCACCAACGAGCCGCCCTCGACCGGATCGACGCGGACACCTTTGTCCACGAGAAACGCGATCGCCGCTTCGAGCTGCTCTTCGTCCTCCGCGGTGAACTGCAACGCCATGATGCCGATCTGTTGGCTGACGGATGCCTGACGGACATCAAACTGCACCGAGGGATACGCTTGCGAGAGTTGCCAGATCACGGGCTGATCCTGGCAGCCGCCTTCAAAAGTTAACCAGCATTTTCGAGAAGCCATGCCAACCTCAAATCGGAGTAATGAGTGAACAGTGACGAGTGATGAGGGGTCAAGAGCGAATCCATCAGGGTTCACTCGTCATTCATCACCGGGCGGCATCAGCCGCCAGCAATTGCAGGAACGATAGCCAGGTGGTCACCGGCCTTCACGGGGGTCTCGAGGTTCTCGAGGAACCGGATATCTTCATCATTCAGGTAGATATTGATGAAGCGGTTGAGTTCTGTGTCGGTCTTGTACAGCTTGGCACCGAAATCGGGGTACTCGGCTTTCAGCTTGCCGAGCAGTTCGCCGACGGTGCCGCCGGAGACTTCGACAGACTCTTGGTCGCCGACCTGCGGACGCAGCGCGGTGGGGATTTCAACAGCGAGGGTGGTATCAGACATGGGCGGGCTCTTTGGTTTGCGAGGTTTCTTGAATCAGTTGGTCGAAGTCAGCCATTTTAGCCGGGATAGAACGGGTTTCGTTGAACTGGCCGTCCATCGCTTCGAGGGTTTTTAGGCCGTTGCCGGTGATGCAGACGCAGATCGGTTCGTCTTTGGGGATACGGCCGGACTTGATGAGCTTGATCGCACAAGCCATGGTCGTGCCGCCAGCGGGCTCGGTGAAGATGCCTTCGTGCTCGGCGAGCAGCTTGATGGCTTCGAGGATTTCCGGGTCGCTGGCCGAGGCGCCGTAGCCGCCCGACTCGCGGATGTTCTTGAGCACGTAGTAGCCGTCCGCGGGGTTGCCGATGGCGATCGACTTGGCGATCGTGTTCGGCTTCTGCGGGCGGAACAGCTCGACCTCTTCTTCGAGTGCGGTGACGATCGGGTTGCAGCCTTCGGCTTGGGCACCGTACATCGCGGGCTTGTTGTCCTCGACGAGGCCAAGCTCGATGAACTCCTGGTATCCCTTCCAGATCTTGGGCAGGATCGTGCCGCCGGCCACGGGGACGACGGTGTGCTTGGGAAGTTTCCAACTCATCTGCTCGGCGATCTCGAAGCCGTGGGTTTTGGCGCCCTCGGTGTAGAACGGGCGGAGGTTGACGTTGACGATCGCCCAGTTGTATTTGTCGGCGATCTGCGAGCAGAGGCGGTTGACGTCGTCGTAGTTGCCTTGGATGCGGACGACGCGTGGGCCGAACACATTCATGCCGACCATCTTGCCCGCCTCGAGGTCGTGGGGCACCATCACGCAGGCGTCCAGGCCAGCTGCCGCAGCGTGGGCGCTAACCGAGTGAGCCAGGTTGCCGGTGGACGCACAGCCCACGGTGTCGAAGCCGAACTCAAACGCTTTGGTCACCGCTACGGCGACGACGCGGTCTTTGTAGGAAAAGCTCGGGTAGTTGGCCGAGTCGTCCTTGATGTAGAGCTCGTCGACGCCCAGGTACTTGGCCAAGCGGTCGGCCTTGACCAGCGGCGTCCAGCCCGACTGAAGGCCGGCACGCGGTTCGTTCTCGATCGGCAGCAGGTCGCGGTACCGCCAGAGCGACAGCGGGCCCGCTTCGATCGATTCGCGGGTGACTTTGCCCTTCATCGCTTCGTAGTCGTAGGTGACCTCGACCGGGCCGAAGTCCGAGTCACAGATCGTTCGGGGCTCGATGGGATAGTCGATGCCCGATTCTTTACCGCGGAGTGATTTGACGTAGCTCATGATTCGGTCTCGTCGAAAACGCTTGGAGGCGTAATAGCCAGTAAAAAACCCTTCAAAAGATAAGAAGGGTTGATGCGTTCTTGATCAAGAAGCTCGAACCGCTGCTTATCTTCCCCCCGGCACGGCCGAGAGCGGGAATTCGCACCTCTTCGAGCCTTTGCTCGACGGTTGCGGTGACTTCATAGGGCCCGTCCCTCAGTCACTCTGGATAAGTGCAATTTGCTTGGATGTCTTCGGCTTTCACCGAGCAACGCATAATATCTCGACCATCTCCGCGAGTCAACCCGATGATGTTTGTTGGAGCGGCGAGTCGTTTCGCGGATGCCGATCTGGAATAGGATAGAGCCGAGCGAAACACGTAGTGCCTGGATTCGCAATACTTATGAACGAGCCTGCCCCCGAAACCGATCCCGTCGAACCGGACGAAACGACTCCCGAGGAAGTCGAATCGGCAGATGCGCCGGCCGATGAGCTTCCGCCCGAGCACCCGATCAACCTCAAGCTGACCGACGCCGACTTCCCGAAGTATTGGAAGTCGGGCTCCTTGAAATACGACGATTTCAAACCGCTGGCCGAAGGCGGGACCGCAGCACTGCAGACGTGCATCGACCGGAACCTCAACCGTGTAGTGGCCTACAAATCGCTACACCCCCACCTAGCCGACGACGAAGTCGAGACCGCGCGGTTCGTGCGGGAAGCCCGCGTGACCGCGATGATCCCCCACCCCGGCACCGTGCCGCTCTACGAGATCGGCCGCGATCGTGCGGGCCACCCGTACTTCACGATGAAGAAGTTGGAGGGCCGGGACCTCCGCTCCATCCTGGCGGACTTGTCCGCCCGCAAGCACCGCACCGAAGACCTCTATCCGCTGGAGCGATTGATCGACATCCTCATCAGCGCTTCGCAGACCGTGGCCTACGCCCACGTGCAAGGCGTCATCCACCGAGACATCAAACCCGCCAACATCCTGGTCGGAGAGTTTGGCGAAGTGACCGTGCTGGACTGGGGACTAGCCAAAGTCGAAGGAGAACCCACCCCCGACGCCGCCCGCCCCCCCAAGGGCAAGACCGGCATCTCCCTCGAACTTACCCAGCCCGGCCGACGTTTCGGTACACCGCTCTACATGAGCCCCGAGCAGGCCCGCGGCGATCACACCGACGAGCGGACCGACGTCTACGCCTTGGGCATCGTCCTCTACGAGATGCTCACCGGCAAGCCGTTGATCTTCGGCAACAATATCGACGATGTACTCCAGCAAATCCTCGAGCGCCCCACGCCCATGCCCCACGAGGTCTCGCCGCAGAACGACATCCCCGGTGAACTGGAAGCGATCTGCCTCAAGTGCCTGGCGAAAGACCCCGAGCAGCGGTACGCCAAGGTCAGCACGTTGATCAACGACCTCCAAGCCTTCCGTAACGCGGACCCTGAAAAAGTCGAAGCCTACGCCGGACGATGGGACGACCCGATCCGCCGCCTCCGCCCACGTTACATGGCCCTCATTACGGGCATGCTCGGCATCCTTGCGGGCATGATTTGGATGTACGTACTGCTCACCCACATCATGTGAATGGCTGGCATACAGCGCCCAAATAAGTAGGCAAAGAAAAAGCCCGCCGATTGGCGGGCTTTGTTGCATCACAAAGTTTAAGTGGGTTTACCAAGCGAAGTGGGCAAACGCCTTGTTGGCTTCAGCCATGCGGTGGGTTTGGTCGCGGGTGTTCATGGCCCGGCCTTCACCGTGGTAGGCGTCCATCAGCTCACGGCCGAGACGCATGTGCATGGGCTTGCCCTTTTCCGAACGGGCCGCAGCGAGGATCCAGCGGAAGGCCAGTGCCTGCTTACGCTTGGGCTTGACCTGCATGGGGACCTGGTAGTTCGCACCGCCGACACGCTTCGAGCGGACTTCGACGTTGGGCTTAACGTTTTCGATAGCCTTGCGGAACACGTCGATGGCGGTGACTTCGTCACCTTCTAGACGCTTATCGATTTCGTCCAGAGCACGATAGACCACGCGCTGGGCGACGGACTTCTTGCCGTCGAGCATGAGGCAGTTGATGAAACGGGCGAGCGTCTTGTCGCCGTAACGGGGGTCGGGCTTGAGCTGAGTTTCTGAGGCGGTGAATCCACGTCCCATGTTCGGGCACTCCTGGGGTCGGCTTTCGGAGTCGGCCTGCCCGCTACGTCGCGGGCTGGGGCGATCTCTCGTTCACCGCAGACGTTGCGTCTGCGATTACTTGCCGAAGGTTAAAAATCATTGGGTTGTCGTTCGCTACGCCGCAAACGGCGGTTGTCCTCACCAAGGACAGCCCCGGAAAGCCTGGGGTTTAGCCCTTGGGCTTCTTGACGCCGTACTTCGAGCGGCCACGCTTACGGCCGTCAACGCCGAGGGTGTCGAGGGCACCACGGACAACGTGGTAACGCACACCGGGGAGGTCGCGGACACGGCCGCCGCGGACCAGCACGATGCTGTGCTCTTGGAGGTTGTGGCCTTCGCCACCGATGTAGGCGGTGACTTCATTGCCGTTCGACAGGCGGACACGGGCGACCTTCCGGAGAGCCGAGTTAGGCTTCTTGGGGGTCACGGTCTTGACCTGGAGGCAGACGCCGCGACGCTGGGGGCATTGGTCGAGGTCTTTGACCTTCGACTTGAACTTGGGCGTACGGCGGGGTTTACGGACGAGTTGGTTAATAGTGGGCATGGGCCGGTTCTCTGGTTCGGTGTAGCGAGCTAAGCAGTATACCCAAAAACAGCGTCTGGTTGCAAATCGGAAATTCGGCCTGAATCACGAGCCTTGGCCTGCTTGAGCCGCTTCCGCCAAGACCTGCTCCAGCCGGTCGACGTGCCGGGCCATGCTGAGCTGATCCGCGAGGCCCACGCAAGCCGCCGAGCAGGCCGAGCGGAAGTCGGGTTCGGCCAGCTTGGCCATGGCGTCTGCCAGCTTGTTGGGGTCGCCGGGGTCGTCGATGACGCAGCCACGCGGCGCGGCTCCCTCGGGCAGGAGGTGGTCGCTAGCCCCGTTGTAAGTGGTGCTGATCGCGGGGGTTCCCATCATAAGTGACTCCAGCACAACCTTGCTCGACGGGTCGTACCAGCTCGGCAGCACCGTGACATCCGCCGCGGCGAAGAGCTTGGGCATCTCTCGGGTCGGGCCGACGATCCGCACCGCATCCCGCACGCCTTGAGCCTCGGCGGCCTGATTCTCGGGATAGTCGAACCCGCCCGCCAATAACGCCACGACATTCAGCCCCTGATCACACAGCCGCTTCAGCGCACCGAGCAACGTCGGATAGCCCTTCAGATTCGGGTTCTGGGCCGCGAACAGGTAGAGCACCGCGTCATCGGGCACGTTGAATGATTGGCGGATTGAGTTTCGCCACTCGGCCCGTTGATCGGAATCGATGTCGGGCATGACGGCGGCGTTGGGGATCACAACCGTCCGAGACTCGGGGAACGCGAAGTGCCGTTCGAGCTGCTCGACCACGTATCGGCTAAGCGCCGCGACGCGGAACACCGACGGATTGGCCAACGTTTTCCTCTCGAGGGCTAAGAGCAACCGTTGCTTCGGATCGAGGGCCAGTTCGAATTTCTTCTTGGTGCTGCGGAAGCCGCCGCCACGCATCGCCACGTTCCGGGCCAGTGTCTCGCGGATAGTCCCGCCACGCGGCTGCACCACGCGGGCGGGCACGGCCATGGTCATCGATAGGCTGGCGTCGAACCGCCCTTTTCGCAGCTGCTGCTTGGCCCAACCCGCAAAACGCATCAGTCGGATCACCGATGACGACTTCTTGCGTGACAAAGCAATGGTTTTCACGCCTTCCGGCTCATTGTCCACCGAGCAGCAGCCGGTGATCAACGTCACCGAATGCCCACGCTTAACGAGCTCATGCATGATCTGCTGAGTCGAGCGTTCGTTGCCGCCCGCAGCCGGGTTGAACGACTCGATCACAACCGCTAGGCGCATCGCCTCGCTCACGAGCCAACTTCCGTGGGCGAGGAGTTCAGCAGATCCTTCGCCGCCGCAAAGACCTCGTCCACGCTGATCTGCTTCATACTCTCGGCATGCCCCGCGTCGCGGGCGACGACCTGACGCTCTTTGTCGTAGCCGATCTCGGTCCACTCCGGGGTCGTCGGGCCGAAGAGCGTGACCAAAGGCGTGTCGCATGCCGCGGCGAGGTGGCGCGGGCCGGTGTCGTTGGTCACCATCAGGGCGCACTTTTTCGTGACGCTTTTGAGCAAGCGCACGTTCATGCCCGCTTTGGGTAGATCGATGATCGTCGTGGTCGCGGCGCCGGTCACGCGAGCCAAGACCTCACGTTCATCGGGAGAGCCGGTCACCGCTACGGCACAGCCCAACTCGTTGCTGCATCGAGCGGCCAACTCGGCAAACCGCTCGGCGGGCCATCGCTTGAATTCCTTCTGTGCTCCGGGGTTGAGCAAGACCACCGGCTTGCCCTTCGCCCCGGCCAGCAGGTCCGCGGCACGCTCATCGTCTTCGGGCCGGGTGGCGACTTCCATGAGGTGGTCGCCTTCGTACGCCTCGCCGCCGAGATAGTGCACGATGCTGAGGTAATAATCCAGCGTCGGCACGGGGAGGAATTTTTTGCCTTCTCGCCGAGGGATGAGCTTGTCGGTTAGTAGGACACCGCGGCCGTCGCGTTCGTAGCCGATGCGTCGGGGGATGCCCGCCATCGAGACCAGCGCCGCTGACCGGAAGCTGTTGGGCAGCAAGATCGCGGCGTCGTACTTCTGCTTGGACAAACGCTTGGCCAGGCGGAAAGCCGAGGCCCCCTTGCCCTTCATGAGCACCGGCACGTGGTGGTCGATGTAGGGCAGCCCTTCCACCAAGTCGGCCACGCTCTCGCGGACCAGAACCGACAGCTGCGTGTCAGGCCAGAGACGCTTGAGTGCCCGCAGGGTGGGCGTGGCCATGAGGATGTCGCCGAACCAGGTCGGCAGGACAACGAGCAATCGCTCGGCGGGCTGGTGCTGATCGCGTTTGGCCATCGGACCGACGAGTATACCCAGAGAACTCAGCTAGAGGGCTTGGAAAACAGCAGCGTCGCGATCACCGCGAGCTGAAGGATGATGGCCACCGAAATCCACCGGAGGAAGGCTCCGTCGCCGCCCTCTCCGCCACCCATCCACAAAGCGCCCAGCATGCAGATGAACGCGACCGCCTGAATCACGATGGCGATCACGCCGAGCTGCTGAAACTCACCGGAGGTGCCGCGCTGCATGCGGAGCTCTTGTAACACCAGCCGCATGGTTTTGTTCAGCGTGGTGAGCGCATCAGAATCGGCGGAAGAAGGCGCCGAGGCTTGCTCAGCCTCTGGCTTGGCTTTCGGCTCCGGGTCCACTGCGTCTTCGACCGGCTTGGTCACAGGCTCGGTTTGCGACGAAGTCCCTTCGGATTGAAGCGGAGATGGCGCTGCGTCTCGAGCAGGCGTTTCTTGTGATTCTGCCGTGGCCCCAATTTCCGGTTCTTCGTTCAGTTGCTCATCCGGAGCCTGCTTGGTCCAAGGGACAAATGGCCGTGACGGCACAGCGGCAGATGAGCCGTTGGATGCTGCGGTGTCACCGTTTGTGGCTTCTGCTGTAGTGGCTTGGTCCGCAGGTGGCTCTGATACAGGGCTTGCCCCAACGGATTCTGGCTCTTTCGGTTCGGGGGCGCTCGCCTCGGCTTCGGGTTTCTCTGGAGCCTTGGCCCGGGGCTGTTGGAGCTTGGCCATCGCCTCCGCGTCCCACCGCTTGCCCGCGATGCGTGTGCGGCTGATCTCCTCGCTCGCCTCGGGCTTGCGCTGCGATGCGATGATCCGCACCGCCTCGACAAGGCCCTTGGCGACAAAGTCCGGCTCAACCTTCTTTCGGCCACGCCCCGTCGTCTTCTTGCCCGCCTTCGCCGCCTCACGCTTGCGCAGATCCGCGAGCGACGTGTTGGTCCAATCGGCCTGCAGCAGCACCGTTCGGCAACCCGCCGCGGCTCCAGCCTCGATGTCGCGCAAAGCGTCACCGACCATCCAGCTCTGACTCAGGTCGAGGTCCAGGTCCTCAGCCGCCTGCAGCAGCATTCCGGGCTTGGGCTTACGCGTGGGATGCTCCTTCTTGTACCGGGCAACCGTGCCTTGCGGGTGGAACGGGCAGAAATAAAACGCATCGATCCGCGCGCCGTTGGCCCGTTCGCGGATCACTTCTTCGATGCGATCGTGCACCGCATCCACGTCTTCCTCGTTGTACTTGCCCCGCGCCACCCCGCCTTGGTTGGTCACCACCACTACTTTGTAGCCCAGTCCGCACACAGACGCGATCGCCGAGGCCACACCTTGAATCAGCTTGACCTCGTCGGGATCGCCAAGATCGCCGTCGTTATGGATGATCGTGTTGTCACGGTCGAGGAAGACCGCTGGCCGTTTCATGAACACAATCTAGCAGATGCAACGGGCAGCAAGCACCCCACGCTGGGGATTCAAAAGAGCGTCGGCTCCTGTCCCTCAGCCAATCGCCGACGGATCAGCTTCTCGATCTCTGCCACCGCACGATCAAAGTCGTCGTTCACCACAAACGCGTCGTACACATCCGTGCTCTCCGCGAACGCGATCTCTTTCTTCGCCAGACTGAACCGTTTCTGGATCGTCTCCTCGTCTTCCCGCTGGCGGCCACGGAGCCGATCGATCAGCGCGTCCTCACTGGGCGGCTTGATAAAAATCGCGAAGCTGCCGGGCATGGCCGACTTGATCTGGCGGGCACCCTCCACGTCGATTTCCAGGATCACGACGCGGCCGCGGTCGAGCTTTTCCTGCACGTATTTACGGGGCGTGCCGTAGTAGTTGCCGTTGTACACCGCGTGTTCGAGGAACTGCTGATCGATGATGTGCTGCTCAAAGGTCTTCACATCGACGAAGTGGTAGTGCTCGCCATCGACATCAGATTTCGACATCGGGCGGGTCGTCATTGAGACCGATAGGTCCGCATCGAGGTTCTCGAGCAGCGCGTTGGTGAGCGTAGATTTCCCCACGCCCGACGGGCCGGAGATGATCAGGAGGAAGCCTTCGGGAATATTTGTCGGAGTGTCAGCGGGATCGGTCATGGATCGGGTGTTATACCACGGACCTGCATGCCAAACGGGCGGCTTATTTTTCGTGCGTGGTGCTGACGAGGAAGAGGACCGCCATTCGGACGGCTAAGCCGTGGGTGACCTGCTGGAGGATCGCCGAGTTCGGGCCGTCGGCCACCTCGCCATCGATTTCCAAGCCGCGATTCATCGGCCCGGGATGCATGACCACCACCTCAGACTTGCAACGGGCCAGGCGTTCGGGCGTCAGCCCGTAGAGCACCGCGTATTCCCGGGTCGAAGGGAACGCTTGTGAGGCGATCCGCTCGAACTGCACCCGCAGCATATTCACCACATCCACCCTCGGTAGGACTTCGTCCAGATCGTTGGACAGCTCACACCCCAGATCGCGGAACGCACCGGGTAAGAGCGTGGTCGGGCCGACCAGGATCACCTTCGCCCCCAGCTTCTGCAGACCCAGAACGTTGGAACGGGCTACGCGGGAGTGGGCGATGTCACCGACGATGGCCACGGTCAGGCCGTTGAAGTCGAAGGTATCGAGGCGGTTAAGCCGCTTGGCGATGGTGTACAGGTCGAGCAGGGCCTGGGTGGGGTGTTCGTGTTGGCCGTCCCCCGCGTTGACCACGTGGGCGCCGACGTTGGTGGCGAGCTTGTGGGCGGCACCCGAGTGGTGGTGACGGCAGACCATGACATCCACCCCCATCGCCTCGATCGTCCTGGCGGTATCGACCAGCGTCTCGCCCTTGGAGACGCTGCTGCCCTTCCCCTTGAAATCCAGCACATCGGCCGAGAGGCGCTGGGCGGCGAGTTGGAAGCTGCTACTTGTGCGGGTGGAGTCTTCGAAGAAGAGATTGGCTACGACCTTGCCGCGGAGGGCGGGCACTTTCTTGACGCTGCGGGTCGAGACATCTTCGAGGCCGCGGGCGGTTTGCAAAACGAAACGGATGTCCTCGGCCGAGAGCTCCTCGATCCCGAGCAGGTGACGGTGCGGCCAGGCGTAGTCGCTCATCAGGCGTCTTCTCCAAGAAGGATCGCGTCTTGTTCATCAGTCGGCGTGACCAACACCCGGACGTGCTCGTCGCCCGCATGAGTCAGGCCGACATAATCCGCGGCAATCGGCAACTCCCGGACCTCCGCACCACGGTCCACCAACACCGCCAGCCACACCCGCCTTGGTCGCCCCATGTCCATGAGCGATGACAACGCGGCACGGATCGATCGGCCGCTCATCAGCACATCATCGATCAACACCACATCCAACCCGTCCAGCGAGAACTCGATCTCCGTCGTCCGGACCGTCGGCTGACTGGCGATCTCCGATAGGTCGTCGCGGTACAGCGTGATGTCGAGCACGCCGACCTGCGCGATGTCGAGCTGCTCCGCGACGCGGT
Organism: Planctomycetota bacterium; assembly: GCA_039194345.1. Lineage (GTDB taxonomy): Bacteria > Planctomycetota > Phycisphaerae > Phycisphaerales > Phycisphaeraceae > Algisphaera. The sequence goes on from JBCCWB010000028.1 coordinate 19,506, forward strand.
GGGCAACGACATCACCCCGGCTACGGATGCCGACGAGGGCGAAGCTGCGTTGCGGATTGGCCTGCCGCTTGGAATCGACCCATGCGCCCATCTCGCTGATAAGTTGGGCTAACTGTGATGCGTCGGCCAGAGCTTGCATGCCCGAGAGGATAGCAGGATCGCTCCCCCTTGGCCCCACGGTTCGGTTAGGCCAGGAGAGGTCAAAGTTGCGGGTCGGCGTTGAGCAGCTGCGGATCCGCAACAACGTTGATTTTGAGCGTCGTTTCGTCGACCGAGTCGCCGTGCTGGTCGGTGATGCGCACCTTTAAGCGGTATTTGCCCGCACTCAGCCGAGCGGGCAGCGTGATCATCTGCACCACGTAGAAATCCCGTCGGCGGTTGCGTGACACGTCGGTGACCTGCGTCGGTTCGTGGCGCCACACCGCCAGGCCGTCGTCTTCCTTGTAGAGGATCAATTCTTGAGTCAGACGCACTTCGCGATGGTCGTTTTCCAGCTTCGCCGCGGCGAAGTTCTCCACTTCCACGTAGACAATCGCCCGGTTCGCTCGGCCAGCCAAGAAGTTGTGCGAGGCCAATGGCTCAAACACGCCGAACCCCGCAACGCTGCGACAGAGATCTGAATAGACAATCGTCACCGGCATCTCGCCGAACGCATCGGCAAGGGCTTCGTCCAACGCCTTGCGGTCGAACCCGCCACCGCCCGCCGTGGTGGGGCCGCCAATCTGGGCTCGCGACGTGGGCGACACCTTGCCCTGCTCCTCAGCCCGCTGCTGGATGCCCAAGAACAACGTGTGCAACCGCTTCACCGCCTCACGCTGCATCGGTTTGAGCGGCTCGAGTACCGCCGGATCCAGCTGATGATCGGGGCGGGCCAGGCTAAGCGCGGCGTCGGTCACCGCGATCACGAGCGCGGAATCGTCGCTGGCGCGGACCTGGGCCGACAGCTCGGCGAGTAGGTCCTCACGACTGAGAGGTTTCTGCACCTCGGGCATCGGCACAACGGTCGCGGGCCGGAGTTCATACGCACCGCCGGGAACATCCACCATCACTGCGGGATCGGGCTTTTGGCTGAGCAACGCCGCTTCACGGTCCACCTGTGCGGGAACCATCGGCTGTGGCTGAGCATTCGCCGAAGCGGCGGCCGAGCGTTTCTCATCCCCGAAACCCATCGCATCGGCAAACGGGTCGTCCTCGCCATCGCCCGGCACCCGATCGATCGAAGCAGTCAATCGCTCGGCCAACGCTCGCGTTTCATCCGCCAACGCGGTGTCACGTTCGCCCGCCGCCCCACCTTCGCCGAAGCCTGACGACGTGGCCAACGATGGCGTCGAGCCCGCCCCGCCACTCGATTCACAACCCACAAGCAACAACGTCGCCACCAGCCCCAAGGCCAGCATCAACGTCCAACTCAACATCCAGGTCCAGGCTTGCGTCCGCATCATGCCTCCATGCATTCAAACACCCCACCGCCTCCTGCGGTGAGCCGCCCAGCCCCGATCAAGCCAAACGCTTATCGGAACCCGGGCTACCCCTGAACATCGGCCATCTGCACGCACAAACCTTCAAGATTCCGCCCCGCCGGGCCGAAGCCCGATTTGCTGCGGGCATCTGCGGTCAAAGCCATATCCAACAGCCTCGCCCCGCCTTCCGGCCCGACCTTACGCAGGACATCCATGAACAGCCGTTGACGCGGGCCCCAGAGCTTAAGTGCTTTGCTGATCGCCCCTTCCGGATCACCCGCCGCCCGCATCTGCCCGCCCACCGCCAGCTTCCGCGCCAGGTCTGCCACGAAATACATGACCAGGATCTCGGGCTGCCCGCCGAGGTCGATCAACTCGCGAACCTTGGTCACGATCGCTCCCGCGGAGGCGTTACGCGCCCCCATCGCCGCGAGGATGCTCTCCTGCACCTCCCAGGCCTTCTCGTCGCTGGATTTGCCGACCGCCTGTTCGACCATCGCCCGGTCGATCCCCCCCGCCGATTTCATCGACCGCCCCTTGGGCGACAACGCCCCCGCCATCGCCGCGAGTTTATCGAGCTCGGTCTCTAAGCGTACCAGGTGCACCCCCAAGCGATCGACCATGAGCTGTGCCGCGGGCCGATCGATCGACATGCCGTGGACGTCCTTGGCTCGAGCGACCAGCCGGACGACCGCCTCGGCGGGCTTGGGCGGCTCGCACTTGATCACCGCCCCGACCTTGGCGATGTATTTGTCCAGGTTCCCCCGGTTCCAGCCGGCCGACCGTAGCACCAGCGTCGCGTGGTCCACGGGGCTCTGGGCGTAGCGTTCGAGCGGCTCGCGGTGGGCCTTCACGAAGTCGTCCGCCGGATCGACGATGACCAGTTTGTATCCGCCCATGAGCGAGTAGCCACGCACCTCGTCGAACACCTCCGCAAGAGTCGCAACCTTGCCATCGAAATTGAATTTCTGGATCTCGCCGTGCTCCGCTTCGAGGGCTTCGCGCAGCTGATCGATCTTTTCTTTTTTGATCGCTTCTTCAGGCCCATGCACCGCCAGGACGCGGACGTTCGCGTCGAGTGTCACCGATTTAGCGGGCATCTTTCGGGCCATCAGGCTTTGCCCCCGGTGTGGTTGACGCCAAGACGCCAAGACGCCAAGACGCCAAGAAAGGCAGGGCAAACAGAATCACAACGCCCCACCCCACTGAAAGGGGAACGCTCATAAACACCGAGCCAACGGCACGAATGATCCAAGCGTTTCTGCTTGGCGTCTTGGCTTCTTGGCGTCTTGGCGTTCATCCCCAATAGCCTACCCGATCATCGAAACCGCCACGCCCAGCAGCGCCTCGCCCGCGGCCTTGACCGCGGCATCCGGGCCGGCCAGCACGTGGGTCGTGCAGGTCACGGCACGCGACTCGACTTCGCCGACGATGACCGCCGGGGCGACGTACTCCATCTCGCCGAAGTTGCCGAAGGTTTGGTCGTCGTTGTAGGCCTGCAGGGCATCGCCATCGGAGCGTTGCTCGGCCGGGTGGTCGCGGGGGATGTCCACATACGTCCCCTCCAAATCCACTTCGAACTCGCGATAGATCAGCGTGCTGATGCCGTTGCCGACGGGCCGGTAGTACCCCATCTTGCCAAGCGTGTCGGCGGGCTTGATGCCCATCTTCACCCGACGCTGGGCGTCGATCAGGAACCGCACCGCGGTGTCGTCGCTTTGGACGTGATTATCGCCGAACGGGTCGTAGTAGGACCGGGGATCAACCTTGCCTTTGGTCGGGCAGATCAGCGTACCCGTCGGCGGGACCTGCAGGATGTTCCATGCCGAGGCGACCGCACCATCATCACCGCCTCGCACGAGCAGTTCGTTGGTGATGGCAAAGCTCACATACTTCACGCCCTCGGGCAGGTCCGTGGGTGTATCCGCAGCAGCAAACGAGCGCGTCAGTTCCAAGCCGATGGCTTTCTCGTTTCGGCTGTCGATGAGCGAGCAGTCGTTGCGGAGCACCAAGCCCTTACCGTCTTCGTAATCGCCGACGACCTCGTAGTCGCCGGGGTCGACGTCGGCGGGCGTCTCGGCCGTGCCCACGGGGTCACGCAGCGCATCCTCCAAGCTCGGCCAGTAGTACGCCACCTCGGGCGCGATCCATAGGCGGTCGCCGCCGTTGCCTTTGCCGTCGTCGTAGAACAGGTTTTCGTCACATCCGGGGGCGCCGTGGACACGGCACTCGAGAATCCGGGCACCGCGGGTCGCGACAGTGATCGCGCCGTCGCCCGATTGAATCGTGGTGGTCTCACTCATGGGAAGAAGTGTAACAAGATGGATAAGTGTGTTTGGATGTGGGGTTTGGGTTTCGGATCGCCTTCGCGGCGGGCGGTCAGGGCTTTGCCCCGACACCCCAAAGACCATGCGTCACGATGCCGAACGGTTCGTTGATTGTCTTGACGGGGTGCAGGGGCAGCGTCCCTGCCGCTCGCCGCGCAGGCGATATCCCTCACAAAACCATCCTCAATACAAACCTAATCGTGTAATCCGTGGTTCGAATCCGCGCCTTCAAGGACGTAGGTGTCCCCCGCGTTGAACAAGTCGTCCAGCGTGCCTTCGCCACGCTTCGCCTTGGATTCGGCGACCTGATCGGCGACGAGTGTCTCGTACGTCGGGCGATCTTCGCGGTAGAACACGCCCAGCGGCTCCGGGAACTTGGGATGGTGTAGTCCCGCCAGCATCGTCGCCAGCGCGTGGTTGGTTTCGTCGTGGAACAGCAGGTCGTCTTCGCTAACCCCGCCCTCACCTACCGTCACCACTTCGGGGCGGTTGCCGACGAGGCGGAGGCCCTTGTCGCTGTTCTTGCCGAACACCATGGGCTTGCCGTGCTCGAGGTAGAGCACGTTGTCTTCGCGGGTGTCTTTGCCGGTGAGGTCTTCGAAGGCGCCATCATTGAAGATGTTGCAGTTCTGGTAGATCTCGCAGAACGATGAGCCGCGGTGCTTGCTCGCTTCGGTGAGCACATCGGTCAGCCCACGGTCCTTGTCGGTCGAGCGGGCGACGAACGTACCGCCCGCAGCGAGGGCGACCTGGATCGGGTCGATCGGGAAGTCCAGCGAGCCCATCGGCGTGGACTTGGTCTTCTTGCCCTGCTCCGAGGTCGGCGAGTACTGGCCTTTGGTCAGGCCGTAGATGCGGTTGTTGAACAGCATGATGTTCACGTCCACGTTCCGCCGGAGGATGTGCATCATGTGGTTGCCGCCGATGGAGAACCCGTCGCCGTCGCCGGTGACCATCCACACGTCGAGCTCGGGGTTGGCGATCTTCAGGCCCGACACGAAGCCCGGGGCCCGGCCGTGGATCGAGTGGAACCCGTAGGTGCTCATGTAGTACGGGAACCGCGACGAGCAGCCGATGCCGGAGATAAACACGGTGTTCTCCCGCGAGTGCCCGGTCTGCGCGACCACCCGCTGCACCGCGTTGAGGATCGCGTAGTCCCCGCACCCCGGGCACCACTTCACGTCCTGATCGGAGGCGAAGTCTTTGGCTTTTAGGACTGGGAGTTTGGTTTCGGACATGACGGTCTTCGGTAGGTCAGGCATGTTTGCCTGATTCGGGGCTTCGATTGATGGTGTCAGGCA